>JBDTRM010000013.1:0-58363 GCA_039931675.1 Bacteroidia bacterium | reverse complement strand
TTCGATTGATCATTATCCACCATTGCATATACATGCTCTTTAACACGATGCGCCCAGTCGGCATCGGTTATTGATTCATCAAATAATTGCCAGGGGAGGGGCTTGCCGAATGTCACCGTAATAGTTTTATCGTGCTGCCTATACATTTCATCAACAAGGTAAAGCATCTCTATATTAGCTTTAATACCAAGTTTTTTGCGCCACCACGACAGGTTATGAAAAAAGTTAGAGTTAGTACCTTCAATATGTATGGGAATAATATCGCGCATGTGCTTGCGTGCCATACCAATAAAACTTTTCCGCCACATCAGGTCTTTGCTCACACCATTATGCCTGCGCGATACCAGGCCAGCAGGAAAAATAAGAACTGCCTGTTCTGATGCATACATATTATCAATAGTATCTAATACTTCTTTCGCATTTTTTCCATGCTTGTTTACACCTATAAAAATACCCGACAGGTTTTTAAGTTGCAATAAAATATCATTCACTATAAACTTAACATCTGTGCGATAGCGTCCTAAAATATGCAGGAAAGAAATGGCATCCAATCCGCCAAGGGGATGATTGGCAGCATAAATAACACCGCCTGTTGTGCGTATGTTTTCTGCTCCTTTTACAATTACATTAGCACCAAACTCTTCAATAATGGCATCCACAAATTCAAACTCAAACTTATCAGCATTGCGATCAATAAAATCATTGATCTGGTTTTGATGAACAATGCGTTTGAGATAACGGGTTACAGCACCCGGCAAATATTTATATAGTCGCGGACTTTTACTTTTGAATGCCTCATCAATATCAATAAAGTTTTTATGCGTTGCTACTTCAGTTACTTCCATTTAAAATTTTTGTTTGTTACTATAGTTGGTTTTAATTGCGCCAACTTACAACTACTTTTTAATAGCAAATATGCTTTATCAGAAGATTAACATTATAATGCTTGAATCACATACTGAATACCGATTGCTTGAATCTTTTCTGATAACTGTTTCTATCGCACTATAACTTCATCAGTAAATATCCATGCGGGTTTTCCTGCGGCAGCATGACCTGCCGGGCAAACACCATGATTAATGGCTTTGATTTTTATTTCATTGATGTTGCCATTCAGGTACTGCACTTTGTAATGGATAATGTTGCCACCTGTAGTTCTTTTTTCTTCCGTTATAATTGGTTTCCCTGGTGAGATATATTTGTCGTTTTCATTCTTAAAATAAAACATAACACTGTCAGGTTTAAATATCCATGAATCAGGAAGATCAAGAAAACGGATTTCAATTTCTGTTGCTTTCAGTTTACTTTTTATCGGAAGCATCATTTCAAAATTATCAGCTTCAAAACCAATCCAGTTTTCACTGATGTGTGTTCCTTTAAATTCAGGGTTCTCTATTTTTCCATCAGTGAGCTTATTTTTATTGTCAGGATATTTTGGTGAAGGTTGTTTTGCTAAGCTGTAATGCTGATTCAAAATTTTATTTTGAACTACCGCATAACTCATCGGTACAGCAAAGTTGGTATCAGCATATTCCGTTTGCATTTTCTTTAACTGCGCTGTAATATCTTTTTGAATATCAGTGTATGCCGGGTTATTGTAAACATTCATCATTTCATGCGGGTCGCTTTGCAGATCGAATAATTCCCATTGATCAATATCATAATAATAATGAATGAGCTTATACTTTTCAGTTCTGATGCCGTAATGCCGTTTCACTGCATGTTCGCCCGGGTATTCAAAGTAATGATAGTAGGTTGCATGGCGCAGTCTTTCCTTATTATCAATATAATTTGCAAATGAAACGCCTTGCATTTGTTGTGGCTTGCTTATACCTGCCCATTCAAGCAGTGTTGGTGCAAAATCAATATTCATGAGCAATTGATCATTCACATTACCCGCTTTTATTTTTGCAGGATACTGAATGAGCAGTGGCATGCGATAACTTTCATCGTACATAAAACGTTTATCAAACCATCCATGCTCGCCAAGAAAAAATCCCTGGTCGGAAGTATAAACTACAATTGTATTTTCTTCGAGATTATGCGCTTTTAAATAATCCAGTACTTCACCCACTTTATCGTCAACAGTTTTAATGGTTGCAAGGTAATCGTCAATGTATCTGCGGTATTTCCATACAGCATGATCATAGCCTCGCAGATCACTTTCGTAATAAGATTTATTTCTGATTGCATAAACACTATCGAAAGCTTTTTGATCCGATTCGCTCAATCGCCCGAAGTTGATTTGAAATTTATTTTCATCCGTAAGTTCCTCATCAAGTTTGAGATCAGTTGAAAGTTCAAGGTCTCTAACTATAGACATCTTCTGATCTTTTGCTGCATCAGCGCGGTTGCTGTAATCATCATAAAAATTTACAGGCAAGGGAATGTTTGCAGTATCATAAAGCATGGCATTTTCAATTTTCGGCAACCATGGGCGATGAGGCGCTTTGTTATGAATCATAATAAAGAATGGTTTTGCGGTATCTCGTTTATTTAACCAATCGAGGGCATATTCTGCTATCAGGTCGGTTACATAGCCTTGCTCATGAATTTTTTTTCCGTTCTCAATAAAATCGGGATTAAAATATTCGCCTTGTCCGGGTAGAATTTTCCAGTAGTCAAATCCTGTTGGATCGCTCTTGAGATGCCACTTGCCTACGATGGCCGTTTGATATCCGTTTGCACGCAAAATTTTAGGCAGCGTAACACTCGATGAATCAAATACCACTTCATTATTTATCATCCCGTTGATGTGCGTCAGCTGACCGGTTAAAATAGTTGCACGGCTTGGTCCGCACACTGCATTGGTGCAAAAGCAATTGGTAAAGCGCACACCATTTTTTGCAATACGATCTATCTGCGGTGTTTTATTAATGCTGCCATCATAACAACTTATTGCTTTGCATGCATGATCATCACTCATGATGAAAATAATATTAGGTCGCTTTGCGCTTTGCTGTGCAAGTGTTGATTTGCATTGAAAGAGCAATACAACAATTACCTGGGTGAAAACTTTGTAATGCCTAAGCATATTACTACTTCTTACAAATAACCGTATCATAACTTGCCCCATAAGCGCAAAAAATACCGAGTCCGCCTTTTACACCTGAAGTAATAGGGGATATGGAACCAAAAGGATTTCCATTATTGGTTGATTGTGTTTCTGCATCGCGCCAAAAGGTGTAAGAGTTATTATCCATAGTGCAAAATTTAACTACTACAGTATCACCAACTGAATAAAAACCTGTTGTAATATCATTAGGGTCAGAGGATGAATTAGGCAATTCACCACGATTGAATGCAAAATCGAAAGTAGTGCCATTAATAAATTTATCTTCAAATGATGAACCGAAAGGTGCAATAAACAAACTGTCTTTGTGCAACCGTTTTGCAAACCAGCGGTAATTATTTCCTGAAGTATCAGGGTCGGTCATGCGCGCCCATGTAAAACCAAGCGTATCGTTATTGGGCTGTGTCTTAAACCATAAGCTGTCTAATGGCACCGGTTGATGTAATGTAGTTTGTGCGGTTACTATTTCTCCATTAGTAGTTTTAACAGTTAGTGTATAGGTTCGGCCAACAGTGCCGGTTAATTTTGTTGAAACATAAAAGTATCCATAGCTTGGTGATATTTCGAGCAAAGTGTCTGTAATAATTCCGTCACTGATAGTTACAGTAGCACCCTTTATAGTGTAATTTATTAATGACGCAGAATCAATTGCTGCAAAATAATCGGTGCTGTATGAAAGATAAACATAAGGTGGTGTTCCTGTTTCAACATAACCTTCAACTACTACTTCTGATTTTGAAGCCGGTAAATCAACAGTGATATTTTTTTCACATGCGCTCAATAGCAGAAGAGATGATATAACAATTATGGCTATTGCTACACTAAATATATTTCGGGATTTTGATTGAGATTTATAATTCATTGATTCTTGTTATTGATATTTTATTTTCTTTTTGTAAGATTTTTTTTCGTTTGTGTCAGACACCTCTTTCGGGTGTCAGACACATTTGTCATGCTTACTTTCGTAGATTAGATGTCTGACACCCGAAAAGGTGTCTGACATCTGACTACTTTAAAACCTGAAATTCCACGTAACGCTTGGCAGTATCGGAAACAAACTCACCTGCTTGGCCTGAATCTTAATTGCATTTTTCTCTGTATCGTAAGATGAATCGAAATAAATAAAGTAAGGATTATAACGATTGTAAACATTATAGATGGAGAAATTCCAATCGCTTTCGAACTTCTTGGTACGCTTGCCTTTTAAAGTGGCCGAAATATCTAAACGGTGATAGGGTTTAAAGCGGTAAGAATTCCTGTCGCCATACGTATAATAAATCTGCGGATTGTTGAATTGATCGGAGCTGATACTGCTTACATCAACAGGTCCTGCAAATAGATAGCGTTGCTCCGGCAGTGTAAGTGCATTGCCTGTTGCATAAATGAATGTGGCACCGATAGACCACTTTTTACTTAGTTCATAAATAAAAACTATTGACAAATCGTGCCTGCGATCATATTTTGCATAAAAATCTTTGCCGTCATTCAGGTCGGGAAAATTTCGCAGCGTCCACGCTAACGTGTAGCCTATCCATCCATTCATTCTTCCGTATTTTTTCTTTATAAAAAATTCTGCACCATAACTCCATCCTTTACCAAAAACAAAATTATTATCCTGGTTATTTTTAATGTCCTGATCGGGTTGTGCGCCTTCGCGATATTCAATCTGGTTTTTCATCTCTTTGTAATAAACTTCTACTGATGTTTCATACAAATCTTTTTTGAAGTTGCGGAAATATCCAAAAGCATATTGAGTTCCGAATTGTGGTTTAACACGATCGCTGCTTGGCACCCAAACATCGGTAGGTAACGACACAGATGATATGGAAGCCAGATGCACATACTGGTAATTTTGTGTAAACGATGCTTTAACCGATGAATAAGGTCCAACAATGTATGTGGCAGTAAGACGCGGCTCTATGTGATTGTATGCTGCAACCTTTTCACCACTTTTGTAAGTAACAGTATCAACCACCTGGTAATTTTCATTTGTGATATAGCGATCGAATGGACCTACCTGGGCAAAGTGAGTATAGCGCAGACCTCCATTAACGCTAAAAACATCACTTATACTCCATTCATCCAAAACATAAAGTGCTGCATCATGAGCATAAATTTTATAAGGTTCGCCAAGATCAAATTCAGTGTCACTCTGACGTGCCGAAGCTGTGGATGGAGTAAAAGTGTGATACACATAATTCAATCCGAACTTTACATTGTGATTAACAGTAGGGTAGTAGTTAAAATCAATTTTACCATTCCAGTCGCGCACACCGCTGTAAAGTTTAAATTCAAATTCATCCTGCCCGGCACCAAATGAAAAATTATAATCAGTAAAAATTGCTGAAGTGTTTGAAAATAGTTTGTTGTTGAAAACATGATTCCATCTCAGGGTTGCAGTGGCATTGCCCCACGGTATATTGGCTTTAAAGCCAGTGCTTGAGCTTTTAAATTTGAATTTATCACGACCAAAATATCCGCTCAGAAACAAGCGGTCTTTATCAGTAAATTTATAATTGATCTTGGTATTTAAATCGTAGAAATAATATGTGTTGCCGTAAGCATTGGAACTTTTACTTACAAATGGTTCGCGAAGAAAGAGATCAATAAAAGTTCTGCGTGCAGAAATAATGAATGAGCAGGTATCCTTTTTTATTGGCCCTTCAACAGTAAAACGACTTGCTATAAAACCCAATCCACCTTCGCCATGAAACTCTTTCATGTTTCCGTCTTTCATAGTAATGTCAACTACAGAAGCCAATCGGTTTCCATAATTGGCAGGCATACCGCCCTTAATAAGCGTAACATTTTTTATAGCATCGGCATTGAACACGCTAAAAAAACCAAACAGGTGAGATGCATTATAAACTGTAGCTTCATCCAATTGCACTAAGTTTTGATCGGGTCCGCCACCACGTACATAAAAGCCTGCATTGCCATCACCGGCTGCAAGCACACCGGGTAATAACTGTATGGCTTTTAATACATCCACTTCGCCCATAAAAGCGGGAATGCTTTTTATAGTTTCCACTTCAATAATATCCTTACCCATTTGCGTTGAGCGTACATTATCTCCTACCTTTTCGCCAACTACTTCGGCTGCCTGCGTTTCAATAACTTTTGGTTGTAAGTCAATGTTAATGTTAAGGTCTTTGTTAAGCGTTACAGGTTGGCTTTGCTCCACATAACCTAAATAAGAAATTACCAAATTGTAACTTCCTTGTTCAACAGTAAATGAATAAAAGCCATAAACATTGGTAACAGATCCTTTTTGATTTTCTTTAAGATAAACAGTTGCACCGATTAATGTTTCACCTGACTTAGCATCTTTAACATAACCGCTTATGGTTGACTTTTGTTGAGCCTGAAGTAGGGCTGGGGATAAGAGAAGGAGGAAATATGGAAATATGGAAATAGGGAAATAGGGAAATATGGATAAACGGAAAATTTTGGTTGCCATAGATTTTTTTGTTTGTGTTTTATACATAAACAGTTTTGTAAAAATGAGGTGCAAAGCTAATGATTGAAATCAGCCCTAAAATAGACGGGATAACAAATTTTATGTTACAAGGTTTAGTAATAAAAAAATGATCCGGTTGCAAGTTATTTGAATTCAATGATAGGTTGAATATAGGTATTGTTATCATTAAAGCTGAAACAATGATTAAGCTGCTCATTTGTATATTTCAATTTTATGGCTTTATCGGTAATAATGAAAATCCTTGCTCTTACAATTTTATCACGATTAATATACGATGATAGTTCAGTTGGAAAAACTGCCGGTGTTGGCATGTTATTCAGTTCGGCAACCATCCTGTTAACAGCATTGTACGAAAGGAATAAAAAAACTTTAAGAGTGTCGCTGATTTTAACGGGTGCAGTCTTAGTAAATTGAATTTGCAATTTTTTATTGTCGCTTTCGTAATCAGCAGTTGCTGACGGTTGTGATAAATAATTTGTTAGTATATCGCTATCGGTTAGCTTATTTAATTTTGTTTCTGATATAGGATTTTTTCCATTAGCGGCAAAAAAATAAAAATAATTGCCTTTCAAATCAGCTTGCTCTTTAAGTTTTAAAGACAGATATTTTTTTACCTTGCTGTTCAATCCCTTATGTTTAGCATCGCTGCTGTTATCTATGTAAAAAAAAGTCATAGTATTAAAAATGCTGTCATCGGTTTGCGCCATACTGTGTTTGGCAGCAATTAAAATTATCAGGCAAACAAGAGTAAAAACAGAACGCATCGTATTATATGTTTTAGCGATCAAAAATAAATTTATTTTCTTCAACAGGTAGAGCCATTATTTCTTCAATGAAGGATTCAATTCATAAGCCTTGCTGATGTAAGCGTTTGCATTTAATGCATCACCTTTATTCTGATAGGTTATACCAAGAAAATAATTGACCTCTGCATTATTCGGATCTAATTCAACTGCTTTGCGAAATGCTGCAATTGAGTTATCGAAATCTTTCTTCGCGCCATAGCTGCTGCCAAGATTTTTCCATGCATCGGTATATATTGGCGAAATCTCAATTGCTTTTTTGTAATTGAAAATAGCGTTATCAAAATCGCTTTTGCTGAAATATGCCGAACCTAAATTATTATAAGCATCTGCATATTGACCATTCATTTTTATGGCTGTATTCAACGTGGCAATTGCACTGTCGAACTGCTGCATCTTAAAATATAAACTGCCAAGATTGTTGTAAGCTATTGCCTCTTTGGGATTATTTGCCACTGATAGTTTTGAATAATACAAAGCCTTTTGAAAATCTTTTTTTGTTGCATAAATATCACTCAGTCCAAAATAGGCCTCGTAATAACCGGGATGAATTTCAATGCACTTGTTGAATTGGTCTATAGCAATGTTGTAATTATTATCAGCCTGGTCGGGTGTTACCTTGCCTTGTTTTACATCCTGCACCATGTGATTTGCATAAAGCCAGTGCAGACGCGAACTGCCGGGTGCATGATTTACATCAGTGCTGAAAATAGTGGTGTCATTTTTCCAGTCGCCATTACGGGCAATAGTTTTAAAAGAAGACAAAACCAAAATAACGCCTACTGTATAGGTGAGGCTTTTATTATAATTAAGCAGGTTGCTTACACCTGCAAAATCTGCTTTTGCATCCAAATCAATTTTTAAAATTCTTGCAATAAGAATCACCAATATAATTGAAAAGCCCAATGAAGGCATGTAAAGAAAACGATCAGCCATAGTGGAGCGTGTAAGAAAAACCACATTGGCAACCACTGAAATAGTAGCGAGATAAAACAGGATACCAAATGCAACGGGGTCTTTCTTAGGCATCCTTATCAATGCATAAACGCCAAGCGCCACATAACCGATGAGCGATATTAGCGCAAGCGGATTACTAAAACCAACAATTTTTATTTCATCGAATGAGTAATCGCTGCTCATGGGATGCGGAAAAAACAACAGCTTAATATATATTCCGAGAATATAAAATGCAGTTCCTTTTTCGAGATTAAAATTATGGTTCGCTCCCATCAATGAATTATCAATTAAGGGAATTTCGACACCAAGATTTAACTGGCTGGTAAGCACCATGCCACGAATGATGATATATACCACAGCAGGAATAATTATTATGGAGGAGGTTATTAAGTTCTTTTTTAAAGGTGCATCGGTAAAAAACCAGAACATAAGCGGAACAACTGCAAGCAGGGTAATGCCACTTTCTTTAGACATTAATGAAAGGAAGAAAAATAAGCAGCCCCATAAAATATGTTTTCGTTCATCGGTTTTTATATAGCTCAAAAAACTATTCAGCGTAAGCACGCCAAAAAGAAAACTCATAATCTCATCGCGCGATTTTATGTTTGCTATAACTTCGGTATGTATGGGATGTGCCAGCCACAGTAATGTGATTGCAAAGGGAAGCAGCAAATTTTTATTCTGAAACAGGTTTACTAAAAATCTGAAAAGAACTACTGCAGTTACTGCATGGAGCAACACATTGACCCAATGACTTAATGCAGGCGTATTAGGTGAAAGCCCCCACTCAATAGCAAACATAACCATTGACAACGGGCGATAGAGCCAATCATTCTGCCCGTCTAAACCATACCAGAAAGCAGTACGCAGCAGGGTAGGGATTCCCGCAAAACCCATCATGGTAATGCGGTTTCCGTAAATAGTAGGAAAATCATCAAATGCATATTCATGAGTTAATGTGTTTGCATAAAGCAGGAATGCAAAGCCTGCACAGATATAACTGCACGTAAGCATCAAGGCATTATTTGATGAAGGTGCTTTAAATTTTGAATTGCCTGATTGGGCAGATTTAACAACAGGTTTTACTTTCTTCATATTGGTATGTTAGCAAATTTATATTAGCGAATCTATATTAAAATTTACAATTCAAACTAAGTGTGTAATATTGAAACTTGATTTTTAGTAAATGAATTGCCACTAAGACACTAAGTCACAAAGCAAAAAAAAATCTTATTGCCTTTGTGCATTTGTGTCAAAAGAAAATCAATTATCACGGAGAGAAGCAGGTTAAAAATTCCTTAGAGTCTTAGTGACTTAGTGGCTTAAATAGTTTTGAACTTTTTATAACTTTGACATCACTTTAAACAAACATACACTTTTATGAAAAAAGATCAAGGTAAAGAACCGGTAACTGAGCATCGTAACGGTTACAGAAACCCCAACAGTCCGCGCTTAACTTCATTCGACTCTAATGAAGAGATTGAACGCGAAGTAAAGAAGAAGCCAAAGGCATCTAAGAAAAAGAAGATTGAAAGTGAAGTGGAAAATAAAAAGAAGAAGAAACCGGGTAAAGGCGGCACCGATAACCGTACTAATTAAAAAATACGCGAAGCATGGTGGTTTGCTTCGCGTTTTTTTTGTTTTAGGATTTTTCTTTCATCAATGTTAGCAATCAATCATCATCATCCCCTTTAATTCTCTGTTTATAAGCCCTAAGATATTTACAATTGATTGGTTATAGTTATCAGAATACATGGCAGGGCAATGGTAGGTGTAAAATTTATATCGGTGTTTAGTTGCTATTTCAAAATGATATTCAATACCGTCATCGGACCTATCTTCAAATCCTTTTATGTCTTGCTGCGAAGGCAAAGTATTTATTCCAAAAAACTGTAAACTATCAAGCAGGTTATTCCAGGAACTTTTTACAATTAGATTTTCAAATTCTGCGCTATCCACTACCAAATGAAAAAATTGATTTGTATCCGAAGTTGTATCGAATTGAATTTCATTTTCAGAAAGAAGATGAGTATGATAGGAAATAACTGAAGCACTCCATATTTTATTTTCGTTTTTAATAATAATGACATGGTTTGGATTCCACCCGCCCTGTTGGTAAATTCTGATTTCAATACTATCTACTCCAAGTTCAAGGTTTTTTAGATTCAACTGGCGTCTTATATTTTTTGCACCAAGATACCATGTGTTGGGTCTATGATTTACGCTGGTATCGGGTAATACAATTTCGACATCATTTTCATTTTGAGGTTTGGTTTGTTTGCAACTCAAAAGAAAGATAAGAATTGTAATCAAAGTTATGGTCTTTAGTATCGTCATGGTATAATTCATAGGCTTTTAATCCTCCAACAAATCTATCAATACTTTCATCAATGCAACAGGGTTGATTTATCGAGGCTATGGTTTTTTGATATGCTGACTATAGTTAATTGGAATTCTTTATTCTTTATTCTTTAAATCATTCCAATCAATTTCAGCAACCCATATATTTTCATCTTTTGAGTAATTAATTATTCCTTTTGTAACCAACTCATCACCATCGTGCAATAACAATTCTATACCTTCAATCAGGATTATATTGTTCTTTTCCAAATCAGTTCTTGTACCATTTGTATTTAATCGAACTCTTCCTTTTTTATCGGAATTATGAAAATCTACTAATATTTTTTCCATACCTGTCATTTTAACTTTTAGTAATATAGGCTTAGATGCGAGCCCTCCCTGTGATGAAATGGTTGCAACCGTTCAATTCTTTTTCTAATTATGGTGCTCCTGCTATCGCGAACTTTTAGTTCGTGAATTTATTATTAAAAAACTATTTTAGTTATAAGGTTAAAGTACGAGCTAAAAGCTCGCACTAGCTGGGGGCTTACAATTTATAGCGCTTCTTTTAAAATTTCCAATCGTATTAAATTGAAATCCGCTTTTCACTTAAGTTATGCAACATTGATTGTTTGTTATGCCGCGCTCATTTATACTCGTAAACTTTCTGCCAATTGTTTAGTTCATTGGCATAGTCTCTATAAGTTTCGTTAATCAATAAACCGATAGCGTTATATTCGTAACAAGTCAAATTATAATTGTTTAGGATATCCCCATGCTTAGATATAATACTATCTAATTTAAATTTAGTACTATAATAGCTGATTGTTTCTAATATCAATTCTTTGTTTGGATAAAAATATCCTGCATATCTTTTTTTATTTCCATACTCATCGTATTCAGTAGTGTATTTTGAAGTCATCTTGCCGTCATAATAACACTCAGAAATGATTTCTCTGTTCAGGCTATCAAGTTTTATTATTTCCTTGAAGATTGTTTCGCCATTTTCTTTTCGCCTAATTTTAATTACGTGTCTTTTGGTAGGTTCATAAGAGTAAATTTCTTTCCAGGATAAGTGTCCAAAACTAAAACAACGATATTCTTGCTGGCGCCCTTGTTCATCATAGGTTGTCTCAGAGGAAGTGTCAAATATCTTACAGTCTTCGCTATTTGATGACTTAATATGCTTATTGTTCTTATACTCTGAAATTTCTTGGGAAGTGATTTTCCCCCTTTGTTCGCAAGAGTAATCCGAAGATTTTAGTTCGTTTTCAAACGTGTCAAACTCTGTAGTATTCATCAAGTTGCCGTTGATGCAATAACTATGACTTTTTGTTTTTCTACCGTTTTTGTCAAGTCCAGTATAGTTAGTAAATGAATCAGCACGTTCAATTATTGTATCAATATTATATTTAACGTAAAGGTACTTTTGATTGAATGAGTTATCAAGTGTTATGCTTGTCTGTGCACAACAAAATATAAGTACTGTTACAAATGCTAGCGTAGAAATGCAGTGTCTCATCTTTTTTTTAATGTTACTATACTGAACACGGGTTAAATTACTGCATTTTAAACAACTTGAGAAATGGACTTTTGTCAAACAAAATGAAAATGCAACAATTTGCTCCGTTTTATGTATAACAAGTTACTATTGCAACTTTTCTGATTATGAGTTCCGATATCCAAAACAATAATAGCATTATTCGGGACTTCTTCTGTTCATCAGTTACAATTTTTAAAAAGCTATTAAATCAGCACTAACAACAAATCTATCAATACTTTCATCAATGCAACAGGGTTAAGTTAAGGGCATTAAGGTTATTTTATTTCGGCATTAATTATTTCACCTTTTTCAGAATAATCTACAATGATTCGTTCCTTTTGTTTTTTAGGATCAAAAAGATCTATTCGTTGCAATCGTCCGTCATTGAAATAATACTTTTCGATAACAGTGCTGTCACATGGTGAAAAAGAAGTCTGATCAATTAAAATGTTGTTATTATATTCTTCTGTTAATACCTGTATAGAATCACTATAATACTTGATTTTCAGAATGGAATTGTCCTTGTCTTTTATTACCACAATGCCATTTTTGAGATGCGGCCCTCTCGGGATATAATTTTCAAACACATACCCACCATCAAGCAAATTGTTAGCTTTATCCTGTGCAATTTGCAAGCTATCTTTTGGAAGTGCATACCCTTTCGATAATACTTGTCTCAAAGATTTAACCTCTACAAAATTTTCACTTATTCGGTTTATAATAATTGAATCTTCTTTTAAATTGATTGAGTTTGTGACTGATTGTCCAAACCCTTCTATAGAAATGAAAAGCATGATTAGAATAATATTTTTCAGTTTCATTATTGCTGTTATTTACTTACCAGTAACGTTTTATATCGAAGTATTATTGAATACAATTTGTTTGGTCTATTCCCCCCAACAAATCTATCAATACTTTCATCAATGCTACGCGGTGGGTTAAAGGGTTGAGCTTTTAAAAAAGTAGAGAATGAGAATTATTTGAGCGATGCAACTGTCTTGTTTTTTCATAGCTGTCAAATTTTATTTCTTCATTAAGGTAGTCAGGTAGTAAATTATTCTCTATTAAGATTTCAACAATTTTATGTCTGTGAATTCCGCAATTACTTTTTCGATAGAGTTCCAATAATGGTTCAATACATTCTGATGTTTTGTTCGCTTTGTAAATTGCAACAAAAGAGGAAGCGAGCTGTTCAATCATGTGTTCACTATGATATTTTTTTGCAATTGATTTTAACAATTTGTGATCGCCATTCTTATAATTGTTTTTTAACATTTCAATAAAAAGGTTTGGTCGGTTCGTTACCTTTAATTTGTCTAACGCAAATTGTCTGATGTCGTTTCCTTGAAAAAATGATACTGCTTCAATTGCAAACTCAACTAGTCGATTCTTCCCATTTGGCTTCTCTTTAGCTAAATCCAATATTGGCTTATAATCAAAGGGGAATTTGTATTTTGAAAATATTGCTAAGAATTGTCCCTTTTTGAATTTGTCTTTTTCTGAAAGGAATTTATTTGCTATCAATTCCAATTCTCCTTGTGTTAAATTTCTATTCCGCAGATAAATATATGAATGTTTAGTTGCTCCAATTTCATTAATAATAGTTTCAAATTCTTTAATTGGCTGTTTGAACTTCTCCCAATTTTCTTCTGTTCTTTTAATGTTATCAAGATAGGTTCTTATATATGAATTTGAAACTGAAATTTTTTTCAGTTCTTCCATTGCATCTATTTCGGGATTGCTTTCTTGAAAGTGCTCAATAATTGAACTGTTCTCACTGTCGTCAGGATTTTGTTCTAGGTAGTGTCCAATTTTGTGTGCAATAAAAAGTAACCCTCGTAATCCCCCAAGTTCAAGAATTTGTTGATAGCCTACCCAACTTGACCCCTCAATCATATTCTCGAAAAATCTAATATGAATCGCCACTCTTAATTGCTCGTCCCCCTGTTGTGCAAAAAATTTAGCGAGATCGAAAAGATGTGTTAAGTTCCAGGTATTGGTATTTTCTGTTTCAAGTCCTTTTAAAACTGCCTTGCGAATTTTCTCCTTTTTATTTGACGTTGAAATAATATCAAAAATGTACTTGGCTCTGCTATTTTCACATTGACCATCATAAGCATAATTATTTAAAGTTCCTTTAATGATATAATTTGAAAAATCAATTGTCGGGTTCATTTTAGCAATTAAATATGCCTCTCCCGTTCCTCGTTTTAATGAATCAAAAAATTGTTGTTTTATGTTTTTAAGATTATCCATCACGACAAATCTATCAATACTTTCAGCAATGCAACAGGGTTGGGTTAAAGGGTTGGGAATTTTGTGAAAGGCAAGGAAGGACAATGGCTTTAGCGAGGGGCAAACCGGATATATGATTAGAATATTTTACCAAGCAAGATTATCAAAATTATAAATCCAAAATAAAAACCAAAACCGTAAAGTGTCCAAGTAACAAGTTCTCTTGCTTTTCTATCATAGCCATCAGTTTTAAATGTTGCTGAAAAAAAGATTTGTATTAATCCCGGAAACATAGCTGTCAATATTTTCCAACCTGGTCCAAGAGGCTCATTTGCTCTCCGTTCATCAAATTGCTTTTTCTTTTCAATTTCTTCTTTAGCTGTTGAAATTTGATCGGATGATAAATTTCGTTTAGCCAATTCTTCTTCAGCAGCCGACACAGCCTCTGTTTCATAATCATCACGTAGTTCATTAACAATTTTAATTAACTCAGCATCTGTCTGCTTCGACATTTGTTCAGAATATTTATTTGGCATATTAATTTCGGTTTTATTAGTTTAATTTTTTTAACACCAACAAATCTATCAATACTTTCATAAATGCAACAGGGTTAGGTAAAGGGTTGAGGGAATCATCTTGTTATCTATGTTTTTTCTTTTTACAAATTATTCGGTCATACTTGCAAGTAGCCAAATTCAATAATTCAGTGTCTAATTTTTCTCTGGTAAATCTCTTGAACTCTTGATTGTTCGAAGTTGTAAAAACACAATTCCCTTGGATGCAATTGACATTTATAGTATCTAATGTTAAAAATATTTGGCCATCAAGTTTAGAAGCTTTAGAAGTATCAATTTCAATATTCTTATCATCTATGTGTTGTTCGGATTCGGTCAGGTCGAAATAATTCATACAGTCTGAATAATCAAGCCAGGTTCCAACACGCTTTCCATCATTGTATTCACCTTCTGAAATTCTAAAATATCTAAATTGGGTTGCTTGAGTTAATTCTTGAGCGGAGTTAGTTACCGTATAAAAATAATAATGTAATTTAACTTTCAATGTCCGCTCAATCCAAAATCCTTGTTTTATACCTAAGCTATCATAAGAGTTAGCTGCTTTTTTTTCAGTGTACAATTGACCGTATGATTCAAAGCAAAAGAATAAAACTAATATTGATAGGCAGTGTTTCATAAAATAAAAATAATTTATTCCCCCCAACAAATCTATCAATACTTTCATCAATGCAACAGGGTTGGGTTAAAGGGTTGTAGGTTATTTCTTTTTTGTGGTATTTATCAGCTTTCCATTCGCATAGTTTTCTTCATAATCTAATTCACCTGAAGGCTTATAATATTTCCATTCTCCTTCTTCTTTATGGTCTTTCCAAAACGATTCATTCTTTCTCATTCCTGTTTCATACCATGTTTCCATTTTCCCAACTGCTCCAATACCCTTTCTCAAAAACTTTAATTTCAATTGCCCATTACAATAATATTCTATAATTAATTGCTCATTGATTTCATTAGGAAATTCTTTGCTAATCATTTGACCATTTTTACAATACAACTCCTGATAATACCATAATGGAGTATCTCCATTTTTTGGATTGTCGTTCGGGCCATTAATGTATAAGATAAGCATTTTGATATTTCTATTTCTCCAATATTCAGTAATCTTACATGTATCCCTATCAATATGTGATTCGTAAGCAAGAATTTTAAAGTTGCTATCATAATATACTTGCCATGGTTCAGTCCATCTATTATCATTCACAATCCAAACAATGCTATCCAATTCTGGATGTTCGTAATCGGGATTATATTTAACTTTATTTATATCTTTTATGTAAGCTAAATTTTGCCCGAAAACAAGACTGGCTTTAAGAAAAATAATTAAAATTAGAATCAGTTGTTTCATAGTGTATATCCTCAACAAATCTATCAATACTTTCATGCTACTGGCTTAGGGATTGTTCTTGTTCATATAGTTGTCAAAGTTATTAATGTAGTCCTCAAAATTCTCTTTTAACATCCTTCTGTACTGTTCTACAAAATATTCAAGAGATACCTCTTTAGCTTTCTCCATTTCTTTTCCACTATTCCAACCACGAGCGTTAACCCATGCATTAAATCTTGATACGCTGTACATCATTGATGCACTTACCATACTCATGCTGGCATTTGAAAGCTGTTGATTCGACAAATTGATATGTTCGTCAGCTCTATTAAAAAAATTATCATCTATTTCAGTCATATCCTATTTTACTTTTGTGTTATACTTATTCCGTACTCTTTTAATTCCATACTTGATTTATCGTTCCAACAAATCTATCAATACTTTCATCAATGCAACAGGGTTGGGTTATAGGTTTGAGTTTGTGAATAGTTAGTAAAGGTTTAGATTGATCATGTTATTTTCTTCTTTTAAAAAAAACATTTATAACCAAAAAGATAAGTGCGAATACAAATAATTGAAAAAATAATTTTAAATAATTGTAGTCTTGTTCCGTATGAATTGGATCTTGGTAATCAAACTTATATTCTACTTCTTTTCCCAATAAAAACATTATTAAAATGATAATAAGTACAATATTTAATACCGGTTTGATTCTTATTTTATTCATAATCTGTGGTGCTCAGAAACAAATCTATCAATACTTTCATCAATGTACAGGGTTAGGTTAAAGTAAATGGTTTATTCGTTTTGCATCAGGATTAACTTGTTTTACTACTTGGTTCATAAAGTCATAATAGTATAAATATGCCTGCGTTGCTATTTTGTAACAACTCTTGCCCGATTGCAAATATACATAAGGCTGTTTGTTAAGGATGTCGGTTTTTTCAACTTTACCTAAAACAAATTCAAAGAAATATTCTGATGCTCTTTCACTAACAAAATCATAGCGGGTTAACTCAAACGAAGGATAAAAACTGTTTTTATAAATATTCTTCTTTCGAACTGAAAGAAAGAAAATATTGTAGTTGTCGAATCTTGCGCAGACAGTGTCTGAAATAATTATTATGCTATCACTTTTAAATGGCAAGCTTGAAATTATCCTTTCAATTTTTCCTCCGTTGTTACTTATAAAGAAGTCAAGATGTTCCAGTTTATTTTTTATATCAACTAAGTCTTTGGGGATTTTCAGAGAAGGATTTTGCCTCAAATGTTTTAGACAATCGTGTGATCTGCTTTCAAGTTGCAAAACGGGTGGGCGATTAATTTTAAAACCTAATGCAAACAGAATGAAAGTCAAAATGTAGATAGTCTTCATAATTTAATTCCTCCAACAAATCTATTAATACTTTCATCAATGCAACAGGGTTAAGTTAAGGGCATTAAGGTTATTTTATTTCGGCATTAATTATTTCACCTTTTTCAGAATAATCTACAATGATTCGTTCCTTTTGTTTTTTAGGATCAAAAAGATCTATTCGTTGCAATCGTCCGTCATTGAAATAATACTTTTCGATAACAGTGCTGTCACATGGTGAAAAAGAAGTCTGATCAATTAAAATGTTGTTATTATATTCTTCTGTTAATACCTGTATAGAATCACTATAATACTTGATTTTCAGAATGGAATTGTCCTTGTCTTTTATTACCACAATGCCATTTTTGAGATGCGGCCCTCTCGGGATATAATTTTCAAACACATACCCACCATCAAGCAAATTGTTAGCTTTATCCTGTGCAATTTGCAAGCTATCTTTTGGAAGTGCATACCCTTTCGATAATACTTGTCTCAAAGATTTAACCTCTACAAAATTTTCACTTATTCGGTTTATAATAATTGAATCTTCTTTTAAATTGATTGAGTTTGTGACTGATTGTCCAAACCCTTCTATAGAAATGAAAAGCATGATTAGATTAATATTTTTCAGTTTCATTATTGCTGCTGTTACTTACCGGTAACGTTTTATACCGAAGTATTCTTGAATACAATTTGTTTGGTCTATTCCCCCAACAAATCTATCAATACTTTCATTAATGCAACAGGGTTGGGTTAAAGGGTTGTTGAGTCTGGAGAAATTGAATACGGGAAACTTACTTGAACGATGACTTTTGCCTTATTTTTTGAATAGCATTTATTTGTTTCTTCAATTCAAAAGCCTTATTTACATCTTCTAATTTCTTTTCTACATTTTCATCATTTGCGCATAATTTTAATGAATTTTCAAATGCGTCTTTCGCGTCTTCTAAATTCAATTCAGCTCTAAAAATATTGCCCAAATTTTCGAAGGCCTCATCAGGATCGCCTTCCAATTTTGTAGCTTTTAAATGCTGTTCCTTTGCCTCCTTATATCTTCCCATTCTGGCAAGTGCTCCACCTTTATAAATGTATGCAGGAGTTTTGTCAGGTTGAATCTCAATTCTTTTGTCATAATATTCAATTGCTTTCTCCATTTCATTTTTTTCATGATAAAGCCTTCCCCATTCAGCATAATAGGTGACAAGAAACTTCGTTGAACTGTTTTTTTTTAGGTCTATTAACTTTAAGGCTTTTTCTGATTCTTCAAAATTACTTAGAGAAGTATTAATTAATGCTTTTGCAATCAGACCCCATGCATTATCCGGGTTTTCTTCGCAGTAAAAATTAATTGATAATAATGCTTGAGCCATTTCATCATTCTCATGATGATTGAGTGCTTTAGTAAACCAATTTATTTCGTCATCAAAATTTGAGTCTTTCATATAGCTTTAACATTATCCATAACAGATTTCCCCCCAACAAATCTATCAATACTTTCATCAATGCAACAGGGTTGGGTTAAGGGTTTTGTAAAAAGAGTAGTAAAAAAAGATTAGTTGAGTAGTGAACTTATTTCTTGTGAATCCGCCCATAATAAACTCTTTTTACAGAACATTGCAAATCATTAATCTTTGATTTTTTGTTTACCCAGAAAACCGGTTTTAAAATTTCCTTATCAGTATCTGTCCATACTTGCGGTGACACAGTGATTTTTTCATTCTTGTTTATGATACCATCAAAATCTTTGTCAATAATTCCAACGGTATCAGAATTCATAGTTACTCCAATAATAAAATTTGGAAACGAAGAAACATCATAATGGAATTTTTCAAGATAAAGTAAAACTTTCAAATCCATCTTTTGCGTTAAGTCCTGATATACCCAATTGTTTCGACAAGATTCAATTTTCTTTTTCTCATTGTTCGAATATTTTTTGGAATGAGGATAACAACTGGTTAAAAACGCGATGAATATAAAGGTAACTTGAGTTTGTTTTATCATAATAACAGATTAGATCTTATCCTCCAACAAATTTATCAATACTTTCATCAATGCAACAGGGCGTGGGAGGAAACAAATATTTAATATATCTCTTCTTGTAGTCCACTAAGTGTTATCAAATATTCACCGCATTTTTTAAAATCATTTTCAGGATTCCAGCGTTCAACAACTTTATAATTATCTTTTAAGTGTGCCTCAATAATCCAGGAGGAACCATCAAAACCATCAACAATATTATAAGAGGGTATATTCAAAAAATCGGTTTCTTTCAACAAGGTCTCAAACGTATTCCATTCTTTAATTGATAAGTTTCGTTTTTGATTTAATGCAAAATCAGAAGTATTGATTGCTCCGTATTTTACTAATGATGAATCTTTACTTTCATAATAGTAGGATTTAGATTTTCCATCTTCTTCTGTCACGCTTCTTGGAATTTTAACTTCTAACCAAACATTCCCATTTTTATTATGTATTGAAAAAATTACTGGAACATCTAAAGCGCGAATCCAAAGAAATCTATACACGTCATGTCCCAAATAATAATTATAATAGATTAGTTCTTTTGAAGAGTATAAAATCCTGGAGTACATTTCATCTCTGATGGAATCGTTTTTCAAATCAATATTCAGAGTATCAGGCATAATTATTTTTAGAAAATAAGATGTAGATAAATCAAATGGTTCTCCATTACTTTTTGAAAATTCAGGATTGTTAGGATAAAAATTCTCCCTTGCTTCCTTATGGTTGCAATCCCAAAAAAAGATAAAGAAAATAAAAGTGAAGTGTTTGAAAATTTTCAACATTTGGTAAGGTATATCAGCAAATAAATTTCCTTACCCAACAAATCTATCAATACTTTCATCAATGCAACAGGATGGGTTTAAGGGAATAAGGCATAGCTTCATTTTAAAACAATTTGGTTTGCGAAAAGTAGGGAATAAATGAGTGGGTTGTTGCGGCCTTCGCGCACCCTAACCCTGAAGGGCACAGCCGCATATTTATGTTTTCACTTATTTCTTAAATCGTCTTTTTACGTGCAGGGAAATCCAGATGCACATTACGATTAATTTCCTCACCACCTACCTGGTAATGAAATTTAATATCAGTAGTAAAATGTTCATTTTTTGTTGTCAAGATTACTCCATCTAAAAACTGAGTAACGATACTATTAGATAAAGAATCATTAAAGAAGAAATTTCTATTGACATTTAAGAAACCAATAATATATTTTTCTTTCAGATTGTTTTTCATCTCATAGCATTGTATGCTTATTGAATCGGGTTTAGGATTTAGCGTATCACGGACATCATTTTGAATTTTTTTTGAAATGGCCTGGTTTAGTTCATAATTGCTTAAATCAATTTTGTTTCTGTTGGAAAATTTCTCTGACAAATAAGCGTAAAGAACAATGAGGCCAACAATGCTAATAACTATTATATTTCTTTTCATAAGTCAGAATCTATCCTTTATTTTAAAGCTATTTGGTTTGCGAAAAGTAGGGAATGAATAGGTGGGTATTATCGCTTAATGTTCACGCACTATTGAAGCAGGAAGACAATAATATAAACAATATCCTTTCTTGCCAGTTAGTGCAAGCATCAGACATTCAAAATCAGGCACATTTGATTCGACTTCAATTGTATAAGTTTCAATAAACTTTCTAACTGTTGTTTTATCTATTTTGGATGGAGGCTTCCAATATTTCCAGTCTTTCATGTTCAAATAGAATAGTAAAAAATCATTGGTTCGTGTTCCCCATAATCTATAAAACTCATTTCTTTTAAAATCGAAAGCATAAACAAAATAACATGGTTCACCTTCTTGTTCTACGTTAGTAAAATCCTGCGGGGTAAAATAATAAATTGTATTATTTTGGTCAGTGACCGTATCGCTTGCTAATACCTGAAAACTAACCTGAAAAAAAACAATATTATCGAAACCTTTAGATTTTAAAATTGCAACGTTTAATTTTCTATTGATGTAATCATTCAAAGCAGATTCACTCAGTATATTGAAACGTAATTCCGAAAACAATCTCATCTTTAAATTTTTCAGAACTAAAGAGGTATCCATTTGTTGGGTGTATCCGGCCGTTGTAAGCAATAACAAAACAAAAAGTATTAATAATTTATTTTTCACGGCACTATAAATATTTTTTTAATTCATTTTAAAACAATTTGGTTTGCGAAAAGTAGGGAATAAAAGGGTGGGTACGGATTACTTAAGAAAATGTGAATTAAGAAAAGCTATTATTACAACAATGATTATGATAAAAATAACCCCAACTATCTTATTTCTTAGATCATAGTCTTCAATCAATTCGTCATCAAGTTCTCCCTTAAATAATTTTAATCCCCAACACACAATAGCTCCGAGTGGTCGAAAAACATTTCTATACATATTTTTACTATTTAATAGCTAAAATTATCTCGTCCGTTCAATACTTCCAAATTCATTATTCATTTTAAAACTATTTGGTTTGCGAAATGTAGAGAATAAAAGGAATGAATATCAGTTCGTGGTAATCACGCTTATACCTTTTGCTTTGATTATCCCGCAATCATTTTGAGATTTTTCAATTATCATATAGTCAGGATCTAAAGACAAGTAAAATTCATTACTTTCATTATTATAAAATATCTTATAGTCCTCTATATAATAGGTGTCTTCGTCATAATGGAAATCAAATTCTATTACTTTTTTTAGTTGAATAATTATATTAGGATTTCCTTCGATACTTTTTGCAAAACTCAGATCAATGTTTGTTGTAAAATTTTCAATGAATAGCTTTACTCCAACCAAAATATGATCTGCTATTGAAATCTTTCTACTATTTAAATTATCGAATGCAATTTCTCCTTCAATTTTCATTTTTCATTTGTCTTCTGTAAATCTTTCACATCATTTTAAAACAATTTGTTTTGCGAAAAGTAGAGAATAAATCGAACTAAAATAAGGCAATGAAATTTGTTTTCATTTTAAGGGGCATTTAAAATCTAAATGTACATCACGGTTAATTTCTTTACTAACTTCTTTGTAATGAAATTTAGTATCAGTTACAATATGGCCCTCCTTGATTATTAATGTTACTACATCTACGAATGGAACATTATAATTACTATTAAATAGAGAATCATTAAAAAAGAGATTCCTATTAACATCTATATAAGCTATAATATATTTTTCATAAGGAGTACTCTTCAATTCATAAATCTTTACATTTAATGAATCAACATTCGGAAATAGTGATTTACGCATATCGCTTTCCAGTTTCTTAGAAAGGTTTTGGTTTAGTTCGTAATTGCTTAAATCAATTTTGTTTCTGTTGGAAAATTTTTCTGACAAATAAGCGTAAAGAACAATAAGGCCAACAATGGTAATAACTATTATATTTCTTTTCATACGTCAGAATCTATCCTTTATTTTAAAGCTATTTGGTTTGCGAAAAGTAGGGAATAAATGGGTTAGGGAGAGGCAAATATTTATGGTTCATAAAATTTATCCTCTTTCCATTTTGATACATTATTGATAATATAATCAGCAATGTTATGATACGATTGTTCATTGCGGATTATATGTTCATGATAATTTCGTTGCCATAACTTACCATTAAACCTTTCCCATCCCAATGTCTTTACCCCATCAATGTATTCAACCGTGGTAATAGATTTGAATGCATCCATCACATCACCAACGGTTTTGTTTGGGGCATTCGTGTTTGTAGAATCCGGTTGTTGGGCACCCGCAAGGGGCGCCCCTGCATTGTGTTCGGTATTACCTGTAGGGGCAATCCCTTGTGGTTGCCCTTCCTGTAGTGGTTGCACATCCAAAATTTGTAATATCCCATGAAAATGGTTTGGCATTACAATAAATTCATGTAATTGAATATTTGTAAAACGATTTGGTAAATCCAGCCATTCTGTTTCAACCATTTTTCCGGCATCGTTTAAAATCATTTCACCATTTACAATATGACCAAAACGACAATGCCTGTCCTGACAACATGCTGTAATAAAATACATACCGGCCTGCGAATAATCATATCCTTTCAACCTTATTGATTTGCGATGGTGCCTGTCCGACTGAATATTCGTTCGGGCGGGGATTTGCGGATTGTATTTCATTTTAAAACTATTTGGTTTGCGAAAAGTAGGGGATAAAATTTCCCTAATCCAACGCATGCAACACCAACCCACTTCGCAGCTTAGGTTCAAACCAGGTTACTTTTGGCGGCATCAGGTTTCCGCTGTCGGCTATGTCAATTAATTGTTTCATGCTTACAGGATATAAAGCAAATGCAACTTTCATTTCACCTGAGTTTACTCTGCGTTCCAATTCTCCAAGGCCGCGCAAGCCCCCTACAAATTCAATTCGTTTATCTGTTCTTAAATCGCCAATGCCAAGCAGTGGTTTTAATATTTGTTTGGAGAGGATTGATACATCAAGCACATCAACAGGGTCGCTGTCATTATAAGTGTCGGGCTTTGCATCAAGCTGGTACCATTTGCCATCGAGATACATTCCAAACTCATGCAATGCGGCAGGGCGATGTGTTGCATTTCCTTTTTCGGTAACATCAAAACTTTGTTTCAGTTGATTGATGAATTCACTTTCAGATAAACCATTCAAATCTTTAACCACACGGTTGTAATCCATAATCTGCAACTGGTTATCAGGAAAGTGAACAGCAAGAAAAAAATTGTATTCCTCATCACCGGTATGATTGGGGTTTTCCTCGCGTCTTTCTTTGCCAACACCTGCAGCCGCTGCTGTGCGGTGATGCCCGTCAGCCACATACGTATGTTTTATTTTTGAAAAATGATTTACTATTTCATTAATGGTTTTATCATTATCAATAACCCAAAACGTATGACCTATACCATCGTCAGAAACAAAATCATACTCAGGAGTTTTTTTGATTACATCATTAACTATATCATCCAATGCCTTCACATTTGGATATGCAAAAAACACAGGCTCATAATTTAAGCTGCTTACGCGAATGTGATTTCTGCGGTCTTCTTCTTTATCGGGTCGCGTGAGTTCATGTTTTTTTATGATGTCATTAAAATAATCTTCAACCGATGCACCTGCTACAATTCCGTTTTGCTTACGACCATTCCCGCCTGCTTCCATACCCGGAATAAGTCGGGCAGGCATCGTTTGCTGATAAATATAAAGACAAGGTTTTTCATCCTGGAAGAAAACACCTTCAGCCATCATCTTCTGAAAATTATCTTTTCCTCTTCGATAAACCATTGGTGAATAATGATCGAGATCTTCGGGCAAATCAATTTCAGGTTTTATGACATGATAAAAAGAAAGACGGTTATCACCGGCTTCAACTTTAGCTTCTTTTTCATCAAGCACATCATAAGGTTTTGATGCAACCTGTTGAACAAATTCTTTTTTCGGGCGGATACCGCGGAAGGGTTTTATTATTGCCATTGGGGGAACAAAGTTTGAAGTTTGAAGTTTGTGGTTTGATGTTACTCGTCATTGCGATCCCGATAGCTATCGGGAGAAGCAATCTGTCGAGGTTTATAGCTATCTATGATTTAAAAAGTAAATTTTCATTTATTATTTTTTGAACCATTGTGGATTTTTCAATTTATAATCTTCCCATGAAATAGTTCCAATTCCTTTTTCTGCACGTTTAATGGACGCAAACATTTCTTTTCTTTCCTCCTTAGTTAAATCATCATGATCTTTCGACTTTCGTTTCAGTTTTTCCTTTACCTGATCCAGTGAATACGTTTCTGCCTTGCCACTTTCCATTTCATCAAGGTCTTTTAATGTTTCTTTTTTAAAATCATCGGGCAAATCATCCCATTGATTTGAATTATCATCATTTGATTTATCAATATGTTGAATTACCTTTTTCATTTCTGTGATGCTCATTTTTTTTACACTACAATTTCAGACATTTTTTCTCTCAAACTCCTGCATCACATCAGCTAAAACTTTTACACTCTCAATCGGAAGGGCATTATAAAGCGAAGCTCTGAAACCGCCTGCTGAACGATGTCCTTTAATGCCAACTATGCCTGCATCTTTTGCTGATTGTAAAAATTTATTTTCCACTTCTACATTCTTTGCAGTGAAACAAACATTCATTAATGAGCGATCTTCAATTGCAACATTACCTGTAAATAATGAGTTGCGATCAATCTCGTTATAAAGCAATGCAGCCTTTTCTTCATTTATTTTTTCAATGGCATTAACGCCACCTATTTGTTTCAGCCATTCAAGCGTAAGCATCACAACATAAATTGCATAAACAGGTGGTGTGTTAAACATCGAATCATTATCAATATGAATCTGATAATTAAGCATGGATGGAATTTTGCGCGACACTTTTCCGAGACAATCATTTTTTACAATAACGCATGTTGTTCCCGCAGGTCCCATATTTTTTTGTGCTCCTGCATATATTAAAGCAAACTTTGAAACATCAACAGGTCTTGAAAAAATATCACTGCTCATATCGCAAACCATTGGTACAGGTGAATCAGGAAATGATTTTAACTGTGTACCATATATGGTGTTGTTACTTGTAAGATGCAAATAATCTGCATCAGCAGGAATAGAGTAGGAGGATGGTATATAGTTGAAATTTTTATCAGCACTTGAGGCAATCACTTCTGTTGTTCCAACTATCTGAGCTTCTTTAATTGCCTTCTTAGCCCACGTACCTGTTTCAAGGTATGCAGCCTTTGTATTCAAAAGGTTATGCGGCACCATGGTAAACTGCGTACTCGCTCCGCCACCGAGAAACAAAACCGAATATCCACCAGGAACATGCAATAATTCTTTAACCAAATTTCGCGCACGCTCCATCACTTCAATAAATGCTTCAGTTCGATGACCGATTTCAAGAATGCTTAAACCTGAATTATTGAAATTTAGAATTCCTTGTGCAGCTTGTTCTAAAACTACTTTAGGAAGTATTCCGGGACCAGCACCGAAATTGTGTTTAAGGTTTGAGGTTTGAGGTTTGAAGTTTGAAGTTTCTGTTATCAATTTTTTACGTTTTAATATGAGTTAATGAATGAGTTTTATGTTTAATCGAATGGCAAATTGTTTAATTGATCGTAAATATCAAATCCATAATATTCTTGCGGCTCATTTGCTGTTCGGTTTTTAAATTTTTCACCTTTGAAATTGGAATTATTAAGATATTCAATAAACTTATTAGTTTGTTTCGAAATTTGGTCTGCAAGATTATAAATTTCATTGAACTCATTCTGCAAAATATAATTTCTGTCCATTGCTCTATAAGTTTGTGACTTCACTTCGCCAGCAGAACCTTTTGCTATGCTGAGAAAATTAACAAATTCATTTCTGCTTCCCCGCTCAAATCCCTCGGCAATATTATCCATTACAGAACCACTCGCTCCGTTTATTTGATTAACTAATTTGTAGTCTCTTGAGAATCCATCTTTTTTAATTGCTCTAAAAACTAATATATTGAGTTGGCGTGCTTTCTTCCAAATTTCTAAATCTTCAAAACGTTGGATAGTTGCCATAATAATTACTCGTTTAAATTATCTACCTATTTTTTATTTGAACCTGCAAGATACAGCATACCGGGAAATCAACCTCAAACATCAAACTTCAAACCCCAAACTATTTTTCTGGCGCATAAAACTCTCGTTTCTTTTTATTTGGAGCTGGTTCTTTGGTCACGTCATTTGAATTGCGCACATCAACATCATGAGCGTAATTCCATTTTCCTTTTCGCCATTTCAATTCATCATATTGAAAATTCGGACCATAAGTTTGCATTTGGTTTTTAAAAGCAATGTTTGCCGGAGCAAGGTGATCAAAGACTATTGCATGATTGTGTTCATCCCAATGCAATAACATGCTTACTTCAGCATTGTATTCAAAAACAATCCGTGATTGAATGTGTTTTTCAAATTGCAATACAGGTGCGCCCAATTGCGCTTCATCATTATTGAAAGTTAAAACATCTATTACTTTTTTTGTAGTTTGTTTATTATTTCCTTTCCAGCCTAACAAAGTATAGTAAACTGTTTTTTTATTTTTTGTTTCAATGATTTTGTAATACAAAGCCCCAAACCATTTATCAGCTTTGAAGGATTTTTTGAGAAGCGAAGCTGAGTCA
Organism: Bacteroidia bacterium; assembly: GCA_039931675.1. Lineage (GTDB taxonomy): Bacteria > Bacteroidota > Bacteroidia > AKYH767-A > OLB10 > JAEUTH01. The sequence continues at coordinate 30,549 of JBDTRM010000013.1, read as the reverse complement.
ATCTCATCTTCTTTAAGTTCAATGAGTTTGAAAATTTTCTTTTTTGGATTGCGATATTGAATCAACCCGCAATAGCTATAATGTGTGCCGGTATCTGTAGGAAGTATCCATGTAAAAATGCGCACCCTGTCATCATCACTTTTTACTTTTGAAATATTTTTTAGCGAGTCAAAAGAATAGTTGAAAGTATTGGGCGATTGCAAAAGCATTTTCAATTCTGATTTCAATTCATTGTTAGCATTGACTCTTATTTCATCAGTTGTGCCTTTTAAAATTGAATCACCCAGAGATTTAATTTGTTCTTCTTTTAAACGAATGCTTTGCTCATCCACCAATAAAGTTTGTTGTGCATTTATTTCAAAGCATATAAAAAACAATAAAACTATTAACGATAAATCTTTCATTAATTCATTTTGGAAACTATAACGAGAAAAGCGAGAAAGAATTTTGTAACGCTCTGAAACAAGAAAATCCGCCATTGCAGCGGATTTCCGGATATGTTTGATTAAATGCTTAAGCAATTATGCATGCATCTTTTCCTTTTTAGCAAGCAGTTCTTCTTTTGATTCGCGAACCATTTCATCATCCACGCAACAGTCAACCGGGCAAACAGAAGCGCATTGCGGCTCATCGTGAAAACCTACACACTCTGTACATTTATCAGAAATAATATAATAGTAATCCATAAATACAGGGGGTTGTGGTGCATCAGCATCTACAACAGTTCCATCCATTTTAGTAAAAGTCCCTCTTATTGAAGTTCCGTCAGAGAAGCGCCACTCAGCGCCACCTTCGTAAATCGCATTATTAGGACATTCGGGCTCGCACGCTCCGCAGTTGATACATTCATCGGTAATTTTTATAGCCATAATGATTCGTGTTTTTAATTTTGTCGCAATTATAATTTAATTTTTCCAAACGTATAAATAAGTTTACAGATCAGGAAGTGAATTGTGCTACTTTTAATTTTTAATAAACATTCATTATAACATTTACTTTAACCGGAAATCATGCATCAAAGAATCTCTGCCTTTGTCGAATTGGGAAAAAGAATTCAAAAGCTATTGCATGCCGGTGCGCAGCTATTAAATGGCAATGCCCATGCATATCGTAAGTTTGAATCGGCTGTTATTAAAGCGAATTACGAAAACCAATGGTTCACAAAAGCCAACGTCATTAGGGCCTTTGAAGGAATAGCCATCTTGCTTCAAGAAAAAGAACTTAATGATTTTGTTGAAAGTTACTCAAATCAATCTTCAGAAAATATTAACCCGAAAAGGGTAGGAGTGATCATGGCTGGAAATATCCCTATGGTGGGATTTCATGATTTGATGTGTGTTCTTTTAAGTGGAAATAAATTAGTAGCCAAACTCGCCAACGATGATAAAGTGCTGATGAATTATCTGATTGAACAATTAATTGAAATTGATCCGGCATTAAAAAGTGAAATTCAAATTACGGATCGGTTAGCTGATTTTGATGCTGTGATTGCAACAGGCAATAATAATTCAGCACGTTATTTTGAATATTATTTTGGAAAGTATCCGCACATTATCCGTAAAAACAGAAATGCAATTGCAATACTTGATGGAACCGAAACAACAGAAGAATTGCGTCTTTTAGGTGAAGACCTTTTTACTTATTTTGGGTTGGGCTGTCGCAATGTTTCAAAGCTTTACGTTCCTCTCAATTATAATTTCAATTTATTTTTTGAAAGCATTCAATCATTCGCTCCCGAACTATTGGATCATAACAAATATCTGAACAACTTTGATTATCATAATGCATTGTTCTTGCTTGAAAAAATCCCTTTTCTGACAAACAACTTTATTATTATCAGGGAAAGTGAAGTAATGGCTACTCCGGTTTCAGTGCTCAATTATGAGTATTACAATGATGTTTCTGAACTCACAAAAAAACTAATTCCTAAGTCAGAAAAAATTCAATGTATAGTAAGTAACAAAAAAATCAACCTTGAAAATTCTAACCTAAGGAGTTTCTATTTCGGAGAAGCTCAAAAGCCCGAAATAAGTGACTTTGCTGATGGAGTGGATACGATGGGGTTTTTAGTAAACCTGAAACTAATGGTGTAATTGTTAAAATTATTTTATCCTTTCAACATAAGTCCCGGTACGTGTATCAACTTTAATACGCTCACCTTGCTCCACAAAAAGCGGAACATTGATAATTGCCCCTGTGCTTACGGTTGCTTGCTTTAAAGTGTTGGTTGCAGTATCACCTCTTACACCTGGTTCGGTATATGTAATTTCTACTTCAACAAAAGTTGGTGGTTCTGCTAATATCACTTCTTCATTTTCAAAAGCAACTTTTACAGTTGCACCATCCATAATAAAGTTAACCTTATCGCCAAATAGTGATGCAGGCACCGACACTTGCTCATAGTTCTCATTGTTCATGCAAACTAAAAAATCACCATCACGATATAGGTATTGCAAATCCCTGTATTCAACTCTTGCTATCTCTACTTCCTCACCTGTTCTGAAACGGTTTTCAACTGACTTGCCTGTTTTTAAATTTTTCATTTTGCCTTGATAAAAGGCGCGCAGGTTACCCGGTGTGCGGTGCTGCCATTCAATGATCTGGCACAATTCGCCATTATATCTCAGTACTGTTCCAACGTTAACGTCACTTGTAGTTGCCATTATAATTTTTGTATTAGAGTTTAGTATAATTTATTGGTTAATAAAAATCCTTCCCGATGAGGAGAAGGATTTTATAATATGAATGAATTGTGAGGCTGTGCCCTTTAGGGTCGGGGTGAGCGAAGCAAAGCATTGAAAAATTATTTCTCTTCAGCAGCAATAACCTCAAAATTTATTTTGCCTTTTACTTCACGATGCAAAATAAGGTCGGCAGTATATGAGCCTAATTGCTTGATGTGTTCAGCAGGCATTGCGATTTGCTTTTTATCTATGACATAACCCATGTTTTTAAGCTTATCAACTATTTGCTGTGATGTTACACTTCCAAACAACTTTCCGTTCTCACCTGCTTTAGCAGTAATGCTTATCGTGAAACCACCTATTGCATCAGCTATGCCTTGTGCATCCATCTTTAGCTTGGCAACTTTATGAGAGCGCTGCTTAACATTTTCAGCATTTATCTTCTTGTTGGTTTCGTTTGCAATTACAGCCAATCCCTTTGGAATAAGGTAATTCAAGCCATAACCATTGCGCACCTTCACCACATCGTCTTTAAAGCCGAGGGTCTTTATATCTTCTTTTAATATTAATTCCATTTGATTCTCTTATTTGAGGTTTATTTTTGAGCCTTTTAGCCTTTGGCTATTAGCCGTTAGCTAAAGGCCAAGGGCTAATAGCCAATAGCTTTTTTATTTCAACAAATCCGCCACGAAAGGCATTAAAGAAAGGTGGCGTGCACGTTTTACTGCCTGTCCTACTTTACGTTGAAATTTCAATGACGTTCCTGTGATTCTGCGGGGAAGCAATTTTCCCTGTTCGTTTACAAATTTCATAAGGAACTTTTCATCCTTATAATCAATGTACTTAATGCCAAGCTTTTTGAAGCGGCAATACTTTTTTCTGTTTGTGTCAACATTAACAGGATTCAGATACCTGATTTCGCTGTTACTGGGTCCGGGACTTACTGTAGCCATTTTTTTTATTGAGATTAAGCGTTAGCGGTTTCTGCTTCGGCAACTTTTGCCGCAGCGTTTTTACGTTTCTTTTCGTTATACACAATAGCATGCTTGTCTAATGCTACTGTGAGGAATCGCATCACTCTTTCATCACGCTTGTACTCAACTTCTAATTTGCCTATGATTTCTCCGGCACCTTTGAATTCGATCAGGTAATAAAATCCCGTATTCTTTTTCTGAATAGGGAAAGCCAGCTTGCGTAATCCCCAATTGTTTTCGAAAACAACTATGGCACCGTTATCGGTGAGGATTTTCTTGAATTTGTCAACCGTTTCGGTCACCTGCTCCTGTGACAAGACAGGATTCAAAATGAACACGGTTTCATACTGATTTGGCATTGTATTTATTATTGATTTTTAAAATGGGAGCGCAAATGTAGAATTTGTTTTCAAATTAGCAACCAACCCTTGTGAGCATAATTACCAATAGCAGATTGTTAATTAGTATTTACAAGGTTTACCTGAATGATAAAAATGGAGGCAGATATGATATTTCCACATTTATAGAGCGGGAATCCGGCAATTTTTCGAAAAGCAAATCTCTTACAATCGTTTTTAAAAGGCATATCTTTGAAGCATTAAATGGCTGACTTAGTCCTATAACAGGGCTTTCACCGCTTGCAAGCTTAGCCTAATATCCGCAAGGGGGATTAAGCAGTCATTTTTTTCATCAAGCCAATAGCCCAATAATTTATGGAAAGTTGACGTTGCTTTTATCTACCATAAAACACTTCAACTATGCAAGCACTCAAAATTTCCATTCCAAAGCCTTGCCATGAAAACTGGCAAACCATGACTCCAGAAGTTCAAGGACGCTTTTGCGATAAATGTTGTAAAACCGTTATTGATTTCTCAACCAAAGCTGAAACAGAGATCAGGCAACTAATTGATGAACATCCAACCAATAAAATTTGCGGGCGTTTCAGAAACGATCAATTGGAAAATCCGGTTAAAGTAAATATTCAGATTGCAACATTCAGAAATAAACTGGTGCCGCTTCATGCATTTGCATTATCTGTTTTACTTGCTTTCGGAACAACTTTATTTTCATGCACTACTCCGGAGGATAGAAAAATTGGAAAAATTGAAGTGTCACTTAATGATACACTTGAGAAAGCAGATTCTTCAAAAAGGGAATGTTATACGCTTGGGGAAATGAGCTTGCCTGTGCAGCAGGTTGTTTATTCTGAAGAAGATGGGACTACAAAAGGGGATACGGTTTTTAATAATGTTGATACAAATGTTATTGACACTGTGGATTTGAAAACGGCCGAAGTAACTGTTGACGCATCGCACCTTAACCTCAACGATAAATATATAACGATGGGTGGATTATCATTCAGTCATATAATTTATAATGTTCCTGCTATAGATGATAGTGAGTTCGTTACTCAAATACAAATAGATTCAATAGCAAATCAAGAATCTTCAATATCAGTTTTTCCGAATCCAACTTTAGGAATTGTAAATCTGAAATTAAATCTCATTGAAGATTGCAACTTGCAAGTTGATTTGTATGATATGAGCGGAAGATTGATAAGAAATATAATTCCTTTCCAATCAATGCAAGCAGAGCTAAGGGACATGCAGTTAAATATCTCTGAACAGCCTGCAGGTATTTATTTACTAAGAGTTATAGCCGGTGAAAAAATTTTTAACGAAAGGATGATCTTGACCAAATAATTTGATCGCACTCAATTGACTAAAAACAAAAAACGCCCTTCGGTTAAGAATGGCGTTTATTATAATCAATTAAGATTAAGCCGGAGAATATGATTCATCTGCTTTATCAACCTTTGCAGATACGATATGAGGTTTTTGTCCCCATTTTATTTTCAGCCATAAGCGCTCATGCATATAATACAGGAATATTTTTGTAAACACTTCGGCAAAACCAATTGCTAATGCTTTCTTGTAATCACCAGTCCAGAAGAGTGCAATTAAAATTGTGTCAACTGTACCGAAGCAACGCCAGCTAATTCCTTTAAACAAGCTACGCTTATGATGGTCAACTATTTTTACTGATCCATCAGGCAACGTTTCAAGCTTTCTCCAAAAGTTGAGTTTCATCCAAACCCGCTCATGCAGATAGTAGAGCGCAATTTTGGTAAACATTTCAGTACCGGCAATTTTTGAAGCATCACCTATGCTACCGGTTAAGAGGTACGACAACATAAGAGTATCGGCTGTGCCTATTACACGCCAGGTTACTCCTTTAATAACGGAACGTAAATGTCCTTCTTTCATAGTGTGAATTGATTTTGGGATTAAAAAATAATTATTGAAATAAATTAAGGCTATTACAAAGATATATATAAAATCTATAGAGTTAGTAGATTACTAAAAAATAAATCTTAGTTACCTCAAAATTTAACATTTGTTTTCTAACTAAATTATGCTAACTAATGGTGTTGTCTTTGCAATAATTTTACCAATTTGAATCGAGGCCAGGGTCTCCAAATTGTTTTCTTTTACGAGATTCAAATAATCATCCAAAGAAGCTGGATTTACTGCAACCAATAATCCGCCACTTGTTTGCGGATCGCAGGTAATGAAAAGCTGTCTTGCACTTAACTCATTTACTTTGCCTGAATAAGCCGAAAAGTTTTTTGTGGTCATATCAGGAAAAATAAATTTTTCTAAGTAATAATCAATGCTTTTAAGAATGGGTAGTTTATCAAAATAAATCTCAGCACTGCAACCGCTTCCTTCAGCCATTTCAATTAAGTGACCAAGCAATCCGAATCCTGTAATATCAGTTAATGCAGTAACACCTTTTAGCTTTCCTAACTCAGTGCCAATTTTATTCAACGTAGTCATGTAAGTAATGGCTTCTGCAAGGTCTTCTTCTTTTACTTCATTTCGTTTTGCAGCGGTAGTGATAATTCCAAGGCCAAGTGGCTTAGTTATGAAAAGCAAATCGCCTGCATGAGCTGTATTATTTCGTTTGATATTTTCTTTTTTAACTAAACCATTTACAGCAAGACCAAAAAACGGTTCTGCACTTTCAACGCTGTGCCCGCCTGCTAATGGAATGCCAGCTTCACCACAAATGCTTCTTCCGCCTGCTATAACTTGTTGTGCAAGTTCCGGTGGCAGCTTATCAACCGGCCAACCTAAAATGGCAACAGCCATAATCGGATTGCCACCCATTGCATAAACATCACTTATGGCATTGGTTGCGGCTATACGACCAAATTCAAAAGCATCATCAACAACAGGCATAAAAAAATCGGTTGTGCTGATTAATGCATTGTTATTATCTAAATCAAAAACCGCTGCATCATCGTGTGTGTTATTACCAACAAGTAATTTATGATTATCGAAACCGATTTGATTGTTATGCAAAATTTTCGTAAGCACTTCAGGCGCAATCTTGCAACCACAACCGGCACCACGACTGAATTGCGTGAGCCTAAATATTTTTTCTTCTGTCATTTTTCTTCCCAGGTTTAATCTTCAATTTTATTGGGTGCCTTTGAAGATTCTTTTTTTGATCTTACAATTTCGGCTATTGATTTACAACTTCTTTCGTTTTCAAATTCTATCAATAATGTTTTTGATTTATCACGGAGTTGGTTGCTATGTGAATAGGTGTGGTCATAATAATCCAACATAATTTGAACCCAAGCATTCAAATCGTTTTCATCAAGAAATTCTAAAGCTTGTTTTAGTCTTAAACCGCCTAATCTTTTTGCAACACCATTTGTTTTTGCAGCAAGTTCTTCTTTTGTGAAAATTCCATACTCATTCAAAATTCTTTCTTTACGAACTTCAAAATTTCTCTCCACTTCAATAACATCAGCGGCACGCATCAAATCAAAAATAACATCAGGAATTTTTCGATGACCAATCGTGCGGCTTTCATTCTCTAACCATAAAATTTTATCAGCTTCAATTCCTGACCATTGCCACGCTAATAAATTTTCAAAATGTTCTTGAGTGGGTTGCGGCAATTGTCCCAATCCGCCAAAGGCAGAGCCTTTATGATTTGCAATTGCTTCTAAATCTATAATTTGTTCTCCGTAATCTTTTAACTCAATTAAAATTTCAGTTTTTCCACTACCGGTTTTCCCGCCAAGGATTAAAATATTTTTTGGAGTTTCGAATTGTTGCAACGCCCAGTTTCTGTATGCCTTGTAGCCACCTTTTACTAATGCAATTTTATAACCTGCCATATTTAAAACCCATGCCATGATATTGCTTCGCATACCTCCGCGCCAGCAATAGAGATAAATTTCTTTGCCTTCTGTTAGCTCTTTAGCCCGATCAATAAACTCAACAAATTTTTTTCCGACCAAATCAAAACCTGCGCGAACAGCAGCTTCACGACCTTGCTGCTTATATGTAGTGCCAACAATTATTCGGTGTTCATCATTAAGTAAAGGAATATTTTTGGCTCCGGGAATATGCCCCTGTTCATATTCACCTTCGCTGCGTACATCAATTAAAACCTTTTTAGATTCTTTTAATTGAAAAATAAAATCATTGATGGAAAGAGTTGCAGCCAATAGAAGTTTGGGGTTTGAAATTTTGGATTTTTACTCGTCATAGCGAGGAACGAAGCAATCTTTTATTTCTATATGCTTTCATGTTTTTCCGTTTTAAACATTCAATTCAGTGATTCGATAGAGAGATTGCTTCGTTCCTCGCAATGACGAATCCCCAAATTACCCTTTTCAATTCAGATTCGGATTCTCAGGAAAGTTGGCAAGTATAGCAAATTCAGAACCCATGCTTTTTAAAACTTCCGACCATAACGAAGTAGTGTCAGTGCGAAAAGCGAAATCAACAGATGAGCCTGAAATCAACCACGATTTTTCTTTCAATTCATTATCTAATTGCTTTGGCATCCATCCTGCATAGCCTGCGTAAAAGCGAACTTGATTTGATTTCACCTGCTTGGTGTCCACTAAAAACTTAAGTTGATCGTAATCGCCTCCCCAGTAAATTCCGTTTGCAATTTTTCTCGAACCCTTTAACTGGCTTCCAAGTGTATGAATGTAAAAAAGCATATCAGTGTCAACAGGTCCGCCAAAATAAAGCGGGGCATCAAATTCAGGAAAATCTTCAACGGCTTTATTTAAAGCAATATCAGTTAACTTGTTTAAGATAAAACCCACAGAACCTTTTTCATCGTGCTCGCTGAGTAAGACCACAGCACGCTTAAAATAAGAATCGTTCATAAAAGGTTCTGATACTAACAGGGTGCCTTGCGAAGGTTTTTTAAGTGTTTTTATCATGACATAAATCTACTTTGCTCCAAATTTTTGGTAATTCAATATTACGAAAAATATTTCTCATGTATAGTATTTAAACTGTTAATTTTTTATTCCTGATAATTTTTAAAATAATTATGGCAGTCAATGAAGTATTAAATTTTTAATTAGCGAAGTTATATTTTTTCGCTTCTATCTTTGTCCGAAATTATTTATCATGAATGATCCTCAAAAATTTATTTACAATGATCGAAAAAATTATTCGATTGATGAATTGATTGAAAGTGTAATTGAAAAAAATCCAATTGATCAATTTACAAAATGGTTTGAGATAGCAATAAGAGAAAATATTGTAGAGCCTCATGCGATGAATCTTGCTACAATTAACCATGCCGGCCATCCTACTTCACGAATTGTTTTATTGAGAACCTATGATGAAAAGGGTTTTACATTTTACACAAATTACACCAGTGCAAAAGGTCAGGACATGTTACATCATAATTATGTGGCGCTCAATTTTTTCTGGCATCAGCTCGAAAAGCAAATAAGAATAGAAGGGAAGATAGAAAAAGTGGATGCGAAAACTTCCGATGAATATTTTGCATCGCGCCCGCGAGAAAGTCAGATTGGTGCATGGGCATCGAAACAAAGTAAAACATTGCGCAGCAGGGAAGAGTTAATGGATGAGTTTAAAAAATTGGAAAAACAATTTGAAGAAAAAGAAGTTCCGCGTCCGCCAAACTGGGGTGGCTACTTAGTAATACCTACCCGAATAGAATTTTGGCAAGGCAGACCAAACCGCCTCCATGACAGGATATTATATACGTTAGAAAATAACAATTGGAAAACAGAACGCTTGTCTCCTTGATAGCTTTTTTCAAATCGAACTAATCCATCATATTAAAATATTTTCGATTGCTTTACCGACATTAAATTTCAATTGTAATCCCGTTAAAAGATATCCATAGCTGATGCTCATCCGTTCACTTATTTTTGTTCTTATATTATTTGTTGTTGATCTTTATGTTTTTCAGGCGGTACGCGTGGCTTTCAGAAGTTCAACATTTCTGCTACCGAAAAACATTTATACCATTTACTGGATACTTTGCGCAAGTTGTTATTTGATTTTAATTGCGGGAGGAATTATTGACTGGCATACCTGGCCAAAAGCAGTGCGTACTTATTTATTTGCATTTGTTTTTATCTCCTTCTTTGCAAAACTATTTGTGGTAATCTTTTTATTGGTTGATGATTTGATACGGTTATTCAGATGGTTATTCAAAGTTGTATTTCAATCAAACACCACTACCACTGCCACTGCCGCTAAGGTGGGTATTTCACGTTCTGATTTTTTAGTAAGATTGGGTTTGATTATTGGTGCTGTTCCCTTTTTTAGTATGATTTATGGTATGTTTAGCGGAGCTTATAACTATTCTGTAAAACGAATAAAAATAAAAGTTCCTGATTTGCCCGATAGTTTTAATGGTTTTAAAATAGTGCAGCTTTCCGATATTCATACAGGCAGTTTTACTCGCAAGCATCCTGTTCATCGTTCAGTTGATTTGGCGATGGAAGAAAAACCGGACATCATTTTTTTTACCGGTGATCTTGTAAATGATAAATCAGAAGAAGCACTTCCTTACATGGAAGTTTTCAATAAACTGAATGCACCGCATGGTGTTTACAGCATTTTCGGCAATCATGACTATGGTGATTATATTGAATGGGAAAGTCCTGCTGCAAAAATTGCCAACCTTGAAAAATTAAAACAGATACATAAGCAGTTAGGCTGGAAGTTGATGCTTGATGAAAATGCGCGTATTCAAAAAGGCGATGATCACATTGGCTTGCTTGGCGTGCAAAACTGGAGCACTCATCTTCGCTTTCCTAAATATGGCAGCATGGAAAAAGCAACAAAAGATTTTGAACCATCATCATTTAATATTTTACTATCACACGATCCATCACATTGGCGCGCAGAAATTTTAGAAAAATATCCCTTTGTTGATTTAATGCTGGCAGGTCACACACATGGTTTTCAATTTGGCATTGAGATTCCCGGTTTTAAATGGAGCCCTGTTCAATATATATATAATGAATGGGCTGGTCTATATAAAGAAGGCAGACAACATCTTTATGTAAATCGTGGTTTGGGATTTCTCGGTTATCCGGGTAGAGTAGGGATTATGCCTGAGATTACTGTGATTGAATTGGTGAAGGCTTAAAATATTGTTACCACTTTTCTTACTCACCTATAAATTTACCTTTGCGCGCTTAAATCAAAAAATCATCAGATGAAAAATTTATCAATGGCATTAAATGCCATACTTATTGTTGCAGTTGGATTTCTCTATTACAAAGTTTATGCAGGCAATACTCCTAAATCAAGTACGGCTAACTCTGTAACTGTTTCTGCAAAATCATCAAACATATTTTATGTGAATGCCGATACACTTTTCGATAAATATGAACTATATAAATCAAATAAAGAACGTTTGGAAAAAAAGGAAGACAGCATAAAAAGTTTCTTACAAAGCCGTAGTGAGGCATTACAAAGCGAAGCCGCACAATATCAACAACAGGCACAAGGCATGACTGATGCGCAGCGTCAGCAAACTGAAGCCGGCTTAATGAAAAAACAGGAATCACTGGTTGCATTAAAAGATAACCTGCTTGGTAACTTAGAGAAAGAGCAAATTGTATTAAATGATTCCATCAATGATCACATGCAGGCATACATCAAAGAATTTGTAAAAGGAAAAAACATCACTTACATTGTTGGCTACCACCGCACCGGTGAAGTGCTGTATGCAAATGATTCATTAAATATCACCAATCAACTTTTAGAAGGATTGAATAAAAAGTAATTGCTACTAAGGCACTAACTCACGAAGAAAATAAAATGTCTTAAAAAAAAACTTAGTGTCTTCGTGTCTTCGTGGCAATAAAACATTTAAAAATTTCGCGTATGAAAAAAATCATAACACTGATTTCCATTTCAATTTTGTTATGCAATTCACTAATTGCTCAAAATAAATTCCAACATCCCGAAGGAAAATATATTAAAGTAAACGGTGCGAAACTTTGGATCGAAACCGAAGGTACAGGCGATGCACTGTTTCTTATTTCCGGTGGGCCGGGAGGTGCACATGTAGGCATGCACAGTTTTGCTCCGCTTAAAGATGCATGCATGTTGGTTTACATTGACAACTTCGGTCGTGGAAAATCAGACACTGCAAAAACACCTGAAGAGTACAGCATCAATCGTGATGTGGAAGATGTAGAAGGAATTCGCGTAGCGATGAACCTTGATAAAATAAATATTCTTGGTCACTCTTATGGAAGTCTTGTTGCGCAAGCTTATGCCATAAAATATCCGCAGCACTTAAAACATTTAATTATTGCCGATGGATTTTTCAGCGGTGAAATGTGGCAGGCAAATGATGATAACAGCAATCATGAAATAAAAACAAATTATCCCGAAGTGTGGGAAAGGGTTATGAAATTGCGCGCAGCAGGACAGCACAGCAGTAACCCCGAGCATAATGCAGTGTATGGCGAAGTGCCTTATGGTTTTTTATACGCTTACAATCCCGAAAATTTTTTGAATAGCATTGATCCGTATTACCCAAATAATTTCAATCTCAAATTATATTATCAGTTGGTAGGTGATGATGGTGATTTCATTATAGGTGGTGATATTGCAAAGTTCGATTGCCGCAGACAATTGAAAGATTTAAAAATGCCTGTGCTGATTGTAACCGGAAGATATGACAGAGTTTGCGTGCCAACATTCGCTGTGCAATACAAAACATATTGCCCACAAGCTCAATTTGTAATGTTTGAAAAATCAGGACACAATCCACAGGTGGAAGAACCTGAAAAAGAGTTTGGAATTATCAGGGAGTTTTTGTCGAAATAACTCTCTTGTTTATCACTATTTTTTCTTTTGATTTATTTTCTGGAGTTCTTCAACATCCAATTTGTCTTTTGGTCTGCCTGTGGTCATTTTAGTAAGAATCAAATCTTCGTAATCAACAATGGGCACTTTATAAGCATCCAAATCCCACAATTTTCTCTTGCTCCATGCTTCATCAAAATCAAGAAGGTTAACCCTTGTGAGAAAGTCAACACGCAGGGGAGGCTCACCCATGAAAATAATTTGCGGCTTGTTAAAATCAAGCTTGCTCATTTTGTAGATGTCCTCTTTGTTTCGTCCCAATTCAACAAAGGCGTTTAGCAATAACAACTTGTTTTCATTATCAGGCTTTATCCAAAAATCAATATCCCCTGTATATCTGCCGTAGCCGTAATAATTAACTGCATAACCTCCAATCAGAAGGAATTCAACATTGCTATCCAGCAATTGCATGATGACTTTTTTAAACAGAGGCTCTAAAATTTTCATTCGAATTTCCTTGTTTTGATTCTGTCATCAAAATATTTTTTTTCGTACTCTGAACTGTTTGTGTCATGCAGAATACCGCGGAGTTGTTGCAGGTATTCCATACGCTGATTGTATGATCTCTTGCGAGCACTTTCAATATCCATTTTTTCAAGCTCTTCAAAAGTGGTAATGGTAATTCTGTTGCTGCCATAGTCAACCTGGGGCTCATTTGCTTCAGTTGATTTTACTTTTGATTTGTATGATTTTTTCTTTGGCATTAAAACTCCTTTAATTGTTATGCAAATATTGGAATATATAAACTACTTCAATGGAATATTCTTCAATATTTCCTGAACAAATTTCCAGTATTTCTGAACTGAAGGAATGTTTACTCTTTCGTCAGGCGAATGTGCGCCATGAATGGTTGGTCCGAATGAAATCATGTCCATGCCGGGATAATTGCTTCCAAGTATTCCACATTCCAAACCTGCATGACAAGCCACTACTTTTGGTTTTGTTCCGTTTTGTTTTTCATAAAGATGCACTAACAGATCGAGTATAGGTGATTTTACATTTGGAGTCCAGCCCGGGTATGCACCTGAAAAAACAACTTCACATCCTGCTAATTCAAATACGCTTCGCAAAGCATTTGCAAGATCATATTTGGAAGTTTCAACAGATGAACGGGTGAGGCATGCAATTGAAAGCGCTCCGTTATTAATAGCAACCTTGGCTACGTTGTTGGAAGTTTCAACAAGGTCTTTTATATCAGCGCTCATTCTGTAAACACCGTTATGAGCTGCGTAAATTGCTTTAATTATTTTTTCCTGGTCATCAACATTCATTACCTTTTCTGGCAATTCAGCTTTAACAACATTGATGGTTAAATTAGGATCAACTGTTTTAAATTCGGTTTTAATTTCATCAGCAGTTTTATTTACATAAGCTACAAATTCATCACCTGATTTTGCATTAACAATAACTGTTGCTGCACTTTCACGAGGGATAGCATTTCGCAAACTGCCACCGTTAAGTTCTGCTATTCGTGAACCAAATTTTTTAAATCCATCATACAATAAACGGTTCATTATTTTATTTGCATTCCCTAATCCTTTATGAATTTCAATGCCTGAATGGCCGCCATTTAATCCTTTAACTGTTACTGTATAGGCTGTAGTTCCGGCAGGTGTATTTTCCTCTTTATAACTCCTGGTTGCTGTTACATCAATTCCTCCCGCACAGCCAATATCAATTTCATCATCTTCTTCAGTATCTAAATTCAAAAGAATTTCTCCTTTCAAAATTCCGCCTTTTAAGCCTAAAGCACCGGTCATTCCTGTTTCTTCGTCAATGGTAAATAAGGCATCAAATGCAGGGTGGGGGAAATCTTTACTTGCAAGCAAGGTCATAATGGTTGCTACACCAATGCCATTATCTGCACCAAGCGTAGTTCCTTTTGCTTTGACCCAATCACCATCCACAAACATTTCAATGCCTTGCTTATCAAAATCGAAATGGGTGTCATTATTTTTCTGATGAACCATATCGAGATGCGATTGCAAAACAATTGGTTTGTGATTTTCCATGCCGGCACTTGCAGGTTTTCTGATAATCACATTTCTTATTTCATCTTCAAAAGTTTCAAGACCGAAACTTTTTCCGAAATTTTTCATGAACTCAATAACACGTTCTTCTTTTTTTGAAGGACGGGGAACTGCATTCAGATCAGCAAAATGATTCCACAGTTGTTTAGGTTCAAGATTTCTAATTTCTTCGTTCATGATTATTGCTAAAGGTTTAATTCTCTAATTTATTTTGCTCAAAATAAAGCAATATGGTTGAGATAATTATAAGTTAATAAAAAATGTAACCAATTAGTTATTGATAAAATTACATTTGCTGCGGTTAAACTTGAATGCTTATGAAGAACCATTTTAAAAATGTAACCATTGAAAATTTCAAGTCTATTAAGAAACTTGATTTCGATTGTAAAAGGGTGAATATTTTTTTAGGTGAACCTAATGTAGGAAAATCAAATATTCTTGAAGCTTTATCACTTTTCAGTGCACCTCTTGGATTGTCTAACAAGAAAGGTGGAAAGCCTATTGATCACTATTCTTTTGCATGGGATCAAATCCGATATAAAAATTTAAAAAATCTTTTCTTTTTTCAGGATGTTTCAAAACCTATAAATGTTATTACTGATAAAGGTCAGGTTCAATTATCTGTAAGTTCCTTTTTAGATAGCTATAATTTTATAATTGGAAGCAAGCAAACTTTAAGAAATGAGATTAATACTATATTAAGCGATCCGAAAGTATTTTTTGAAAGTTCAACGCCCGATTCAACTCCAAACTTTGTTACTCAGATGCGTGGCGATGGTATTATTAATTTTAATCAATCTTTATCAAGTATCATTTTTTCATATCAAGGCTTTGTGAAGAAATATGCTTTTAATGAAACATATTTCAAAGAGGAATTGGAGCACAATAAATTCCAACAATATCTCTTGCCTTCTTACGGTTCAAATATTTTTACAATTGTACAGGGGAATCATGAATTAGCCGATTTGGTCGCAGGATTTTTCGAAAAATATAATCTTGAATTTATTTTTATTCATGAACAAAGTGAGTATGTAATCCAGCGTAAGCAAGGTCGCATTGGTTATCAGTTGCCTTATGATTCAATTGCAGATACTTTACAGCGAATTATTTTTCACCTGGCAGCTATTTACTCCAACAAAGATTCTGTAATATTATTTGAAGAGCCTGAATCACATTCATTCCCTGATTATATACAATTGCTTGCAACAAAGATTATTGAGTCAGAAAGCAACCAGTTTTTTATTACTACACATAGTCCCTATTTGGTGCAAAAACTTTTGCAGGGTTTGGATTACAATGAACTTGCCGTAAACGTGGCCGGTTATAAAGATCATCAAACGGTTATGAAACAAATAGAGCCTGATGAAATTGATAAAATGATTGACAGAGGATCTGATATTTTCTTTAACCTGCCTCAATTCTAATTTATGATATTAGCAGAATGTCAAGCCGACACTTTGTTGGCAAAATTACTCTTGCCAGGTTATGATATAGATCGCTCATGTAACATTGGAGCGGTAGCGAACAGGTTTGAGAAGTTTTATAAAAATCGCAAAGCAATAGGTATTATTGATTATGACAAGAATATGGGCAGGACTTTTAAGCAATTCAAAAAGTATAACGAAAATGATTTGCCCAATATGAAACACCTATGGAACAATCAATATCATCACTTGATCTATTTTAAGAAAGGTCTTGAACATTTTATAGATGAAAGCGCCACACAGGCAAAACTTGACAGGAATAAATATCCTAAATTCAATTCCATGCAGCAAATCAGAATTTATACCAAGAGCATTGATGTTGATAAAAATGATGAATTCAAAACATTCCTTTTCCACATAAGAGATAGAAAGCCAGCTAACTTTGAAACATTTACTAAATGGATTATGGAGATTAATTCTTTAAAATGATTCAATTCAGCCCCGCTAACTGCTCTTCAAGTAATTTTATTTTGCTCTCAGCGTCTGATTTTTTCTTTTGCTCGTTGGCAATAATTTCAGGCTTTGCCCGCGATACAAAATTTTGATTGCTGAGTTTTGCTTCAACTGATTCTAAGAAACCGCGGTTGTATTCAATTTCAGTTTTCAGTTTTTCACGTTCGGCAGCAACATCAATTTTATCATTGAGCGGAATAAAAAATTCAACACCGTTTATTAAGAATGAAGTTGCATTGTCAACATTATCAGAAACATAACTGATTGAAGAAATGTTACACAATTTTTGAATCAACTGGTTGAATTCAATATCAGCATCATTTTCAGATTGCTTAATAGAAAGCGTAAGCACTTCTTTCGGAGAAATATTTTTTGATGCACGAATGTTTCTGATGCTCATTACCGTTTGTTCAAATTCATTGAAGCGTATTAAAAAACTTTCGCTATATGATTTTACTTCAGGCCATTTGGAAATAATGATGCAATCTTTTTCATTTCGCTCTGCGATAAGATGCCATATTTCTTCTGTAATAAAGGGCATCCACGGATGCATAACCTTTAATATACGTTCAAAGAAATTGAGAGTCGCATCATAAACCGTTTTACTGATTGGTTTTCCGAATTCAGGTTTTATCATTTCAAGATACCATGCACAGAAATCATCCCACACTAATTTGTAAGTGCCCATCAATGCATCACTCATTCTATATTTTGAATAGTGATCATTAATTTCTTCAAGCGCCTGGTTGAAACGGTTTTCAAACCATTCAATTGAACCTCCCTCTCCGAGAGAAAGTGGCTGCGACTGAGGCTCAACTTCCCAACCTTTAATTAAACGAAATGCATTCCAAACTTTGTTTGCAAAATTTCTTCCCTGTTCGCAGTAACTTTCATCAAACAATAAATCGTTACCTGCCGGAGAACTCAATAACATTCCTACACGAACTCCATCGGCACTGTACTTTGCCATTAGGTCAATAGGATCTGGTGAATTGCCTAATTGCTTACTCATTTTGCGCCCCTGCTTATCGCGAACAATACCTGTAAGGTAAACGTTACTGAATGGTTTTTTGCCACGATATTCATAACCTGCAATAAGCATGCGTGCTACCCAGAAAAATAAAATTTCAGGTGCAGTAATTAAATCGTTAGTAGGATAGTAGTAGTTGATGTCTTTATTATCAGGGTCTTTAAATCCATCGAACACACTGATGGGCCACAACCATGAACTGAACCATGTATCGAGAACATCTTCATCTTGTTTTAAATTTTGAATGTTGAATGATGAATTTTGAATTTTGAATTTCGCTTCTGCCTCAGTTTTAGTTTTTGCAACAACAAAATTTCCTTTGTCATCGTACCATGCAGGGATTTGTTGTCCCCACCATAACTGGCGGCTAATGCACCAGTCGTGTACATTTTCCATCCAATGCTTATAGGTATTGATAAACTTTTCAGGAATGAGTTTTACCTCACCGTTCAATACAGCATCTAAAGCAGGTTTACTTATGGTATCCATTTTCAAAAACCATTGCATGGAGAGTTTTGGTTCTATCACGGCATCAGTTCTTTCGCTGTAACCAACTTTGTTTTTATAATCTTCAACCTTTAAAATATATCCGGCTTCTTCTAAATCTTTTGCAATTTTTTTGCGAACGGTAAAACGATCTTCACCAATATAAAATTTTGCCGCTTCACTCATCTTTCCATCGGCAGCAATTGTATCAATAACTTCCAAGCCATGCTTCACACCAAGGTTATAGTCATTTATATCATGAGCAGGTGTAACTTTCAAAGCACCTGTACCAAATTCCATCGTAATATAATCATCAAATATGATGGGCACCTTACGATTTACAAAAGGTATAAGAGCAAACTTTCCTTTCAGATTTTTATAGCGCTCATCATCAGGATGCACGCATACTGCAGTATCTCCCAAAATAGTTTCAGGACGAACGGTTGCGATGGTGATGCAATTTCCGGTTTTAAGTTTATTGGTAATGGTATCTGTTGTAACTTCTTCATCCTTATCAAACAAAGGATAATTGCAGTAGTACAGCTTTGAGTTTACTTCTTTGTGAATAACTTCTTCATCGCTTACAGCGGTTAAACCTTGCGGATCCCAGTTCACCATTCTAACCCCGCGATAGATGTAACCTTTATTGTATAGGTCAATAAATACATCAATTACAGCTTCGCTCAAATCATCTTCCATTGTGAAACGTGTTCGTTCCCAGTCGCACGATGCGCCTAACTTTTCAAGCTGCTTTAAAATAATACCTCCGTATTTTTCTTTCCATGTCCAGGCATGTTTTAAAAAATCTTCGCGGCTCAAATCAGTTTTCTTTATCCCTTGCTCCTTTAATAATGCAACTACTTTTGCTTCGGTCGCAATAGAAGCATGATCGGTACCCGGAACCCAACATGCATTGTAACCCTGCATACGTTTCATGCGGATTAAAACATCTTGTATGGTATTGTTTAACATGTGACCCATGTGCAATACACCAGTTACATTAGGCGGTGGGATTACAATTGTATAAGGTTCGCGCTCATCAGGAATAGAACGAAAAAATCCATTGTCAACCCAATGCTTATACCATTTGTCTTCGGTATTTTTAGGATCGTAAGTTTTGGGAATATCTTGTAAAGTGTTACTCATATAAATTTTAAATAAGGCGCGAATATAAAAAGGTTTACGGCTCCCGTTCAGATGTCAGACACTTTTTCAGGTGTCAGACCTCTATTGCGCGAAAAGGTTTGGAATGATTTAAGGTTAAAGGTTTCGGGTTTGTTTGCTGATTAAATGTCTGACACCCGAAAAAGGTGTCTGACATTACCTGCGGCTTTCTTAATAAAAATTTAGCTTCACGCTCTTACATCAAAGATTGACGACTCTTGACTGAACTGAAATTATATTCTTCAAAGAAAAAAATATTTGGCTTTTTAATCATCTCATTGCTTTTAACCAGCGCTGATATTTTTATTATCTGCAATGGCAATAACAATTGGAAAGCGTGGTTGGGATTGGTTTTATTTTCGGGCTGCTCAATTGCATTGCTATACAGGATGCTTTCAGATAAGTGTGAACTGACAATTGATGAGAATGGCGTTTATGGGAAAAGCACTTCAAACAAAACTATTAGATGGGAAATAATGAAGGACGCTTACCTGCATAAAGTAAACAATCAAATATTTATTTGTTTAGTGCTTCATGAAAAGGAAAGTATTTATAAAGATGAAAGCGACTTTAAAAAAGACATGATGGAATTCAACAAAATATTTTTCGGGATACAAGAAGTTAATCTCAACATAGGCTTATTAAATTGCGATAAAAATAAAATCTTAGGTCTTTTGCTTTTGCTGATTCATTTCGAAAACGATAAAAGAAGCAAAGTGATTAATGATTATTTAATGGAGCTATAAGAATCCGATAACTTACTCTAAACTGCTTTTTATTAAAAGTTATATAAACAATTGCATGTTTATAACCTGTTAATTTTAAATCTGTTAACTATTTATTTTTAAAAAACTTAGTTGCTACTTCGCCACCAAATTTCACTCTAAATTATTTTAAAAATGAAAAAAACACTTATTTTAATTTCAATGGTTGCTATGTCATCAATAGCCGTAGCACAAACCGGCAGTTGGTATGCCGGTGGTGTTGTTGGTTTCGCTTCAACAACAGACAAAGATGCCAGCGATAAAAAGACCGTTAACTCCAGTTGGGCATTTGGTCCTGAAGTTGGTACTTTTTTAAAGGATGATATCCAGGTGGGTATTGCATTGGGTTTAGGCGGATCAAAAGAAAAGTTTGATGGAGAAGAAGAGTCCAGCTCTTCAAGTATCAGTCCCACTATTTATGGTCGTAAGTTTTTTAAAATTACTGACAACTTCAGCACTTTCGGAGGTTTGTACTTAAGCTACCTTGGTGGTAAGACGACCGAAGACCAGGCAGGTTCAGAAGTTGAATCAAAGCAATCGGGATTTGGTGTGCGCGTTGGTATAGGTATAGCTTATGCTATATCGCCTAAGTTTACTTTAGTAGGACAATATGGATTATTGGGCTGGCAAACTGTTAGTTATAAAGTTAAAGATAATGATGCAGGTTCTCAATCAAGTTTCGATTTTGGAGTTAATACCGTTGGCAGCAGCACCTTAGTGCAAGGCAATGGTTCAGGTTCAGCATTTAACGTAGGTGTTTACTATACCTTTATGTCAAAGTAAGTTGAGTTTAAAGCTCACTAAGGAAACCCGGTTTTGCCGGGTTTTTTTATGGGTTAATATTTATTAGTGCGCAGTTTTTAATCCACCGCCAAGCGCTGATTGCTTTTGTTTTTCGCGATACAGTTTATTACGGTTTACAAAATAAAAGAATGCTGAAAGCAATACTACAATGTAGCCGATAAAAATGGCTGTAAACTCCCAGCTCCATACTGCTATGTAACGTTTGATATAGGTAACCAAAAAAACAGAGTTGCCTGCAACAACAGCAAAAATAAGCGCCACCTGCCTGTCAGTAAAACCAAGGTAGGCAAGGCTGTGTGTGGTGTGATCTTTACCACCCACAAAAGGTGATTGCTTACGGGCCAACCTTTTTACAACAACGATAGTGGTATCAATAATAGGCAACAGAAATGCAATGATGGGAATTAAAAACTGGCGGCTTACAATTATTGCGGCACGCGGATGATAGAAATCATTCCAAAAATAAAGTATGCCCATTGCCGAAAGAAAAATACCGAGAAACTGGCTGCCGGTATCGCCCATATACATTTTTGAAGGATGCCAGTTAAAATACAGGAAGCCGATTAAAGAACCCAAAACACCTGTTACAATAATGAGGTGAATGTTATTGTAATCATGCTCCATAATTATCATCAGTATAATGCTTACCATGATGGATATGGAAACCACTGATGTGATGCCATCCATATTATCAAGCATGTTAATGCTGTTCATTATGCCCACCACCCAAATTATGGTAAGGGCGTAATTGATATAATCGTATTGAGAAATGTGAATGTAAATACCACTGAAAATGAGTGCTAATGAACAGGCAACCTGGATTAAAAGTTTTAAAATGGGTCGTGTGTTATAAGCATCATCGGCTAACCCCACTAAGAAACCAAGAGCCATTGATAACAGCAGTCCTACAAACTGCGGATTGTAATTTTGTGCAGCTTCAATAGGTGTAAAAAACACCGAGTAGCTCGCCACTGATGCGAGAAAGAGAATGTAAAATGAAATGCCGCCAATAGCGGGTTTAGATGTAGTGCCCCAACGTATGATAGTTCCTTCACTATTGTTTTTGGTTCCCATCGTGCTTGAAAATTTCAGGAACAAGCGGTTTATGAGAAATGAAAACAACACACTACATAAAAAATAAGAAGCGTATAATACAATGTAGTTATGATGTATGGTTTGCAATGGCAATATATTTTAAAACTTCACAAAATTAAACAAAAAGGTTTAATGCATCGCTTATTAAAGGTAACTCTGAATCTTTTTCGGATAAAACCGGCTGTGCTGTTTTCCAGTTAATATTTAACTGCTCATCGTTCCATCTTATTCCGCTTTCGGAAGCCTTATTCCAATAATTAGTGCATTTATACTGGAATATAGTATCATCTTTTAATGTAATGAATCCATGTGCAAAACCCGGGGGGATATAAAGCATCCATTTGTTTTCTTCATTAAGTTCAACAGCATAATGCTCTTTGTATGTTGGCGATGATTTGCGGATATCAACCACCACATCCATCACTGCACCTTTAACCACGCGCACTAACTTGCCCTGTGCATAAGGCGGGTTTTGAAAATGCAGTCCCCGCAAAACTCCTGCATTTGAAAGTGATTCATTATCCTG
Organism: Bacteroidia bacterium; assembly: GCA_039931675.1. GTDB lineage: Bacteria > Bacteroidota > Bacteroidia > AKYH767-A > OLB10 > JAEUTH01. The sequence continues at coordinate 7,855 of JBDTRM010000013.1, read as the reverse complement.
TACGAAGGTTTCCTTAAAGTCACGGCCTAACATTTTTTCCTGGTTATAGCTTTCGAAAAAATAGCCGCGGCTATCATGGTAAACCTGCGGGCGTATAAGTATTAAACCTTTTAATAATAATTCTTCCGTTAGCTGCATATTAGTTCTTTGGCGTGCAAAGGAATTAATTTTTTAAAAAGAATGGGAGATAAAAAATTTATCCAAAGCAAAACCCCCTTTTAATTTATCCACAGAAAAAAGGGAAGCATGCATCTCCCTTACTCTATATTATCTCTCAACAAAATAAAGTAATAAGGTGTGATTGAGAAGCCTGATTTTTATACTAAGGTTTTTTTGTGAGAGATAGCCTTTTCTGTAAATGGAACTTTTGTCATTTTAACCAAAAATTCTATGCGTTGTAAAAACTATTTCAGGTTTAATTTACCTGTGGCAACCTGCTCACCGTTGCTGAACACTTTATAGATGAATATACCGCTTTGCAATACCCGGTTTTTTATAACCCAATCATTATTGGCAGATTTAAAAATACTGCATTGCGATGTAACATCCCTGCCTGTTAAATCATAAATTTTTACATGAGTTGATTTAACGTTTAAACTGATAGTAGTTTGAGTGATGAACGGATTGGGATAAATATGTGAAACCCCGGGCTGATAATTGACAGAAGGAATTCCTGCTATTAATGAAAGTGTATTGAGCGTGGTATTAGTGGCAACAGCACTGTTGAAATCAAAATAAATACCTGCTACGTTTTTAATTTGTATTCCACTGGTTGCATTGGGCATGGGACTGATAGTGTATTTCACAAAACCATGGCTCATCAATTCATTCGTGTTACTGTCAGGTAACATAATATTATTGAAAGTAAAAGTTACCAATCGCTCACTGTTTATTTTATAATTTACCGGATGACTGTAACCTACCAGGTTAAAAGTTGACAAGTCCAAATCGGCATCAATAGAATCTCTAACCACTACTTTAAATGCAGTATCATTTCCCGTGTTTTGAAACTGCACCGTATAGGTGAGTTGCTGATGCAAAGGCACATCACCTGTTGCTCCTGTACCTGCAGGACTTACTTCTTTTATATTCGGATCATAAGAACCTGTGACGGGCCGTGTTATTACAGTTCCGTTATTTAATGGTGTGGTATCATTGATGGCTGAAGCAATATTTGCATAGCTTGTAAGCGTGCTTCCCAAAGTTGCAGAGGTGGAAACATTCACCACCAAATTAATTGAAGCATCGTCAAACGGAGCGAGGTTAGTAAATACCCATTGCAAGTAATTTCCGTTAACTACTATTGGGGTTGGGACTGCACTCACATAAGTAAGATTGCTGTCAAGACTAATTGCAACTGTATCGCTTAGGGTGGTAGTACCTATATTCTTATAGTTGAGTGTAATGTGTGAACTGAAACCCGGACGTGCTGTTGACATTGTACCGTTTATTGATAAATCATTCACATTACCAATGGGCGCAATACCAAAGTCAATGCCTGTATTTTTTTCATTGTTGTGAGTTTGTGTTATGGCATAAGTGGCAGGCGAATTTGTAACCGTCCAATAGGCAGGGGTAACCAATTGAACATAGTAAGAACCGCTTGTATCAACAAATCCTAAAAGATAACCGGAGGTATCACTGTTACTATATAGGTTTTTGGTTGTTTCATGCACTAAGATATTTTTTTGATTGTTTTCTCCGGGATCTTTTACTCCATTACTGTTGTTATCAATAAAGACGCTGCCTGAAACGGTGTTGAAACCGTTTTCGTTGAACATGTAGGTTAAGTTATTGGAAGTCAGGTAGGCACAAAACCAAAGGTTATCTTCATTGTCAAATGTCATCATACCGGGTATATGAGATTGGAATAAGAAGGATGAAAAGTTAAAAGTCCTTATATTAAGACCATCAAACTTGAGTAATTGATAGAAACTCCAAGGGTCTGAGATATCATCCCATATATTTTTTTTACTGTCAATAAAAAAATAATGGTGATTGAATCCATAATACGTATCATAATAAAACTGCGATGGAAGTGCAGGTGTGTACTTAATTAAATAGTATGAGAAAGGAGTGGCATTTCCCCAGGCAGAATAAATAAAACTGCCCCCGCCCGTTAACTTAAAACCCGTAAAGCGATGTAACTTATTTCCCGGCCAATAGGAGTCATCAATCGAATCGGCTATTAAGAATTGCCACGATATTCCATCATATATTCCAATTGTATCTGGTGTGCAATAATAAATTTTCCCTGATTCATCAACCTGAACATCAAATAAACTATTTGAAATAGGACTATTGGTGCTATCAATGCTCGTCCATATAGATCCATCAAATATGCAAATCTGATTGCCGGGTTGAAAATATGAGCCGGATTGAAAATATGATTTGCCGGTTATCGAATCGCTTTTAATTGATTTAATCTGATTTTTAAAAAATGGCGTATTTAGTGAATCATAAATTGCCCATGCATTTCCATCCCAATGATATAAGCCTGAGTCAGAACCAACCCAATAATCATTTGCAGTTTTAAAACATATACTAGTCGGATGGGTTGGTAGCGGTACATTAACCTGCGTGCAAATACCATTCTTATAGCGAAATAATCCCAGCCCTCCAATTGCATTTCCGATAAAATACATGCTTGAATCGGGGGACAAGGTAAAGGAAGTTGTAATGGAATTTATTGAATCCAATAGCGGTATATCAATTCTTCTGATACGATAATCCTGTGCATTAACCTGGTTTGCAAAAAATAAAATAAAGAGCAGTAGTTGTAGATTTTTTTTCATAATGTTTTGTTTTCAGAAGATTCAAATATACTTTTTAATTTAAAAAGTGATAAAATTGAACTTGGGTTTTGTAAAACATTCGTAACATGTTTACTTTGCTGCAAATCATCAATGGAGAAAAAAGTAGTTATTACGCAGTCTAATTACATTCCCTGGAAAGGTTATTTTGATGCAATAAAGCTGTCTGATGAATTTATTTTGTATGATGATATGCAATACACGCGCAGGGACTGGCGTAACCGGAACAAAATAAAAACACCCCGGGGAATAATATGGCTTACCATTCCTGTAGAAGTAAAAGGAAAATATTTTCAGAAAATCAATGAAACATACATTTCAGAAAAAGGCTGGAATCTCCATCACTGGCAAACGATAAAGCAGAATTATGCAAAAGCAAAATGTTTTAATGAAGTGAAAAATTTTATTGAAGAGTTGTATGTAAATGCAAATCATGAAATGCTGTCAGAAATCAATTATTATTTTCTACGTAACGTTTGCGATTACCTGGAAATAAAAACACCGATTCGTTTTTCAAGCGAATTTATATTAGCAGAAGGAAAAACCGAACGATTGGTTGATCTGTGCAAACAGTTAGGAACAACGGATTATTACAGCGGCCCTAAAGCCAAAGGATACGTAGATGAAAATTTATTTGAAGAAGCTGATATTAAATTGCATTATTTTAATCACAGCGGCTATGGTGAGTATGAACAATTGTATCCACCTTTCGAGCATGCAGTTAGTATTATAGATTTGTTATGCTGTGAAGGAAAGCAGGCAGCATGTTTTTTAAAATATTAAATGAAATGAGCAGCACAGAAATTAAGAAACAGGTGGATGAGTATTACTCAGGCAAATTAAAAGCGTTTGGTGCTACTCCGCAAGGTGTTGACTGGAATGGTGAAGCATCTCAGCAGCTTCGTTTTAATCAATTGCTTAAAATTATTGATCCGCCTGAAAAATCATTCTCACTTTTAGATTACGGTTGCGGTTTTGGTTCTATGTTTGAATTTATGAAAATGCATTATCATGATTTTAAGTTTACAGGATATGATATTGCAGAAACGATGATTGAAGAAGCAAAGAAAAAATATGACAGCGAAGCAGAATGGTTAACTGTTCTTAAACCTGGATTAAAATTCGATTATGTAACAGCAAGCGGAATATTTAATGTAAGACTTCAAAATTTAGAAGACAAATGGTTGAATTATATTTTAGATACAATTAATGATTTTAATAATTATGCTGTTAAAGGATTTTCATTTAATGTGCTTACAAAATATTCAGATGCACCGTACATGAAAGATTATCTTTATTATGCAGATCCGCTATTTCTTTTTGATTATTGCAAAAAGAATTTTTCAAAACATGTTGCATTATTACATGACTATCAATTGTATGAATTTACGTTATTAATCAGAAAAACTGTTTAACAAAACGATGGCGCAATTAATAATTTTTGGAACAGGTGATATTGCACAGATTGCAAATTATTATTTTGAAACAGATTCAAAGCATGAAGTGATGGCTTTCACCGTTAACCGCGAATATCTTACTGAACCAGAGTTTGAAGGCAAGCCTGTTATAGCATTTGAAGATTTAGTTGAAAAATATCCTCCTTCAGATTACCAATTGTTCATTGCGTTAAGCTATTCCAAAATGAATAAAATCCGCGAAGCAAAATATCATGAAGCAAAAACGATGGGCTATAATTTAGTATCGTACATCAGCAGCAAATGCACTTATCTTTCGCAGTACGAAGCAGGCGATAATTGTTTCATCTTTGAAGATAACACCATTCAACCTTTTGTAAAGATTGGTAATAACGTAACCTTGTGGAGCGGTAATCATATAGGTCATCATTCAGTGATTCATGACCATAATTTTATCAGTTCGCATGTAGTTATTTCAGGTCATTGTGTAATTGAGTCAAATTGTTTTGTTGGTGTAAATTCAACACTTGCGCATAAGGTAACGTTAGCAAAAGAAACGTTGGTAGGAGCAGGGGCGGTGATTACAAAAAACACTGAACCATATTCAATTTATGTGCCGGCAAAATCAATAAAGCTTGATAAAAAAAGTGATGAGGTACAATTGTGATTTTTTATTTTATGAATGCATAGTATGAATGAGAAGCCACTTATATCAGTAGTTACCCCTGTTTACCTCGCTGAGAAAATTATTCCTGAATTAGTGAAAAGAACATCGGAAGAGCTTTCAAAAATTACTCCTGATTTTGAAATTATTTTGGTTGAAGATGGTAGCCCTGATAATAGCTGGGGAGCAATTGAAGAGCAATGCACTAAATTCAATTATGTAAAAGGAGTTAAACTGAGCCGCAATTTCGGGCAGCATTATGCAATAACTGCGGGGGTTTCGGTAGCCAAAGGTAAATTTTCGGTTATCATGGATTGCGATTTGCAGGACAATCCTTCTTACATACAGCAGCTCTATGAAAAAATTCTTCTAGGCTATGATACCGTTTTCACAATAAGAATTAATCGTAAGCATGGAGTAATAAAAACATTTTCATCATTTGCTTTTAATTTTCTTTTTAAGATTCTGTCAAACAGCGATTACAATATTAATTACGGATCGTTAGTAATGTTTAATCACAAGGTACGCAGGGAATTTTTAAGACTAAGCGAACGCGACAGGCTGTATGTTCAAATGCTTAAATGGATCGGGTTTAAACAAACAGCCATTGAAGTGGAACATGATGAAAGACATTCAGGTAAAAGTTCATATACCTTTTTTAAATTAATTAAAATGGCTTTCCAGGGGTGGACAGCATACAGTTCGCGATTGCTTTACTTCAGCATTTATGTGGGTGTAACATTTGCCCTTTGTTCTTTTATCAGTCTTGCCGGTATTTTTATTTATTATTGGCTTTATGGCTTTGCAACCGGGTGGGCAAGCATAATGTCAACCATTTTATTCAGCACAGGATTAATTTTAACCGGTATAGGAATCGCAGGAATTTATATAGGCAAAACATTTGAACAGGGAAAAAACCGTCAACTGTTTATTATTGACGAGCAATTAAACAGTGATGAAAGTTAGTCAACAGGATTATGCAGATTTGGAAAAAACATAAACTTATAATTACTCCGCAAATGTTGATGCAGGGTTATACTTATGCTGCTGTTCCTGTTGCATTGCATTTACAAGGTGATGTTTACAGAATTTATTTTTCATCGCGAAATAGTTTGAATCAATCCATTCCATTTTATTTTGACTACAACTTAGTAACAGAAAAAATTACCGGGAGCATAAGTGATCCTTTGATGCAGCCCGGTGCATTAGGATGTTTTGATGACAGCGGAGTAATGCCAACATGTTTGATAAAACAAGACAATAAAATTTTAATGTATTACATCGGCTGGAACTTGGGCGTTACTGTTCCGTTTCGAAATGCAATAGGTATGGCAGTGAGCGAAGACAATGGCGTTTCATTTAAAAGATTGTACGAGGGGCCAGTGGTTGACCGTAATAAAAACGAACCCCATTTTACAGCATCCTGCCATGTAATTAATGAAGATGAAATTTATAAAATGTGGTATCTCAGTTGCGTTAAGTGGGAAAGAATTGAAAATAAAATCACTCATTTTTATAATATTAAATATGCAGAATCAGCAGACGGTATTGACTGGAACAGAACAGGGCATACTGCAATTGATTTTAGCTATAAAGATGAATATGCAATTTCAGTTCCGCGTGTTATTAATGAAAACGGATTATATAAAATGTGGTACAGCTATCGTGCGGGAAAGCAATCAACAGCATATCGCATTGGTTATGCAGAATCGCTGAACGGCAAGGATTGGATCAGGAAGGATGATGAGATAAATCTTGATGTAACACCCGGCAGTTGGGATGGTGACATGATTTGTTATCCGTTTGTTTTCGATCATAATCAAAAGCGATATATGCTTTACAATGGTAACGGATACGGCAAATCGGGAATTGGAATAGCAGTTTTAGAAAATCAATAAAGAAATGGCAGACAAAAATTTCATAGGATTCAACAAACCTTATTTATCAGGTAAGGAAATGGACTACATACTTGAAGCAGTAAAATCAAAAAAGATTTCGGGTGATGGCATGTTTACAAAAAAGTGTCATGAGTTTTTTGAAAAGCGCTACGGCTTTAAAAAAGTTTTGCTTACCACAAGTTGCACAGATGCTTTAGAAATGGCTGCAATTTTAATTGACATAAAACCAGGTGATGAAATAATTGCCCCGTCTTACACTTTTGTTTCAACCGTAAATGCTTTCGTTTTGCGCGGAGCTAAAATCGTTTTTGCCGATAGCTATGATAACCACCCCAATATAAATGCAGATGAAATTGAAAAACTGATTACTCCAAAAACAAAAGCAATAGTGCCCGTTCATTATGCAGGCATGGCTTGCGATATGGATAAGATAATGGATCTGGCAAATAAGTATAACCTTTACGTTATCGAAGATGCTGCACAGGCAATTGATTCATTTTATAAAGACCAACCTTTAGGGAGCATTGGCCATTTGGGTGCATTCAGCTTTCATGAAACTAAAAACATTATCAGCGGTGAAGGAGGGATGCTTGTAATCAATGATGAAAAATTTATTGAACGCGCTGAAATTATCAGGGAGAAGGGAACTAACAGAAGCAAGTTTTTCAGAGGTGAAATTGATAAGTACGGATGGGTTGATATAGGGTCATCATTTTTGCCCAGCGATATTATTGCAGCATTTTTATTTGCGCAATGTGAACACGTTGATGATATTCAGAACAAAAGAAAAATGCTTTGGCAATTGTACTATGATGCTTTGCTGCCTTTGCAAAAGGAAGGTTTTATTGAGTTACCTGTTTTGCCTCCACATGCTACCAATAATGCTCACATGTTTTATATTATTTGCAACAGCGAGGATCAGCGAAATCATGTTGTAAAAAAATTAAAGTCCGGGAACATCTATGCTGTCTTTCATTATTTATCACTTCATAAAAGCGAATTTTATAAAGACAAGCATGACGGAAGGGAATTGCCGAATGCTGACAGATTCACCGACCGCCTTCT
>JBDTRM010000012.1:0-13696 GCA_039931675.1 Bacteroidia bacterium | reverse complement strand
TTAACAATTGCTACCCAAAACAATGTGGTTCATCAGTAACTTGTTTCAGGATCTGACTCAACGAATGACATGCGATTGCGAAACGTATAACAGATGCGGACATTCGTTAGCATAATGCTACCAGTAAATTGATAATAAGCAAAAAACACTATGCATAAAGAACCAGCTATATACATCATGATGAATCAAACTCTCACAACAATTTACATCGGAGTAACAAGCGATATTGAACAGAGAGTATTGCAACACAAATCGGGTGTTGGAAGCAAATTCACTTCAAAATATTTATGTACGCTGTTAGTTTACTTTGAACAATTTCAAACCATGACCGATGCTATTGACAGAGAAAAACAATTAAAAAATTGGAAACGTCAATGGAAATTAAATTTGATTAAGACATCAAACCCTGATTTTATTGACATTGCAAAAGATTGGTTTGATGATGAAATGATTGAAGCTTGCAGAAAAAGTTTTGGGAAGTAGTTATACGAGGACGCAACCACTCAGGGCAGATGCTGATATTCATCAGCATGACGCGCGCCCGCGTGTACGTCATCAGTAACTTGTTTCAGGATCTGAGTCAATGAAAGCCCTATGATAATGAAACCTAACTCAGATGCTGACATTCGTCAGCATGACGTTCCGGGTCAACAAGAAGTGCCGTTTCATTTCCCAATCACTTTCTTTGCCGCCTCCACATTCTTAGGCGAATTGCCGATAAAAATTTTATCATCAACTATAAAGACAGGCCGCTTTAAAAAAGTGTATTCCTGCAAAATATATTTGCGGTAATCTTTTTCTGCAAGTTTCATTTCATTCAATCCCCAACCCCGAAATTTTAATGCCACACGACTGAACAAGGCTTCATAACTTCCTGCAAGTTTTTTCATTTCATCAATTTGGTCAGGTGTTATTGGTTCTGTTTTAATGTCCTGCATTAGCACATCTTTCTTTGGTTTTATTTCTTTAAGGATGCGCTGACAGGTTGTGCAATTAGCTAAATGATAAATTTTTTTCATATAGTATAAGTAAAAACGTTTCTTGAATTTTCCACAAAACAACGCACTTACCAACAAAGTTTAAGCTATGGGGAAAAATATTTTGTTTCTTTGGATTCTAATTTAAGTTTTTACATGTAAGCAAGGAGCTACAAACCAGAAAGGGATTGCTTCGTTCCTCGCAATGACGAATCATAAATCATAATATGCAAGACACACATTTCGAAATAAAACTCCCGGTTTTTGAAGGTCCTTTTGACCTGTTGTTATTTTTCATCGAGCGCGATGAATTAGACATTCACAATATTCCTATAGCAAAAATTGCCAATGAATTTTTAGATTACATGCATCACATGGAATCTTTAAACATTGAGCTTGCGAGTGAATTTATTTTGATAGCAGCAACTTTAATGCGCATAAAAGCAAAAATGCTTTTGCCCCGTTATAAAAAAGATGATGGTGGAAACGAAATAGACCCACGCCAGGATTTGATTCAGCAACTGTTAGAATATAGGCGATTTAAAGAAGCAACCGAAGAGTTTAAGCTGAAAGAAGAATTGCGCATGATGAAGGTGGAGCGCGGCAACATTCAAAACGAGCTTGCACGAATTGCTTTAGAGGCCAATGAAAGCAATTATCAAAGTGAATTAGAAACGCTTACACTTTATAAGCTGCTTACCACTTTTGAAAAAGTGATGGAGCGCTTTCGCAACAGTTCGCAAAACAACCATCATGTTGTAAATATTGCACCTTATACTATTGAGCAACAAAGAGATTTTATTACCAACTTAGTGCGCTCACATAAACGCTGCGATTTCAATGAAATATTTTCAAATTGCGAAAATAAACTCCATGCTATTTATAATTTCTTAGCATTGCTGGAAATGATACAAGCCGGATTTGTAGTGGTGGTGATTGGCGAAGGCTTTAATAATTTCTGGATAAGCAGCCCCGATAATAATTTTTATGCAAACTGATGAACACTCTGTACTAAAACAATTCAGCAGTCGCAGGTTTTTATTGCCTGTTGCAATTGGATTATCGGTAGCAGGTTTTCTCATCTTTCGCAACTTTGACAGCCGTAACTTTTCAATAATTAACTGGACGTGGGGTTCATCGCTGTGGATATGCATGGCATTATTTTCAGTAGTAGTTCGCGATCTTGCTTACATGATGCGCATACGAGTGCTCACTAATAATGACCTCACATGGTATCGGAGTTTTATTGTTATCATGCTTTGGGAATGTTCATCGGCATTGGCACCGGGTATAATAGGAGGAGGTTTTTTCTTCGCCATTTTTATACTAAGCCGTGAAGGTGTTAACATGGGTCGCAGTATTTCTGTAATTACGTGCTCTTCTTTTCTTGATGGAATTTTTCTCGCCATTATGGCCCCACTGGTTTATTTGATTGCGGGCAAAGAACAATTGTTTTCAGGCATACACTTGAGCAGCGCTGTAGGTTCTGGTATTTTCTACTCTTTTTGGACCATTTATCTTACCATACTTATTTACAAACTTTTTGTGGCTTATGCATTATTTGTAAATCCTTATTTTGTAAAGCGTGCATTGGTTGGCATTTTTTCGTTGCCAATTCTTAAACGCTTTAGAAGAAGTGTGATTGAAACAGGTGACCAACTCATAATTGCATCCAGAGAACTGAAAACAAAAAATTTCAATTATTGGTTCTATTCATTGCTTGCCACTTTCGCGTCATGGACCGCACGTTACTCCATTGTAAATTGTATCATTCATGCATTTCATGGCGATGTAGCTGTTCCTGATTTTGTAATTTATGGTAAGCAAGTAGTTATGGGTATCATCATTTTGGTAAGCCCTACACCGGGTGGCAGCGGACTTGCAGAAGTTATCTTTAACGATTTTCTCGGAGGATTCATTCAACCCGGGCTTGCGCCTACACTTGCTTTTTTATGGAGGCTTATCAGTTATTATCCTTATATCTTAGCTGGTGCTCTTATTTTACCTCGCTGGGTACGAAATAAAATATTTGACAAAGTTTAAGCTTTATTATTCGTGAGCGAAAATAACCGGAGGCTTAAGCTTGCTATTTTTTAACAACGAATTGCAACTTATACGGATATTAACTGCTCTTCTTATTTTGTTGGCATCAAATTGTTTGTTGGGATCAAAACCGTTTTCAATATCCCATCTGTTGTTCTGCGAGTGAGAAAGAGTACAGTATTTGGCAATTTGATAACCAAGTGTTAACATTCTATTAAGCCTGAGTTGCAATAATTCTAACATTAACCATATAGGCTGTTTTAAGAACTTTAACCTTTAGGATATGTGTTTATGACAATTAAATTTTAAATTTTAATTTTCTTTGCGATTCATGAAAACAAAACAATTTAGCGGGGAAAATTTTCTTTCCTTGAAAATCCCCATGTACGTATTATTGCTATCAGTAGCAGGTGTAATTTCAGTTTCTTATTTAATTGTTAATTTTTCTCATAAGGCTATAAGCAAACCTATTGTAACACTCGAAAAATCTACTAATCCACCACCGGTGCATGTGATAAGACAGAACGATTATGAATTAATAAAGCCATTATTGCTTGGCGATTTAGGCGATGAAGATGTTTCACTTTTTCCTTTGAAAGAGGAAATCAAAAAATATGTTGATCAGCAAAAATCAGCAGGGATAATTACTTCTGCATCTGTCTATCTGCGAAAGCTTAATAACGGATATTGGATATCTGTAAATGAAGGAGAGGAATACAGCCCTGGCAGCCTGATGAAGGTTCCTACTATGATTACATATTTGAAAGATGCTGAAAGAAATCCTGAGTTGCTTAACAAGGAAATATTATTTAAGAAACATTTTGGCGGTATTCCAGAACAAACACTTACCGGCAAAACATTAGTTGAAGGTAAAACCTATACAGTAAAAGAACTGATTTATTATATGATTGTATATAGTGATAATGATGCTGCGGCTTTACTGAATCAGAACGTTAATTTTGCGACCATGCAAAAGTTATTTGCAGATATACAACTACCGGTTCCGAATTCCGGACAACCGGACTATCTTGTTAATTCATCTGACTATTCGCGATTTTTCAGAATATTATATAATGGCTCTTATCTTAATTGGGATATGTCGCAATATGCTCTTAACCTGCTTACCCAAAGTGCATTTAAAAGCGGGCTTGTTAAAGATATCGACCTCAATGTAAAAGTTGCCCATAAATTCGGAGAGCGAAATAATAATGGTGAGCAGCAATTGCATGAATTCGGTATTGTTTATCTTGATAACAGTCCTTATTTAATTGGTGTTATGACTAAAGGTGCTGATCACACTTTGCTCCCTAATGTTATTAGCGGAGTGTCAGATATAATTTACACCGGTATGAAAAAGAACAACCAGTAAAGCTTTTTTAAATATTACAAGACAAACTTTGTAAGCTGATCAGCAATCTTTCGATCATTACCCAAACGAGGCACTTTATTTTGCCCGCCTAATTTTCCTTCGGCTTTCATGTAATCAATAAAAGCATTTCTACGCAAAGATTTAATTTTAAGCGGTTGCAGAATGTTGCCCGTAATCAAATCGTGGTAATAAATATTCTGCTTTTGCAGCGATGCATCTATGGCTTCACTGAACTTTTTTATATCAATGGGTTGTGATGCAAATTCAATAAACCATTCATGATAGGGCAAACCGCTTTGCGGAGATACCTGTGGAGCTACCGTAAATTCAATGATTTCGCAAGGATGTTGCTCCACAGCATCATGCAAAGCCTTTTCTACTTCTTCACCAATTACATGTTCGCCAAAGGCAGAAATAAAGTGTTTTATACGGCCGCTTACTACAATCCGATAGGGATTATCGGAAACAAATTTTACGGTATCACCAATTGAATATCCCCACAAACCTGCATTGCTATTAATTATTACAGCATAGTTTACATTCAGTTCAACATCGCCAAGCGAAATTCGTTGTGCATCTGGTTTAAAGAAATCATCAGCTTTTATAAACTCATAAAAAATACCCGAATTAATATTCAACAACAAACCCGGTTGCACTTGCGAATCCTGGAAAGCAATAAAACCTTCTGATGCAGGGTAAAGTTCAATACCGTCAATTCGTTTACCAATGGTGGTTTCAATTTTATTCCGATAAGGTTCATAGTTAACTCCGCCATATACGAAGAGTGAAAAATTGGGAAAGATGTCTTTTATTTTTTTTCCGGTTCGCTCAGTAAGCTTTTCAAAATACATCTGCACCCAGGGTGGAATGCCGCTTATCAAACTCATATCAACCTTTAATGTTTCATCAACTATAGCCTCTACCTTTTTTTCCCAATCGTCAATACAATTAGTTTTAAAAGAAGGCATTTGATTTTTTCGCAAATATTGCGGGATGTGGTGATTTACAATACCGCTTAACCTGCCTGTTGGTATGCCGGCTAAGCTATCCAACTCGGGACTTCCAGAAAGGAAAATTAATTTTCGGGAAACGAAATCGCTTTTACCCGTTTCAGCTATATACATCAGCAATGCATTGCGCGCACCACTTATGTGATTGCTGATAGATTCTTTTGTAATGGGAATGTATTTGATGCCTGAAGTAGTGCCTGATGTTTTTGATAAATAAAGTGGTTTACCGGGCCATAAAACATCAGGCTCGCCATGCTTCAATTTTTCGATGTATGGTTTAAAGTCTTCATAATCGCGCACAGGAATATGCTTTACAAAATCATTATAACTAAGTATCTTCTTAAAATTATGGTCTTTACCAAAAATAGTGTTTTGTGCATTTGCAATAAGTTGATGCATTATTTTATGCTGACAACTTACAGCATTGGCAGCATCTTTATAAATCTGCTTTGCTATAAACTTTGAAAAAGGGCGGGCTATTATTGAAGTTAAAGACATAATATATACTTACTCGGGAAATATTCAGAAAAAAATAATGAATGATGAATTTTGAATAGTGATACCGATGTATCGGTAGAAGGAGAAGAAACCTTAAAAGTTATACATTCAATTTACGGTGATAAGATATCACAAACTTCAAACTTCGACATTCAACATTCATTATTCAACATTTATTTTTTCAACTCTTGTTTCGGATTAAATACTCATATAATCTTTTGGATTTACGGGATTGCCATTGTACCACAATTCAAAATGCAAATGCGGGCCTGTGCTTAACTCTCCGCTGTTGCCAATTATGGCTATCACTTCACCGGCTTTCACGTAATCGCCAATGCTTTTTAGTAATGCTGAATTGTGCTTATAAATACTGAAAATATTATTGCTGTGCTGCACTGCTATTACATAACCGGTTTCGGCAGTAAACCCGGCATAAACAACTGTTCCATCTAAGGTTGACTTTATAGCTTCATTTGGTTTGCCAACTATATCCACACCATAATGTTTTTGCTTTGCATTAAAATCTTCGGTAATGGTTCCATTAAGAGGCGTGAAAAAATAAAACCCCGCAATGCTCGATGAAAATGAAGCATCAGCATCTAACGCAAGATCATATTTATCCTGCGATTCTATCATGGCGCGCAATTGCGAGTCGGCATCCGATTTTTCGAGCTGCACTATGAGTTCTGGTTTGGTAATTGTACTTGTATCTTTCGGTTTTTCCATCCCTGCTTTACCCGAAATTACTTTATTCAGGTTTTCAATATACGTTGCCTGGGAATTAATTTTGGTTGTGAGCGAATCAGTTTTTAGTGACAGGTAAATTAAATTTCGTTTCATACTCACATCAGCATAACCCGGAATGTATTCGCGCAGTGGAGTAAATGCAATAATATAAGTAGTAAGCGTAATGAGTAAGATAATAATAAGGCCTGCAATTATAAAGGATTTAAGAGGTGTAAGCCGCAAAGCAAACTTTTCTTCAAAAGTCTCCTCTTTCATGATCACTAATCGCAGTTTGGTGCGAATGCGACTGAGGATGTATTTACCTATTTTGGTTTTCGCCACCTTAGTTTTATATTAATGATTGCTGTTTAACTTTGGCAAATATCTAAATAAACATAACAGGTGATAAAAGATAAATTATTGAATATGGTTTAAATTATAGTACTTACATTACTTTTATCGCACTCAAAATTATTAAAACGACTTCTGATGAAAAAAACACTCCTGTTAATTAGCTGCACTATTTTTATAATGAGCAGTTTTATGGCTTCGGCACAAAATCGCAAAGCAGCCCCAAACAGAAATAAATCAAGTGCAATTAACTTAATTACGCAAAGCGTAATAGCACCAAATGCTGTTAAAAAAAATGTCCCGGTAAAAATGCTTATTAATGCTTTATCAGGTTATTACCTCGAAGGTTTCGAAGCCTCTTTTCCTCCCACTGGCTGGCAGGTGACTAATGTATTGGACCCTGCTTATATTTGGTCACAATCCAATGCCTCACCTTACGAAGGTGCTAACTCTGCTTACATTTCATACACAGCAACTGTTGATGGCGAAGACTGGTTAATAATGCCGCAATTTACTGTTGCAAACGCTGACTCTTTGTGGCTTTGGTTAAGGCCGGAGTTTGTTGGATTTCCACCTGACTCTACTTTTATTCTCGTATCTACCACTGACAGCGCTTCGTCAAGTTTTACAACAGTACTGGCAACTCTTGCCGAAGGACTTAATTATCCTACAGATACATTTTATCAAAATTATAGTTACGATTTATCAGCTTTTGCAGGACAAAACATTTATGTAGCCTTTGTTAATAAAAACAATTATGGTGACGGTATATTTATTGATGCTGTTTCAATCGGTACTAAACCGGCAGCAGATGCCGGCAGTTACAGTATTGATATGCCTTCGGTTTCCGCGGCAGGCATTGCTGCATTGCCTTTAGCAACAGTGACTAACAATGGAAGTGCAACGCAAACCTTTAATGTAACCATGACTATAACCGGAGGTTACACCTCAACCAAAACAGTAACTGCTCTTGGAGCAAGCGCAACACAACAAGTAACCTTCGATCCATGGACTCCATCATCAGGTGTCAAAACTATAATGACACAAACTTCACTTACAGGTGATGCAAACCCAAATGATGATACGCTTTCAAAATCAATAAATGTATTAGACCTGTTTACTAATTATGGTTGGACCATACATACTGATCTTGACAGCGGATATTCTGATCCCGCAGCAGCGGCATTAAATACCAATGATACATCGTACCTGTTTCGATTAGGCGGTTATGCAAGTGTCATTTCTAATGCTGCTGCTAAGTTCGCTCCATATTCAAATTCGTGGAGTAATCTTAATACGATTCCTACGGGTGCTTTCGCAGCAAGTGCTGCGGGTGCAAATAATAAACTTTATTTTATTGGCGGCTATAATCCTAACTTAACTCCTGTAGGTGTTAACCAGGTTTATGATATGGCTTCGGGTACATGGTCATTGGGAACACAGATGCCTACACCAGTTGGTGATTATGCAATGGGAATTTACAGTCATAACTATAACACTTACATTTATTGCATTGGAGGATATGCCGGTGCATCCGGTGGTGACCAAAACACGGTTCAAATTTATAATACCCTTTCCAATGGCTGGACATCGGGCACTACATTCCCTTTTGCAGCAGCCGGATTACGTGGAGGTATTGTTGGAAATAAAATTGTTGTAACCGGTGGATTTTCACAGGCAACTGGGACACTAAACGCAAGTACATACATTGGAACTATTGATTCTATGAACCCTGATAATATAACATGGACACAGGTAGCTGATTATCCTACAGGTGCAATCACCCGTCATGGTGGTGCAGGTTCTTTAATAACGGCTTCGGGACTGGTGATATTTACAGGTGGAGATAATTTAGGTACAGGGGTTAATCCCCGTTCGGAAACTTTTGCTTATGATGTAAATTCAAACACATGGAAAATAGGACCTGCAAAACCAACTGCTGTAAATAACCTTTGTAATATGGCAGCATTTGTTAACAATGATAGTCTTTACCTTGTTGCAATTGGCGGTTATACAGGTACTACTGCAAGCGGTGCTAACGAGTGGTTAAGCCTCGGTGCTTACCAGGTTCCATCAGGAATTATTGAAAACAATTCTGTTTATAGTTTTGATGCATATCCAAATCCATTTACTGATGTTACAACAATCAGCTTGTCTTTAAAACATGCATCATCTGTACGAGCTGTTATTACTGATGTGTTGGGAAATGAACTTGCTGTAATTTGCGATAAACATTTATCACAAGGCAAGCATAAATTAAATTGGGATGCAGTCGCTTTTGCAAAAGGAGTTTACCTCTGCAACTTAATTGTAGATGGTAAAACCTTCACTCAAAAAATCGTGAAGCTTTAATATTGTTTTTTAAAATTCAAAAGCCCCCTTCATAAAAATATGGAGAGGGCTTTTTTAATAAAACCCGAGTCAGCAAGATCGGAAGCAAAACGAGCTCACTTTTCAGTCAAGTCAGCTTGCTCTTGCGAAAAGCCAACTTGCTTTCGTATAAAGTCAGTTAGCTTTTTGTGAAAAGCCAGTTCACTTTTGCCCAAAGCCAACTCGATCGAGGCTCGAACGAGCTGACTTTTTCCCTATGCGATATCGCTTTACCCCAAAAGCGAGCTGACTTTAGTGCAGATCCTGTTGACTCGGACTTTTATCAACTTTATTGACTAAATTTTTTGATTGGGATGCTTTGTAATCTGGATTGCAATGTGTTGGATTTGGGGAGAAAAGAGTAGGTTTGTTGGAGATAATATTTCAAGCTATGAAAAAATTTTATTGGATAATTATAATGTTGATGGCTTGCAGGGTTTGTGGGGGGCAGAATCTGGTGCCGAATGGGAGTTTTGAATTATATTCTGGATGCCCCGATTTTATTGATCAAATGGATTCAGCATTAAATTGGATTAATCCATCTAATGCTTCACCTGATTACTTTAATGTATGTTCAACTACTGGTGCTGTAGGTATCCCTAATAATTATGTTGGTTATCAAAATGCACACAGTGGATTTGCATATAGTGGACTTTTTCTTTACTTAGTTGACTATCGAGAATACATTGAAGTCCCCTTAATTTCTCCACTAATAGCTAATACTTGTTATCATTTTGAAATGTATGTGAGCCTTACCGAATACGCAAAATATACAACAGATGATATTGCAGTTTATTTTTCGGATTCTTTGTATTCGGATACTGCTACTTATTTGACATTGCCCCTAATTCCACAAATAAATAATTTATCAGGAAATATTTTTGACACATTAAATTGGGTTTTAGTATCGGGTGATTATACCGCAACAGGTGGAGAAAATTATTTAATGATCGGAAATTTTAAGACCACTTCTAATATGGATACAATTCTCGCCAATGCAAATGGATATAGTTGTGTTTATGTTTTGATTGATGATGTTTCTCTTATAACTTGCATTACTGGAATAAATAATATCAACCAAAGTTCAGTGATGAATATTTCCCCCAATCCCTTTACAGATAACCTCACCATCACCCTAACCAAAAAAGAACCTGTTGAACTAACCCTGTACGACCTCACCTCCCGCAAACTCCTCCAACAAACATTTACAACCACAGCAACAATAAACACCTCGCAACTTGCCAAAGGCATTTATATTTATGAAGTGAGAAATGATAGGGGAGTGGTTAAACAAGGTAAGGTGGTGAAGGAATAAACGCTCACGTTCAAACCCGCAAGGTTTTAAAAACCTTGCGGGTTTTGCCGGCTACCTGATTTCTTTTTTGATGTCTTCTAATATCATAGCAATATTTCTCAACGCATCATCATCTTTGATTACGCATTGCTCAGCACCTTTTAAAATGGTTTGAGCAGCCACTCCATAATGATTAAGCGATGTGAGCATGATTACATGTATAGATGGATCAAACTTTTTAATTTCTTCTAAAATCACCATTCCATTCGAAACACTTTTGCTTACCCCGTCAAGGTGGTAGTCCACAATTACTGCATCAGGATATAAATTAAGATTTTGAATGGCATCAGCGCCATTATCAAAAAAATTGACTTGGTTGCTTGGGTTGGCAGTGAGATGATCGTTAAGTTCTTTGCCAAATTTAAAATCATCATCAATCACAAAAACTTTTAAGGGAACAGAATGGCTCATAATATTTACAGATTTTTTTTGTTATCAGTATCGCATTTCAACGTTTCAAAGATGAAATTTTTTTCAGCGCATTTCACAAAGTCAAATGAATTAACTATATTTATATTTTAATCACAATCATTTACTTTTGCCGCATGTTAACAATAACCAAAACACCCAATTTGAAATACCCGGTATCATCTGAAACACTGATGACCGCATTTGAATTAATGTGTACAGCAAAGGCGCTCACCGATTTATATGAAGACAACTTTGCAGTGGTATCAAAATATGTTCACGCCACATCGCGCGGTCACGAAGCCATACAGATTGCCTTAGGGATGCAGTTATTGCCCCAGGATTTCTTAAGCCCTTATTATCGCGATGACAGTTTGCTGCTGGCCATTGGCAACAAGCCTTTTGATTTAATGCTGCAATTAATGGCTAAGCGCGATGACCCGTTTAGCGGAGGTCGCACTTATTATTGCCATCCAAGTTTACGCAGAGATGATATGCCTAAAATGCCGCATCAATCTTCGGCCACAGGCATGCAGGCCATACCTGCTACAGGTATTGCAATGGGAATGTGGTATCTTGAAAAAATGAATATTAACCGGACCGGTGTTAAACCCGTAACGGTTTGTTCACTTGGCGATGCATCAATAACCGAAGGCGAAGTAGCCGAAGCTTTTCAAATGGCCGTGCTTAAAAAATTGCCGATTTTATATTTGGTGCAGGATAATGAATGGGATATATCTGCGTACAAAACCGAAGTGAGAAGAATGGATGCCAATGAATATGCCCAGGGTTTTAAGGGATTGGAGGTGCGTTCTATTGACGGTACTGATTTTGAAAAATGTTATGAAACTGTGCGCGAGGTGCTTGATAAAATTCGCAAAGAGCGCAGGCCATTTTTAATACATGCAAAAGTGCCGCTGCTTAATCATCACACATCAGGTGTGCGCAAAGAATGGTATCGCGATGACCTTGAAAAGGCCGGAAAGCGTGATCCTTATCCTAAACTGAAACAATTGCTTTTAGATAAAGGTGTAGATGCAGAACTGCTCACTGAAATAGATGACAAAGCGAGGCAGCGGGTAATACAAGATTATTTACGGGCGAAAAGAGCAGAAGACCCACGCCCCGAAGATTTATTTACACATGACTTTGCCCCCACCTTAGTAACAGAAGAAAAAGGCGTACGCGAACCAAAAGGAAAAGAAAAAACTGTGATGGTTGACAGTGCATTGTTTGCTATACGCGAGCTGATGACAAAACATCCTGAGTGTTTATTATATGGACAAGATGTTGGAAGAAGATTAGGCGGTGTGTTTCGTGAAGCAGCAACCTTAGCCGAACAATTTGGAGATCATCGTGTGTTCAACACACCAATTGTTGAAGCATTTATTATCGGCAGCACAACAGGTATGAGCGCTGTTGGTTTAAAGCCAATTGTTGAAGTTCAGTTTGCCGATTATATCTGGCCGGGACTAAATCAATTGTTCAGTGAAGTATCACGCTCCTGTTATCTCACCAATGGCAAATGGCCGGTGAGTTGTATTATACGCGTGCCTATTGGCGCTTATGGCAGCGGTGGTCCTTATCACTCATCAAGTGTTGAAAGTGTGCTCACCAATATTCGCGGAATCAAGATAGCGTATCCATCAACAGGCGCTGATCTTAAAGGTTTGATGAAAGCTGCCTACTATGATCCTAATCCTGTAGTGATCTTAGAGCATAAAGGATTATACTGGAGTAAAATCAAAGGAACAGAAGATGCAAAAACGATAGAACCTGATGAAGATTACATTATACCATTCGGCAAAGGAAGAATTGTGATTTCTGCAAATGATGAAAAGTTGCGCTTAGGCGAAACGTTAGCCATCATAACTTACGGCATGGGTGTTTACTGGTCAAAGAATGCAGCGAAAAATTTTGAAGGTCAAATTGAAATTATTGATTTGCGGACACTCTTTCCTTTAGATGAACAACTGATTTACGAAACTGTGAAAAAACATAACAAATGTTTGATAGTAACTGAAGAACCCTACAATAACAGCTTTGCACAATCGCTTGCGGGACGTATTCAACAAAACTGTTTTCAATATCTTGATGCACCTGTTCGTGTTATCGGTTCCGAGAATTTACCTGCTATACCACTTAACTCTACTTTAGAATTTACTATGATACCGAATGCTGAAAAGGTTGGGAAGGCGATAGAAGAGTTGCTGAGTTATTAGTTATTATAAGAACAGTAGGAATAAATAAAAGCGAAGCAGGAATTATTTTTTGCTTCGCTTTTTGATTAAAAACTCCTTGGTTAGTCTAAAACTCATACCGGTAAGGCATTTCCGAACGGCTCAACTTTCAGTATTGAAACAACCACAAACCTGAAACCGCCAACTTTAAACCAGCGAAAGTGCCTGTGAGCCTAAGTTATAGCGTCAAGTTATTAACAAACACCTGTATTTATCAACAACTCAGAGCAACAGTGTTGCAAGAATCAGATTAGTAAATACTTTCGGGGCGTTCAAACAATTTAAAACTATATACACAATGAACAAAGGTGAATTAATTGATGCAATTGCAACAGGCGCAAAAATCAGCA
>JBDTRM010000011.1:0-44348 GCA_039931675.1 Bacteroidia bacterium | reverse complement strand
ATTTTTTTATCTTGTGCTCTTGTTTTTGAAGTACATGCGATGGTCGGGGGTTTACGCTGTAAAAGTCCAAAACTTCTTCCATTGTTTTGAATCTGCCATCGTGCATATACGGTGCTGTGAGTGCAATATTTCTTAATGATGGAATAATAAATTTTCCGTTGTCTGTAATTTTTCCTGTCACATCTCCCCTGCCCTTGTCTTTGTAGTCATCAGCATTTGCAATAGCATCTAATCCATTATTGCTGAATTTTAAGGTTGTTCCCAAAGCATCTGCATCAGTTGTATGACAATGCAGGCAATCACCTTTTGTCTGGTCGTTCATCAAAACAAATCCTGCATATTCCTCTTTAGTAAAATTTCCATCACCACCTACCACCCTGTCATATTTTGACTGATGTGAAATAAGCGTTCTTAAAAATTGTGCAATTGCATTTGTAATCTGAGCGCTGTCTATTGCCTGCTTTCCAAAGGCATCGCTGAACATTTGTTTATAGCTTTTATTTTTATTTAATCGTTCAATGGCAATTGACCATTGCAAATTCATTTCATCATTGGCCATTAACGGATGAGAAATTTGCTCTTCAATAGTTGCTGCTTTTCCGTCCCAAAAAAATGAAGGATACCATGCGAGGTTAAACAATGCCATCGTATTGCGTTTCATCAGTGCATCGTTACGTCCTTTGCTCAATTGATTTGGTGAATCGCTGAAAGCGTTTGCCTGCTTGTGGCAACTTGAACACGACAAGTTATTATCAGCACTCAATATCGGATCATAAAATAAATACAGGCCAAGCTTTACACCTTCCACTGTAACAGGGTTAGATACAGAAACAGGCATCACAGGAAAAAATTTTAATTGAGGAAACTTGTAAGGTGTAGTAGTAGTGGTAGTAGTAGTAGTAGTGGTAGTGGTAGTAGTAGTCTTTCCTTTGAAGCAAAGAAGAAAAACTGCAAGTGCAGCAAACAAAATCCCAATCTTTCGCATATCAGAAATAGCTTAATTCTTTTTAACCACCACAGGAATAGTTTCTGATTTGATGTTTGTTTTTACGGTGAGGAAATAAATTCCGTCAGGATATTTTTTTGTATCAAACCAAAACTTAGTAGGAATATTTTTCCATTCCTTAATCAGTATGCCTTCTGAATTTACAAGCTTCATGTTTTCGATGATGTGAAAATCCTGTATCTTTTGAATTTCAATATTCACAATATCCTTTGTAGGATTGGGATAAACATTGAGGTAATCTTTTTTATTTATTTCTTTAACAGGATGCATGATGCTGATGTGAGCCATCATGTTGTCAATCATCCAGCCTTCTTTATTATTGTTTACAGAATCAGATTTAAAAGTGTAACGAAAATAAATACTGTCGTTTAAACTCAGCCACGTCATATCAAAACACAACCAGATATCTCTCCATGTTGTGTCTGTACCGCTCAAAGCGTATTCACCGGTTAGGAGTGTATCTGCATTGGCAAGCTGAAAACCATAAAAATTATAAACATGAGGATCATTAAAAACATTGCTCCAGGTGTTGCCGGAATCAACTGAATATTCAATTATGCCACCATCATGATGTAAGTCCATGTCAAGTTTTTGTTGCCATTGAATAGCAAGCAAACCCCAGGTAAACCAGGGAATAATTTTAAATGAAAAACGTGAAATATTATCATTGGGATAATTATTAATCGTATCGGTAACCATTGCATTCGGAAACGTTGCCGCACTATTAAAAATATTTTTTTGCGGCTTACCAACTTGCCAGATGTTGGAACTATTTGCATCTATCTGAATGATAATTGAATTGGTAGCTGATGTATCAGCTCCATCAAAATATTGATAGTAGCCTGGCTGTGCCATGCAGTAACTTACAACAAAAAATAAAAGAATGGAAGTGAAGTAGATTTTATTCATGGCAGTTTGTTTTAGAAGTTAAAGATATTGATTTTTGTTTGGGAAATATACAAGCGATTACTTCACCACCGCAAGCTTCTTTACCAAAACCGAATTTCCATTCGCAAGCTTCAATTGATAAATTCCATTTGCAACAGGAGCGATATCGGCAGTGATTTCATTTTCAGAGTTGCGTGTAAAACCAATTTGAATTTCGCGGCCGTTGATATCGGTTAGTGAGAGTTTTACATTTTCATCCAAACCAAAATCGCTTTCAATATTAACTGTTGATGTTGCAGGATTAGGAAATACGTTTATTGATGCTGCGCTTAATGCATCATCATCATCTTCAAATCCTTCTCTTGGCAGCAGTGTTTTGAATGAATGAAAAGCCGACCATGCTGAATTTGAAACAGGTGAAAAGTTACACTTAGCTTTTACGCGCCATTGATAAATAGTGCCTGCCGTTAATCCGCTGATGAACTTAAATCCTTTGTTGCTGCCAACATTAGTTGTTGTCCATACTGTAGTGTTTTTCTTCCGGTACTGAACAGAATATCCTACTGCGCACGGCTTGATTGACCAGTTCACCTTGGCTGATGTTTTAGTAATGTTAGTTGTTGCAAAGCCACTGTCGGGCGCTGCGCAAATATTATTAACCGTTATACTTATAGAAGCAGTGCAGCCTCCAAAATCAGTTGCATTGAAAGTATATAAACCGGGGGTGAGGTTTGATATAAACTGGTAACCGACACCATTGGTAGTGGTCTGGTATTGATAAACATTGTCTTTATACATTTGTATAGAAGTGCCTCCGCAAAAATTTCCATCCACAATAAAAGATAGTGAGTTGTGATTATAACATCCGTAAACAACGTTAGGATTGTCAAGTTGCAAACCACAAATGGCTGGCTGATTGATTACAATATTATTTAAGGTTTGAATAATAGTGCCTGACGAAGTTTGTGTAATTGTTACATTATAAACTCCGGCAAATTCTGCAAATTCCACATCGCCACAGTTACCCGGGATTATGGGTCCAAATCCCGTAACGGAGTTTATCTGAAAAGTATAACCGGTAACAGGTCCGTTAATGCAGATGTGGCCGGGGCAACCTATAGAGTAAGCGTTCTGAACAGTGTATGTCCATGTTCCTTGCGCATAAGCATTAATATCAATAGCAAATAATACGAGAAGGGTGAGTAGTTTATTTTTCATTATGATTGTTTTTTGTAGAGCAATAATAATAAAAATTGCTGAATGATGGAAAGGCGGAATAATGGGGTTTCTCCACGCGATACAATCGCGCGCGAGTGAGAGGAATTTGCACACGCGATACAATCACGTGCGCGATTAATATTCAACCTTAGCTTAGTTCACTATCTGTTATTGAGATTCCAAAACCAAATCAAACTTATCTGAAAAATGATCTTCTTTAATTTGAGCATTGCCTGCTGCTACACCAATATCATATAACAAAAACCTGTTTTCAGCATTGCTCATTTCAGCAATGTTTGCCACATCCTTATCATCAAAACTCTGTTTCAATCCCAATTTATTAAGCGTGTCTTTTGTGATTGGAAAGTTATATCGGAGGTAATTTATCATCGGTTTACCACCAATGCTATCACCTTCAAGCTTTCCAATCTCGCCATCAATTTCAATTGCTGTATGCGAATGAGACAACCACTGTAGTATAATCTGATTTTGCCAGCTTGCATCCTGCATCAGCATATCGGGCACTGCAGCAGCCCATGTGCCGAGCCAGGCTTCTTCAATATCACCGGTCTTTTTGGTAAATACACTATAACCAGTGCCAACTGACACAATACTTAAATTATCCTCGCCCATCGGCCAATGAAAAGGGAATCCTTTAAGCGTAGCCACCATCAGCAAAGTTAATGCAGGATTATTGGACATGCTAACTCCGCCATCAACAAAAGCAGCTATTTGTTTATTTCCCACTTCAATCATCTGCGGTACAAAATAAGTTGGTGCAGCACTGCTCGCCCTTACGGCCTGCCATAAATAAATGTCTTTGTTTTTTCCATTTTCAGAATCAAAGTACTTACCCTTTGGGTGATTAATTAATGGCCATACGCTATTGGTATCAGCGCGTTTAGCAACAATGCATAAACCGGTTTTAATCTCGCTGCCTCCAAGGGTGATGTCTCCGAATACTTCCTTCAGATTGTTTTCTAATGCTTTGTAATCATAACTTGCTTTCAAAAATTTATGCGTTTCCCAGGGTTTCCACCAATCGTTTTTCTGACCAAATATTTTTCCTCCCAAATCCATGTAGAGCTTATAAATTTCATCTACTGATTTGCCAATGGCAAGGGCAGTCGCAATTATTGATCCTGTAGAAGTGCCGCCTATCAGGTCAAAATAATCTGAGAGCAGTAAATCGGGATTGCCCGATTTTTGACGAAGAATTGTTTCAATTCTTTTGAGGTAACCAAGGGTTAACGCCCCACGTATGCCTCCGCCATCAAGTGATAGAATTCTTTTAGATCCTGTACCAGGGTCGAGTTTTTGTTGTAGTGTCATAATGTTTAAAATTTTTAAGTTTATAATACAAAAAATGTTGAATGATGAATGTTGAATAATGAATGTTGAAGTTTTCTCTAAACAAAATGAACTTATAACTTTAAAGACTCCTTCACCTTCACTTTCACTTTCACTTTTACTTTTACTTTTACTTTTACTTTCACCTTCACTCCTATCATTGAAAATTATCTGCAACGATTTTTACCCAGCCTGTTTTTCTTTCAGGTCGTGTAAACAATGCTGTTGAAGCCGATATCCAGTCGCCATCGGTTTGACCGGCAGCGGGCGCTTTAAATTTATTTACGCTTCCTGCTCCCATATTTACTGCTGCATCAAACAACATGGATACACACAACGGATCTTTTAATTTAAGCTCTGTTGCTTTTGTGTAAGCTTTATCAAAATAAAACTGTCCGTCAACATTTTGATTAATTGCCATAGCTAACTGCGCCTTTATACCATCGGGCGATGCCGCTGCTGAAACGATATCTTTCAAAAAACTCTGATCGTACCTTGCAAGCAATGCAGCAGGTGATGCATGAGGATCTTTAATACCAAACTGTGCCTTAGCTTTATCAGCAATATCTTTCTTCCCGACAAGCGTTAAGAGTTTTCCGACTCCGCCTTCGGGACGGGCAAATTGGATAAAGCCTACTGAAACACCGGCAACATCATAAGTGTTCGCGCCATCAAAACCTGCTTCAAACTTTGAGGTGATTGATAGTGATAAAAGAAATGTATTTAATGCATTGGCATCAGCTTTATAAGCAGAGTATTGTGCAAAGGCTGATTTTGCAAGATCAACCATCTGAATATTATTCAAGCTGAACTTAATGCTGCCAGATGAATATAAACCGCCTGTAGGGAAAGCCGGTTTCTTTGGCTGTGTTTTGAAAGTTAACAATGGCGCAGGTACAGCGGTGTTGTCTACAGGAACGGGTAATGCTGTAGGAGTTTTGCGTTGTAGTGGCATAATGTTTAAAATTTAGTTTTTGATTGTGGAGTATATTGAAAGCAATGATAGAAATTTTAATGACGTATATGATAATTGAAAAAAAATAAAAATCTTTTGCGAAATAAATTTCAATTTTCATTGGCACCAATATATTTCTACATTTGAAAAAACAATCATTGTAATATTAATCCCTTCTCAAAATGAGTATCTCACTTGACCTACTTAAAAATGCTACAAAAGATATTAAGAATGAGATTAAGAAGTTGAATCTTTTATGGCCGGGTGCTAAGGGACCTGAAGTTAAAACGCTACAGCAACTTTTAAAAAATTGCGGATATGAAATTCAACTTTCAGGATGGTATGATGATAAAACAGCAGAAACTGTAAAAAGTCTTCAGAAAAAACTTGGACAAAAGCCAAATGGCATTGCAGGCTCTGAATTTTTCAATACATTTAATTTATATGGTGGAATCAACAATCTCAAAATAAATTTTCCCGAAAAGGGAATAAATAAAAATTTAATAAAGGTTGATGATATAGCTGACCCAGATAAAGAATTTGCGCATTTTAAACCAACAAGGGATGTAAAATTTACTAAGGAAAAGCCAATCAAAAAAAGATCAAATGTTTTTGTGAGTTATAATCATAACGACAAAAAATTTTTAGAGCGATTGCAGGTCTTTATTGCACCGCTTGAAAAACAAGGTTACATCAATGTATGGGATGATACTAAGATTGCTGTAGGCTCGCTATGGAAAAAAGAAATAGAAAAATCGCTGGCATTAGCAAAAGCCGCGGTACTTTTAATCAGTGCTGATTTTATGGCCTCAAAATTTATAACAGAAAACGAACTTCCTCCACTGCTTACAAAATCAAAAAAGAATGGTGTGCAAATTATTCCTGTAATTATCAGCCCTTGTGTCCTCGGCAAGCTTTCAAAATATGAAGCAGTTAATTCGCCTGATCATACATTGGTTGAGATGAAGAAAGGCGAAAGAGAACGTGTATGGATTAAAGTAGTGGAAAATCTTACCGGTGCTTTAAACAGATAACAAAAAGTCTTTTTTAGGACAAGGGATTAAAATTTTTTATACGATCCACGCATTACAGTTATCTAACCCTTGTTACATACGTAATGAACATCCAAAATAAAATTATCATTTTGTTTATTCATTCACGATAAACAATATTTGCCCGAATTAAAAACCACTCTTCATGGCCATAAAAAATATTAAAGAAAAACTATTGCAGTATGGTGCGCTTGCCATAATGATTGTTTTAGGATTGGTAATCGTTTATGCCTTGCGTGGCTTTATGAATGCATTTCTTGGCGCTATCATAGTTTATGTGCTGTTCAGAAAAATGATGGTTCATCTTTGTGATAAAAGAAAATGGAAGCGAAGCTGGTCAGCATTGTTTATTATAGTTTCTACTTTTTTAATAGTGCTGGTGCCAATCGTTATTGTCACGCTGATGTTTATTCCAAAGCTCAATATGTTTTTTGATAACTCCTCATTTATAACGCATACGCTCCAGCAATTAGATTACAATATTAAAAGTGCAACCGGTGTTCAATTGCTTAGCTCCGACAACATTAAAGCAGCACAGACCGAGGCAGGATATTTAATTACAGGCGTACTCAGCTCGTCATTAAATGCTTTGGGACAAATTGCTATCATGTATTTTGTACTTTATTTTATGCTTGTTAATGTAGGGAATATTGAGAAGGCAATTGTTAAATATCTTCCGCTTAATAAAGATAACCTTTATCGTTTTTCGCATGAATTAGAAGGTCAAACCTTTTCAAATGCAATTGGCGCACCGGTGCTTGGTCTTATACAAGGATTATTTGCATCATTAGGTTACTGGATTTTTGGATTGCAGGAACCATTTTTCTGGGGTATTATGACGGGCTTCTTTTCTTTCGTTCCCTTTGTGGGATCGGCTATGATATGGCTGCCGGCTGCTATTTATCAATACAGCGCAGGCGAAGCATGGCAGGCTATCGGCATAGTTATTTATGGCATTGTAGTAATAGGTTCAGTTGATAATATTTTTCGATTTGTGTTTCAGAAAAAATTTGCTGATGTACCACCATTAATAACAGTGTTTGGAGTTATAATAGGATTCAATTTATTTGGATTAGTAGGATTGATCTTTGGCCCGCTGATGCTTTCTTATTTGCTGATCATGTTTCAGATTTATAAAGAACAATATTTGGATGAGGAAGGTGGAGGTTAAGAAAGAGAAATTTGAAATTTGAAATTTGTAGTAAAAACTTACCCAAATTACCAAATTACATATTACCCCATCTCCCTATTTCCCCATTTCCCTACTTCCCTATTTCCCAACAACCTAACACCATTTTTTTTTGTTATTTAAAAATTCCCTAACATTACACACTGAAATATTACAGCTAATGATGAAAAGACTATTACTAATCGTGTTAATTGCAAGTGCTGCCGGTCAGATTAATGGGCAGTGTGTTCCCAATACATCTATTACCCAGCCGGGTATTTATCCTGATAGTGCTACAGGTCTTACACAGGGTGTAATTAACCAGGCATATAACCAGGTAATGCAAATAAAAGTACCGGTTGATACTACAACAGTAATTTTCGGAACAACTCAAACTGTAACTATTGATTCTATATCATTATTAGCTTTCAGCAATTTACCTCCCGGCTTAACTTATGCCTGCAATCCTTCATCATGTATTTTTCCCGGTGGCAGTAATGGCTGTGTACTTATTTCAGGCACTCCAACTCAGACAGGTACTTTCACTATTATGGCTGTTACCAGCACTAAAGGAAAGATAGGCGGCTTTTTACCTGTAACTCAAATTGATACTATTAATTATTACAACATTGTAATAACAAGTACTTCATCCGGCATAGCAGGTAATCAGAATCTGAAATTTGAATTGTTTCAAAATGACCCCAATCCATTCAGCAATTACACTGATATTAAATTTACAGTAGGTCACCAGGCCATAGTTACTTTAAAAGTTTTCAATTTAATCGGAAAAGAAATATTGCATAAGACTATTCAAAGCCAGGCCGGCCGCAATAATTACCGCCTTGTGGATGACGATTTATCGCCCGGTGTTTACATGTTTACTTTAAATGACGGTATTACTACTTACACCCGCAGAATGATTTACTCTAAACGTTAATGACTTTTGAATTAACCATCCTGGGAAGCAGTTCAGCTACCCCTTTAATTAACAGACATCCAAGCGCTCAGGTACTTAACTATCACGAGCGTTTTTTTTTAATTGATTGCGGTGAAGGCACGCAAATGCAAATGCTTCAATACAAAGTAAAGATGAGTAAAATACAACACATCCTCATCTCGCATTTGCATGGTGATCATTACTTAGGTTTAATGGGCTTGCTTTTTACCATGCATCTTAACGGTCGTTTAGATGAACTCCACGTTTATGGCCAGCCTGAGTTGATGGATATTATTGATCTGCAACTTAAATTATCAAACACCATACTCCGCTTTACACTTATTTTTCACCCTGTGCAGCATTATCGTTCGGTAGTAATTTATGATGATGATGATTTTCAGATCAGCACAATAATTCTTAATCACCGCATACCGTGTACAGGTTTTTTATTCAGGGAGAAAATGAGGATGCACAAGCTTAATATGGACGAAGTGGCAAAATATGATATACCGGTTTCTAAATTAAATCGCATAAAAGCCGGTGAAGATTTTACTGATGCCGATGGTAATATCATAAAAAATGAAAAACTGATATTGCCACCCCAGCAACTGCGAAGCTATGCCTATTGTTCTGATACAATATATGACGAAGAAATAATTCCATACATTAAAGGTGTTGACCTGCTTTATCATGAAGCCACTTTTGGCGATGAAATGAAAGAACGTGCACAGGCAACTTTTCACTCTACTGCCAAGCAAGCTGCCACTATTGCCAGAAAAGCAGAAGTTAAAAGATTAATGATCGGGCATTTTTCAGCACGCTACAAAGAGCTGCAAACACTGCTTGATGAAGCGCAAACTGTTTTTGAAAATACCGAGTTAGCTATTGAAGGCAATTTGGTTCAGGTTGGCGAGTGTTAATCATCACAGGATTTTATTTACATTTGTTTCATATTTAAAATGTCTTCAATGTTCGTAAGAAGAATCCAATTCTAATCATGAAAATTATTTCCAGGTTAAAAATCAGCTTAACAGTAATTTTATTTTTTGTTTTTGCCATTTCAAGTGCACAATCATATTTGCCACCGGGGTTCATAGATAGCTTTGTATCTAATAACTGGAATTCGATTGTGTGTTTTAAATTTGACGGAAACGGCCAAATGTATGCCTGCGAAAAGCGCGGAAAAATATGGGTAGTAGATACCAGTGGGGTAAAACAAACTACTCCGCTTTTAGACATCACCGAAGAAGTAGGCAATTGGGGTGATAATGGATTTACCGGTTTTTGCCTCGATCCTGATTTTTTAAATAACGGTTATATGTATTTGTTTTATACGGTTGACCGTCACTATCTTTTATATTATGGCACCCCGCAATATGATTCCACTGTTAATGAATACCAGAATGCTACAATATGCCGCATTACACGTTACCAGGCCGATTCGGCAACAAATTTTAAAACTTTAGTTGCAGGCAGCAGGTTTATATTGCTTGGCGAAGATAAAAAACACGGCATACCTCTTTTGTATCCTGCACATTCGGGGGCAGCGCTTTTGTTTGGCCGCGATAGTTCATTAATTGTTTGTACAAGCGATGGCGCAAGCTATGGCGACTTAGATACAGGCAGTGTTCCAAGTACCTTTTGGGCGCAGGCAATTGCAGACAGCATTATTCCGCCCGAACATAATGTAGGCGCTTTCAGATCACTGCTCAAGAACAGCTTAAACGGAAAAATTCTTCGCCTTGACAGGATGACAGGCAACGGATTAAACAGCAATCCTTACTTTGATTCAACAGATGTGCGTTCACCACCATCGCGAACTTATGCAACAGGCTTTCGAAATCCCTTTCGCAGCAGCATAATTCCAAATACCGGCAGCACAGATATTACCGCAGGTGATCCGGGTGTGCTTTTAGTTGGCGATGTTGGCTGGAATACCTGGGAAGAATTAGATATTATAAAAACCGGTGGTGGTAATTATGGATGGCCGGTGTTTGAAGGAATAACACGGGAACTTTTGTATGCAAATGCCGAGATTCCCGATTATGAGGCGCCCAACCCTTTATACGGAGTGGGTGCATGTACGCAGCAATATTTATATTTTGGTCAAACAATTGATCAGCCTGTTTTAGGTGGAACGCCACCATTTCCAAATCCATGCGACACAACACAAAAAATACCTGACAGCCTTACCTCCATTCATACCCGCCCTGATATTGACTGGAGACATAATTATGCGATAACCCGCGTGCCCGGTTTTCAAGGTAGTGTAGCCGTTTCGATACAAATAACTGCCCCTGCTTCTACAGTTACAGGAGACATGTTTGAGGGTAACACTTCTATTGGTGGTGTTTATTATACCGGAACAAGCTTTCCACCATTATATCATAATAGTTATTTTCATGTTGATTATGGGCAAGGCTGGATCCGTAATTTCCAGTTAGATGTAAATCACAACCTTACTCATGTTGCTGAATTTGATACAGGTTCTATTGGTCCAGGCTCAATTGTTTTTCTAAATATGGATCCACGAACCGGTTGCCTTATGTACATTCAATACAAAACTACCATTCGTAAAATATGCTATACAGGCCAGGTTAATTATCCGCCTAATGCCGTAGCTACTGCTGATACCATTTATGGCTTAACTCCTTTAACAGTGCAGCTTACAGGCAGCAATTCAACCGATCCCGAAAATCATCCGCTTACATATTTATGGGATTTTGGTGACGGATCATTTAGTTCCAATTTACCAAATCCTCTGCATACATTTACTGCTTTGCCTGGTGTGCCAACTGTATATACGGTTACACTAACCGTTAAAGATGATTCAAATTATGTTTCATCAACCACACTAAAAGTTTTTATTAATGATTCTCCGCCATCTGTTCAGATTACATCCATCGCTCCTAATACGCTGTACTCAATACTAACTACTACCAACATACCATTACAGGCTAATGTATCTGATGCTGAAAGTCCTGACAGTGTATTGTATTATGAATGGGAAACCGTATTGCACCATAATCAGCATGAACATTCTGAATCGCTGGATAATGATTCAGTTACCTATACCATCTTAACACCAATAGGTTGCAATGGCGAATTGTTTTTTTATCGCATTAGCTTAAAAGTAGTTGATCCGCAGGGAATGGAGGGCAATGACTATGAAGACGTTTATCCTGACTGCGGACAATTTGCCGATTTTAATCTTGCAACATCAGGAACTTTGGGCCTTATTGTTTCACCCAATCCTACACATCAAAATTTTGTTAACCTGCGCATAGTTGATAAAACTAATTTCAAAAGCAATGATGCAATTATTGATGTGATTAATATTGACGGAAGAATAATACTAAGCAAGAAAATTGCACTTGTACCCGGAACTAAAATGGTTGATGTACATTTGCAATCAGACAAGCTTACTGCTGCCGGAATGTATTTTATCAAGGTAACCACAAAAGAAAATCAGACTTTCTCTAAATTTATCAAGTATTAAAGCCTGTTCACCCATTGGAAATTATGGCTTGAAATATTATTTGTATTGTTGTAGTAATTATTGGTTGCAGACTTAAATCATTTTCAACCATTACTTCTATTCAACAAATAAATTTATTGCCATGCAATTTCAATTATACTTACAAAAAAAACTATATGGATTTATATTTGGTATCTTAACCTGCATATCATTTTTTTTAATTCCCTTTTCAGCATCAGCGCAAACAGAATGGCTGCCGCCAAATTTTACTGATCAGTTGGTAACCAACAATTGGAACCAGGTTGTAGGTTTTACTTTTGATGCTAACAAGCGCATGTATGCATGGGAAAAAGCAGGTTACGTTTGGATAACAGATACCAATGGAAATAAACTTACAACACCACTGCTTGACATACACCACGAAGTTGGTAATTGGGTTGACCATGGCTTAAATGGCTTTGCCCTTGATCCTGGTTTCCTTACTAATGGTTACTATTACTTGTTTTACACTGTTGACCGTCATTACCTTTTAAATTATGGCACACCGGCTTATTTACCTAATACCAATGAATATAATAATGCAACCATTGCACGTATTGTAAGATACCAGGCAAATGCTGCTACTAATTTTACAACAACTATTGCTGCAAGCCGCACTATTTTAATTGGCGATACTAAAAAGAATGGAATTATGGTGCAGCATACTTCGCATAGCGGAGGCACATTGCTGTTTGGCAAAGATGGCTCACTTTTAATATCAACAGGTGATGGCGCGAGTTTTAATGGTGTTGACACAGGCTCATGCCTTACATCTTACTATGCGCAGGCAATGGCTGATACGATGATGGCTGCGCGTGAAAATGTGGGTTCATTCCGCTCGCAGATGCTCGATAGTTATAATGGGAAAATATTACGAATTGATCCTGCAACAGGATTAGGCTTGCCAACCAATCCATTTTATGATCCATTGCATCCTGAAGCTATCCGTTCAAAAGTATGGTGCCTGGGATTGCGAAACCCCTTTCGTATTACTTTACAGCCAAATACCGGTGACACTGATATTACAGCCGGTAATCCGGGTGTGCTTATGATTGGTGATGTGGGCTGGTTTAAATACGAAGAGCTTAATGTTTCAAAACAAGGTGGTGAAAATTTCGGCTGGCCCATTTATGAGGGTTTGGAGTATAACAAAGATTACCAGCCACACCCAATAGCTAACATGGATGCACCCAATCCGCTGTACAATGGCACAACATGCACCCAGGCTTATTTTACGTTTCAGAATTTATTGAAACAAGCCACGCTCGCTACCACAGTTAATTTTAAAAATCCGTGTGATCAAAGTCAATTGATTACAAGTTACCCTTCTTTTTTTCATACCCGTCCGCAAATTGAATGGAGACATAATTTATTCGAGACCCGCACCGGAACCTTTAATGGAAATACTGCAACTACAACATTTATAGATGCGCCTGGTTCGCCTGTAACAGGGTCACAATTTGCAGGTAATACATCCCTGGCCGGAACATGGTACACTGATAACAGAATGCCGCCTGAGTATCAGAACAAATATTTTCACCTTGATTATGGCACACAATGGATAAAGCGGGTAAGCTTTAATTCTAATTTCGAGGCAACTGCTGTTGACAGCTTTTGTAATGAGCTTCCTAAAGCTGTTTTCCTCACAGTAAACCCTAATGATGGTTGCTTTAATTATATAGGTTATCAGAATAATGAAATTCATAAAATATGTTATACGGCTTTTATCAATAATCCGCCCACTCCGGTTATAGCAGTTAATAAAAAATATGGCGCTTCACCTCTATCCGTTAACTTTAATGGCAGTGCATCGCATGATGTGGAAACAAAAGTTAATCTAATGTATCAATGGAAATTTGGCGATGGCGCTGTAAGCGGTGCGAAAATAGTAACGCATACTTACAATGTTCCTTCAGGCATTCCAACTGCTTACTGGGCTTCGCTTAAAGTAACTGACAGCCTGGGTCTATCAAAAACCGATTCTGTTTTAATTACGGTTAACAATACACCACCGTTAGTTGATATTACAAGTATAAGAGACGGTGATTACTACTCCGTTTCGCAGCAGTCGGTTGTTGATCTTATTGCACAGGTAAGTGATGCCGAGCAGGCAAATTCAACACTTCATTATGCATGGCAGGTAATCCTTAATCATAATAATCATACCCATCCAGGGCCATTAGATAGTGATTCGGTTACTTATGCCACAATAGATCCCGAAGGATGCAATGGAGGTTTTTTTGCTTATTCCATTGTTTTGAAAGTTACCGATCCTTTAGGGCTTACAACAACGGATACGGTGAGGTTATACCCTGCCTGCTCTGCACCTGTTGCTGCCATTGCGAACCCCGATAAAAGTATATGTAAGGGAAAGTCAGTTCAATTTGCCGATGCCAGCCAAACTGTATCAACATGGAAATGGACATTCACGGGGGGAACACCATCAACTTCAACACTAAAATCGCCTTTGGTTGTTTATAATACTCCGGGTGTTTATAATGTTAAACTTAAAGTTACTAATCCTGCCGGAGTTGATTCTATTATAAGAACCGGTATGATAACCGTAAACGGACCAACCGCTGCACTGAGTTCAGCAAACGACAGCATTTGCCCAAATGCCACGCTCGCGATTAACGCAACACCAGCCACAGGGGTTACTTATAAATGGTTTAAGGATGGTATTTTTAACGGATTGATTACAGGTTCGGTTTACAATGCAACTGCACCCGCAACCTATAGCGTAACAGTTAAGGACGTAGGAAATTGCACGCACAGTGCCTCAAAAACAATCGGCAATAAAGGAATAACTACAACTATCACATCAGATAAACCATCAAACATTTGTTATGGCGATAGCATTATATTAAGTGTAGTTAATCCGGGTAACTATAATTACCAATGGCAAAAAGTTACCAGTAACATAGCCGGTGCTACCGCAACCAGCTATAAAACCAAAGTTGCTGCAAAATACCGCGTATCAACTAATAATAATGGTTGTGTAGCTCAATCACCATATATTGAAGTATTTGTTTCACCTTCATATACCATTGCCGCCAATGGCTCACTTTCAATTTGTACAGGCGACAGCGTGCAGATAATTGTAAACCCATCAAAAACAAATTACACTTATCAGTGGGTGCGTAATGGTAACCCTATAGGCGGAGCAAATATTTTAAGTTATTATGCAAAAACTGCAGGAAGCTATAAAGTTATGGTGACTGACACAAGCGGGTGTTCAAAGACAAGCACTACCTTTAAAGTAATAATCAATTGCAAATTTTCTGATCCCGTAAAATCAGCATGGTTAGAAAACATGAGCGTACAGCCAAATCCGGCAACAGATATGATTGCATTAAGTTTCTCATTACAACAGTCTGAAGAGATTGTAATAAAAATATATGACATTACGGGTCGTGAAATTTATTTCCAAAAAAACGAATCGGAAGCTGGTGAAAATCAAATTGAGATAAATACGGCTAACCTAAGCGAAGGAATTTATTGCCTTGAAGTAAGCGGAAGTAAAAATCGTTTACCCGCAAAAATAAAGTTTGTAAAAAGTAAATAACACCTTCAATAATTATTATGTACTTGAAAATTGAAATTGGGAGTTGTAAATTAATGGTATAGTGTGTTGGTTAATATTATATCTAATTTATAATTGCTGTTGAACTGAAAAGCATCAAGTATCACTCCGCTCTCATTCAATTAAGTTTCATATATTTCGAAAATTATAAACTAAAACTCCATGCAAAAAGGTCTCGTAAACAAAATCCAGGAATTCTTAGAATTAAATAATCTAGCAGATTACGAATTAA
Source organism: Bacteroidia bacterium (assembly GCA_039931675.1). Classification (GTDB taxonomy): domain Bacteria; phylum Bacteroidota; class Bacteroidia; order AKYH767-A; family OLB10; genus JAEUTH01. The sequence goes on along the minus strand of JBDTRM010000011.1, from coordinate 28,442 downwards.
TTTCAACAGATGTTGTCAAATCAACTCGTCCCACTCAACTTGAGGCAACATTAACCATAAAAATTAAAAAAGGTGTAATCCAGCAAAGCGCCAGCTAAAGATAATTTGTGAAATCTGTTTTTGTTTCATTTAAGTTACTAAGCCTTTAAGCAGCATAAAAGACAATTAGAAATAATACTGGTTATAATGGTTGATTGATAGCGTAGCATGTAATTTTTTTGCAGGCATAATTTTTAATTCCAGGTAAAAACAAAATACTATTAAACGTAATTGAGAATGATAGGAATGGCTGCTTTATTAATGCCGCCCCCCCTTTGGGAGTGTCTCCTTCAACCATACCCTTTGTCGAAGCTTGCGCTAGACTCCGGCTTGGTGCGAGCCCTCGCTGTGCTGAAACGGGAACGAATTGTTTGTACTTGTTCATTTCTTTGCTGATAGTGGCAGTTATTATTTTCAGTCCCGATACCTATCGGGATAATTATAAAATGCTTGATCAAAAAAAACCATAGGTTTGAACTACTCCTTTATAAACTTACCTGCTACCCGCTCTTTATTTGTTGTTAGGTTTATAATATACATGCCATAAGCAAGCATGCTACAATCTAAATCTTTGGTAAAGTAAGGCGGGCGCAGCCTACCCTTTTCTTTAAAAATTATTCTTCCTGTTATATCAGTAACAGTAAGCGTATAGGTATTGCCGCTTAAATGCTGGGCGTTGATGAATGCTTTTTGCCAGGCTGTTATGTATGAAACAAACAACTTCCCTTTAGCCGCAGCACTATAAATAGCATCACCGGCTTCAATCCAGTTCATGTAGGCAATTGTTTCAAGCGCAGATGAATCGGCATTGCTTAATGAAGAGTCAACAGGGGCTACTTTGTTAAGATAAATATTATTCACCGCTTTCTTATAATATTCAATATCGTTTTCATCACTTATAGCCTCATTGGCAGTGCGTGCATCGGCAAGAGTGGAGGCACCGCTGCCCAAATCGCTTACCCGTGCAAAGCTGCCTATATTAAGCGATTGCATGGCTGCATAAAAGTCCTGGTAGTCTTCGTCATTATCTTCGTCAAGATATAAAATTGTGGTATCGTTTTTCATGTAGTTGTAAGCGTTCATTTTAGCAAGATAAGTATTTTCATCTTCGTATTCCGAAAACTCAAGCGAATCGCCCACCACACGTCCGAACATATCATCGGTCTGGTCGCGTCACCAGACGGGCAGCATCAGGAAGGGCTTTGGAAGACTGGCGATATTTGAGGGATGAAGAAATATTTTCTCATTGTTTTATAAATTTTTTATAAGTGATTTTATTTCTACTCACGAGCTTTACAAGATATACTCCCCATGCTAAGTTTTTCAAACTAACATTTTGCATATAGGTATATCGTGGTAATTGCAATTTATAAACCTGCTGGCCTGTTGAATTAAATATTTCCATTGTTCCGCTTTTACCGTTTGGTAAAAAATAATTAACTGTAAACTCTCCGTTGTTGGGATTAGGGAACAAGTTGCTGACGATAATTTGTTGTGACTGCTCGTTAATTGAAGTAAGTGTATCGCAACCTGAACCGATTTTTGGGCCAAGGTGGTAATCCGGGTTATTAGGCAAACCAGTATATGTGCGTTTGCCTCCCAGGGAAAAGCTGTAAGGCTGAAAATCACAAGCCGTTCCTAAATTATCTGGTGAGTTAATCACGCTTAGATTCATATTAATATTATTATAGGTGGTATCATTATAAGGAAACACCTGGTAATAACTTGTAGCAAGATATATTTTGTTATCTAAACCTAATTTTAAAAATCCTATTGATTCTTCAAACAACGTTTCGCTCAATGTATCTGAACTGGCAGCTATATTAGCTGATGTTAAATCAAACTGGTAAAGACGAGCGGTATCTGATGATATAACCGGTACTTTAGAGACGTATAATAAATCACCGGATGGAGAAAAATCAACTCCCCAATAAGCTTCATAAGGAGTTTGTAAACTTTCAGTATATACTGTAACCGGATTGCTTATAATACCACTGCAACGGTCAAAATCATATAATTCAAGTAAGTGTTGCGGATTGATATATGCAAGCTTGTTCCCATCGGTACTCACCGCAAAACCTCCAAATCCAGAACTTTGGGTCGAACCAACATTTTGAACAGAATAATTTAAAATGCCTGTAGGAGTCACCAAGTACGAATGGATTTCTGAATTAGGAGAAGGGGTATCCCATCTTCTGAAAAGTATCCACCAGTCTCTACCATTACCATGTTTTATTGCTGTCAAGCAATCCACCACTTTAAAACTCTGCAATTGTATATTTTTTTGAACAACCGCACCTAAACCTCCATTTTGTGATAAATCAATAATGGAATAATAAATTCCCTGCCCTGAAGTTACCCTTAAAGAAAACAGGTAATACAAACTATCTGAACCCGGCATGGGAATAGTAACTAATTCTCTATACCATCCTCTACCTTCAATACTATCACCCCCTTGCATTAGCTGATGAGCTGAGTTAAATACGCGAGTCAGCTTTTGAGAGGGATTTTGGTTACCTGTACAAGCATAAAACTGAAGTTGTCCTAAACTGTCGCTCATAGAAACGGAACTACCTCTCCATTTTATCTGACTTGTTTCGGTAATAATATTTGTAGTATCACTGAAATCAACTAATGCACTATCTCCAAAACACCATACGCTACCCCTTTTTTGTCCTAAGGCAAAAAAGGGGATTAACGTTAGTGTTATAAAAACGATTTTTTTCATTAGTTAACTTATCGTATAACTACAAGCTTTCGATATGTTGTTTTATTTTCAGAATCAATTATATTAATTCGGTAAAGCCCCGTTGCTAAAGCAACAGGAATAGGTTTTCCGTTAGCATCTTTTTTAATGCATCTTACTATATTACCCTGCATATCATATATTATTACCTCTTTAATTGTTGCACTTGAATTAACAATAAAAAAATCCTTAGCAGGGTTTGGCTTTACTATAATAGTTTTATCATCTGATTCTTTGAGTGAAGCATTCTGTTGATTGCCCAAGCGTAATGCCGATATTGTGGGATGTATTTCAAGACCCAGCATGGCAGCGGCACTGTAAATGGCATCGCCCGCTTCGTACCAATTCATTGCCGCAATGCTTTCAAGAGTTGAACTGTCAGCGGAACTTAATGATGAATCAATAGGCGCATACCTGTTAAGATAAATTTCATTTACTGTTTTCTTGTAATATTCAATGTCATTATCCTCTCTTATGGCATCATTTTCTGTTCGTGCATCAGCGAGTGTTTCTGTATTACTGCCCAGTTCATTGACGCGTGCAAAGCTGCCAATATTGAGGGTTGCCATGTCTGCATAAAAATCCTGGTAGTCATCATCGCTCTCTTCATCCAAATATAAAATCGAAGTATCGTTTTTTATAAAATTATATGCATTCATTTTCGCAAGGTAAGTGTTTTCATCTTCGTATTCTGAGAATTCGAGGGAGTCGCCAACTATACGCCCAAGCAAATCATCACGGCTTGGTCGGTTTGAATAATCATTACATAAAACAGTACCAGGAGAGACAAATGGAGGAACAAATACAAAATTACTAGATGTTCCTCCATCAAGCGGGTCATATGGATTAGAGCCAGGCGTTCCAGATTGTGAATACCAATCAATAGGATTAAGACCAATTCCAGTAACTCTATCTGTAGGTGGAGGAAAACCTACAGTATTTGGTGGGTCCATCCATAGATTATCAAGAGGTTCAAAATTATCCTGGTATTGGTCGGTCATATTAGCGTTGAATAATTCAATAGCTTCTTCATATTCCGCCATTGCATTATTGCGTAACAATGAGAATTCGCAATGCCCGGTAAAGGTCATTGAGCGGCTTATGTAAGCTATTGAGTTACAGTTAATCCTGCAGTTGGTGGAGTTTTCAATATCAATGCCGCGAAATTTATCGGTGCCGCCAGAGGGAGCATTGTTGGTAATGTCGGCCACAGGGCTCATACCGGGTCCGCCTCCGTCAACTTTTGCGTTGTCGCAATGCTGCAGCCATATACCTGCATAATAAACAGAGGAATTTGGTGTAGCTCCAAGATTAAAGGAAATAAGGTTTCGTAAAATATTGCCATCAGCATCTAATCCAATACCAATACCGGGAATATTAACGGCATTTATTCCTATACGTGCATCGGTGATAGTGTTATCGTAAATATTCAAATGAGCATCAACCGGGGTGGGATTTTGAGCCATTAAGGCTGTGCCTGCATAGCCGGAAGTACCGGGGTAGCCTGAGGCAAAAGCGTTGCTATTAATATTTGCCTGCCCATCAGCACCTAAATTATATAAGCGAAAGCCTATATAAAAATTCTCAATTTGATTATTTCTTACATCTATCTGCTTGTTGTTGGTGGTTATGTGCAAACATGTATTTGATATGGCTGTAGTTACACCAAAGTCATTGTTGTCAACTGTAATATTTTGCTCACCGGATGCGTATATGCCTATGGGGCAGTTGTTAAAAACATTTTTACCCACAGTTAAACTATTGCCCATTACAACCGACCTATCGTAATAATCAAAGTTTGAAGCCAAATATATACCCACTCCCGCTGGAGTTATTCCGGTATGAATATCTTCAAATTCATTATTAAGTGCAGTAAAATTAGAGTTCCTGCACTCAATCCCTAGGTATAAATCACTAAATATATTGGGGTCAATAGCACCTCCTGATTTCCCAATCGGAATATTCTCACAATGATTTAAAGCTATACCGCTCCTGCCATAAGTCAGGGTGCTTCCTATCGGAGGTGTATTGAGTGTACTGGTGGCATTAAATGTATTGCCATAGATGTAGCTGTCAGCAATTTTCATTTCTTTATTATAACCATACAGGTATATCCCCACATAATTATTAGTAAACTCACTGTTAACCACTTTAAACATTGCTCCATCCGAAAGGTTAAGCGCAGTATCAGCATCAGCAATTGTAGTAGGGTTATTAGTGGCATCATCCTCAATAGTTACAGTGGCATCATCATCTTTCACAAAAATGCTTCGCCATGTGTAACCATTGCATGAGCTTATGTTGCACGCGGTAAATTTTAATTCAACTCCTTTATCAACATGTACCTCTGCCTGCTCGCCAAATTGTATTGTGCAATCAGTAAATGTAAGATGATGATCAACCTTGAAATATCCGTATATGAAAATGATTCCGCTTGTCCCTGTTACAGGAGAGACAGAATAAAGTAAACTATTACCTGCACCAGAGCTGGTTGACACATAACCACTTGATGCGTTCACCTTGTTATCAAGGAGAGAAGTTGTTGCTATACAATCTCCTGTTGTCTTATTTATAGTCGCATTTTGCCCTGTCGCGGTTGAACAACAATTTTGAAGAATAGTTACATTAACCGTTGCTGATGTTCCACAACCCGGAGCTGCACTATTTGTAATTGTAACAGTATAAACCGTACTGCTTCCCCCAGGGTTTACATCATAAGTTGAAGTCGTTGCCGTGTTGGTTTGAGTGCCTCCCGAGGGAAACCACGTATAAGTATAGCTTGTTCCTGTTTCTGGAGGATACATTGTTACCACTAATGAAGCCTTGTGACTGGTATTTGAATCATAGCATTTAATAATTGCTGGTGTTATGGAAGTAATCACCGGCTTTTCACTCACAACATGTTTCTTATTATTTTCAGACGAAACCCAGCAATGGCCATCTGTAGCATAAACTATATAATCGGTACTACGCTGAGGAGCAACGGTAACTGTTGAACACATTGGTGCGTAAGGAACAGCGCAGGTAGAAGTAAGGCCATAAGATGGTGTCCAAATATAATCATAGCCCGAACCTACCCCACCTGTACAAGTTGCTGTAAGTACAACTGAAGAGCTCCCGGGACAAATATTTAATGATCCGGTAACACCCACAGATAATGACGGTGGATCATAAACTGTAATGCTCGTTGATGCTGTGCAGGTTCCGTTGCTAACAGTTACCGTATATGTCCCTGAGCTTGTCGGGTTCACTATACAGCCTTCATTGAGTCCATAATATCTTGGATGTAATACCCCAATGTCCATTGTCCAGGTGTAACTTGCAGCGTCAGTTATTCCGTAAGAATTTATTGAAGTGGAAGTACCCACGCAAATGTGATCTTCAGTCGGAGTAATCATTACTGAACAGTCAGCAACAAGGTTGGGCAACACTACCCTGGTAATGGAGTAAGGGAAAATAGAAAGCAGGTTAGCAGGATTATAAGCAACCTTGCCAATATATGTTGGTGTATGAGCAGTACCACTTCCGGGGTCGCCTGTTATGTACTCATCTAATGGAGCCCTTAAGTATTCAAAATATCCTGGTCCTGTACCCGTAGCAACAATATTGCTCATATCTATAAACTCACCCGGACTCCCCATATCTAAAATAATATACTCAACACTGTAAGGTTTAGTAAACTTCCATCCATAGAGTACTGGTCTTGGGTCATCTCCGCCAATATCAGGTAATCCCAGGGAGGTAAAATCTATTTCATCGGCATGGGTACTTTCATTTATAGCTCGCGATATCAGGGCAACAGCCTGTCCTGAAGCAGATTTGCCCCAGGGTTGAGTAGCGTAATTCGAACCACAGGGGGCGGTAACATTGACGGGATCAGGTCCATCATATTCCAGGTTATTAGTATTACCATTAAACATTGCGCTTAATTCGGCATCTCCCACTAAATCATGGGGCAATACTTTTTCAACCGCATCTTCTTCCAAGTAGCTCAGCAGCATAGTGCTCACCATAAGCGCATGCGCCCATGAGCCTGCTGCTGCAAATCTTTGATCAAGCATGTTAAACTCTGTCATCCATATTTTTTTACCGTGAGTTTTTATGGTATTAAATTCGTTTGCCTTTAGCCAATCTAAATTTTCAAAAGCACTCCTGAACATAACTTTTGGATTATCAGCATCTGCGGCCATTACATCTGCTATGCAATCATCGTTTACATCCAATCCCGTTCCTAAATACTGATGTATTGTAATCGCATCTATATTGAGGTCGCTCCCTATAATATCCATCAGATGATCTAACCATAACTTCTGCCTGCTTTCTTTACCGCCTTTTTGCCAGGTACCCACAACTGCTACCTGAGGATGAAGTCCCGCATCATAGCTTAGCCTGGCACTTTTTAATGCACCTGCCCATTCACTTGCCTTGGCTGCATAATCCGCTACCGAAGGAAATGCTAACCTGTTATGTAACAACTCATTATAAAACTCATTACCGAGTTCCACATACCTTACAGGCAAGCCAATTTCTTTAGCATGAAAAAGCATCGCCAATTGGTAGGCATAATCAGAAGACATTATGTTCAAATCAAATATAGGCGCGCTACCTGTATAATCATTGCTTATTTTAAAATTGCTAAGGTTATCTTCACTGTGCTGCAAATCATCATTTGCACTTTTGTATTTATCAAGCAATTCCAACCCCGGCACCCCACTCGTCATTTCATAATCTTCTAAAAATCTTCCCTCCCTCCAGTTCCAGTAATTAGCTACTGTGCCTCCAGGATATCTTAGCAAATTAGCCCGCAATGTTCTGAAATGTTGTAACTGCCATTGCAGATCCCTCCAGGTTTGACCTACGGTAATTGTGTTTGTTCCATTATAACCATTAAAATCAGGTTGCATGTCGCGCGAGAGAGCGGTGATAAATCCCGCAGGAGTAATTGTAGAAAAAGAACCTGCGGATGGAGACTGGTATGCAAAACAGAAATAACCAAAACTTGATAAAGCAGATGACGTTATAATGTTGCCTGTTGTTCTATTACCTGAGTAGGTGCCTGTACCAGGCGATTTCCAACAGCTTCCTGCCCATCTTGCAATTTTGAGCGTTGAAGAATCAATGATACCACAGTCAGGGCTTTTAAAATAAAGTTTAACAGAAACTGCAGAAGAACCACTGGTTTGATCAAGTTTCCAGTAATCGCATTGGCTTAAATAATCAAAGTTAGTTGAATATATTGAATCGCCTTGAGTTTGTTCCTCATTATAATATTCTGCACTGAACCCATCTGTTACAGAAGACGGAGCACTCATTTCTAAGGGTCTATAAATGTTATCCTTTCCAACAGGAAATACAAATAAAGTATTCCCTATTTTCTTCACCGGTCCGCTTACGAAACCTGTATCACTTACTCCAGTCACAGTTGCACCGCTGTAAATCACCATCAAGTTGGACGAACTGGAAATTATTTTACCCTTCTTAAATTGCAGCACGCTATCAACCCTTGCACTATGGCCTAATGTTACATCGTTACTGTCCTTATCAATGACAAGCACTTTAAACCTTATCAAGCTATCAGTGCTTGTTAAGGTTTGAGCGCTGTCGCCATTTAATATAGTAACTCCATACCCGTTTGCAAAGGCTACATCACCAGTTTCGCTCATATTCCCTTTTAAAATAACTGTATCACCATAGCCTATTTGTATTTTGGCGCCTATACCTTTAAATATGGCATTCCCGTAAAAAATATCCTGGTCAGTTACGCCAAGCCTCAATATTCCTGCCCCGCTATCTATCATCGTGGTCGTTGAATGAAATATATTTCCACCATCAGAGTTCGTGCGGGTTCCTCCGGTATGTACCAATACTAATGAATCATTAAATGTACAATTCTTAACAGCTACCGCGGGCGCATTCAATAAAGTGGGTGCGTTGAAATATGCGTTTATACAATTAAGCACTCCTGCACTGGTCAATCTTATTGATTGTGCTGTAAGGCCTGATTGTACAAAATCCCGCAGCAGCAATGTTCCTGCTGTAAATCCCCCAGACCCGATTGTGATAGTTTTACCCCATCCAAGAAAACTTGTGCCACCAGATGATACTCCAAACGAAACCCCTCCGGTACCGGTAGAGGTTACGATTACGTTCCCATTATAATAATTATAACCCGTGGTTGACATTTGTATCTCGCCAGTACTTGCATTAATTATTGTAAGAGTGCTGTTAAAAGTATTGGCCGATGTATTGGCATGTTTACGCTGGCTGGCAGTAGCTAAGTTTATTTTAATAGTTACTGCACCATTAAATGTGCATCCCCCCAAACTGGTTACTGAAGTGCTTGTTGTATCCTCAAAGCTTGCAGTAGAGTTAAACGTGCCACCGCTCAATTTATTCGCACTGCATATAGCACCTATTGCAGCGCCAAAAGTTGTTCCATCGTAAGTATGTGTGGCTCCCCGCGGTCGCAACAATCCATTATTTATGCTGCCTCCGTCAAGACTCGATGAACGGCTGATTGTAAGCGTATCACCATTGAGGTCAAGCGTTCCGCTTGTCATTATTAATCTTTTTATAGTAACATTGGCGCTCATTACCGGGTTGTTACTTGCTGATACAATAGTTACCGTATCATTGGTTCCGGGCACGGAACCGGTGGACCAGTTCGAACCTGTGCCCCATGCTGTGTTTGTATGTCCTGTCCATGTATGACTTGTTGCATATACTGTATTAGCAATGCATATAAATATTGAAAGCAGTATCGCTGATTTTATAATATTTTTCATATTGATTAAGTTTTAAGAGTTAAGGATTTTAAATTGAAAGGTTCAGTTTGTTATAAACTGCATAGGCGATGACCATGTACCGTTGGTAGCCTGCACGCGCACCTGTCCGAAAAACGTACTCTCATCAGGATAAGTTGACACTCCCAGGGTTAATTTATTTCCTACACGGGCATAACTGAATCCGGTGGGCAATCCTGCCTGGCTGTCATAAAGAAACGTATGTGATAGTATATCACTTGCACCAGCCATCGTCCCAATCTTTACTTCTATGTTCGATACATAGTTTGAGTCACTTAACTCAACTATATACGTACCTTGTAATATTGTACTGTCAGTGCTCAGTGGTTGGCTGATAATGTAAGCATCGGTAACAGTAGGTGTTTGGCAAAGAGCTTTTTCAGTCGTGAGGACTGTTGCAAGGGATATTATAAATATCAACCTAAAGATTTTCAGTTTCTGCTTCATTGTGTTTGAGTTTTAAATTATTAAAGGAATTATTATGCCGTTACGTTTAGTGTATATCAGGGATTTTAGCTCTGGTACCAAATAATAAAACTAAGAATGCATATAAGCCAACGGATTATTCAAAGGATTGAGTTTTTAGTTTTAAACCCGAAGTGAAACGGTTTTATTTTAGAATGTAATTGTGATAAATATTTTTTAGAAGCTTAACTGATTAAGGAGGCGATGGTAAAAATAAAATCCCCTTAGTGCAAAATGTTCTAACCTTTATTTTAAAGGCAATGTTTTATAGAACCCGATACGAAGGAAATCAATTATTTGATATTAACAACAGGTTCTGAATAAAAAATTATTGATTTCATAACTTGTTCTAATGAATGAAAGTGAAAAGCAATCATCACTTAAAAGGTAATAGCAAACCTTCAAAAACCAAGTCAAATTAATAGAGTGCGAAAACAATTATTACTCCTTTATAAACTTACCTGTCACACGCTCTTTATTTGTAGTTAGGTTTATAATATACATGCCATGAGCAAGCATGCTACAATCTAAATCCTTAGTAAAGTAAGGCGAGCGCAGCGCGCCCCTTTCTTTAAATACCTGCCTGCCCATTACATCAGTAACTGTAAGCGTATAGGTATTTCCTTTCAGGTGCTGTGCATTAATAAATGTTTTTTGCCATGCAGTTATGTACGACACCAATAACTCACCTTTATCAATTTGTACATTTTCTATTGCAGTTAACGTATCGCATATACTGCCGGTTAAGGGGCCTAAATCATAATCAGGGTTATTAGGCAACCCCCAATAGGTACGCTTACCTCCAAGGTAAAAACTGTAAGGCTGGAAGTTACATGCTGCACCTAAGCTATCAGGCGAATTAATGACGCCAAGATTCATGTTGTACATATTATAAACTGAATCTGGATAGGGATAAGGAAACTGAATTCCATCATAATAAGCGTTGCTTAAATATATTTTGTTATCGGGACCTCGTTTTAATGCACCGATACAGTATTGCGGAAATCCATTAGAAGACCAAAGTGTATCGCAGCTTGCAGCAATATTTGCGGCATTCAAATCAAATTGAAGCAAGTAAGATGTATCTTCATTAACAGTCATGTATAAAATGGTACTTGAGGGAGAAAATTCGGAAAAAAAATATGTATTATAAGGACCAGTCGCTGGCTCCTGAAAGATATTTATTGGCTGCGATATAACTCCTGTACATCGATCAAAATTATACAGTTCAAATAAGCTTCTTTCATTAACATATGCTAAACGGTCAGCAGTATTATTAAATACCATTTTTCCAAGATTAGTAGTTTCCATAGCACCAATATTTTGAACATGATAATTAATTATACCCGCAGGTGTTATCAAATATGAGTGGAACTCATTATTAGGCGTAAGGTTTGAGTTCCATTTTCTGAAAAACAACCACCAATCGCGACCATTACCATGCTTTACAGGTGTAAGGCAATCCACTTGGTCAAACGCCTTGAGTTTGATATTTTTCAAGATTACATCACCAAGTCCATTATTTGCATTTATATCTATAACTGAATAATATAATCCTAACGTCCCTAATAAACTTACTGAAAACAAATAATACAACGAATCATTATTTGGAAATGGTATAATTGCCAATTCATTATACCACCCCTCACCAACAATAGTGTCACCATTTGGCATCATATTATGGGTTGAATCATAAACTAATGTAGAATAACCAAAGGGGTTAGGAATATTTGTTCGATCACCTGCATAAAATAAAAGAAATCCTGAAGTATCACAAATAGAAACACAACTACCGCGTGATCTTAACCCTGTTTCGATAGGAACAGGACTATTTATATTATTAAAATCAATACCCGCACTATCCCCAAAACACCAAACATTTCCACGGTTTTGTGCAATAGAAAATAATGGCAGTAATAGGAATATTACTGCCATTATTAATAAAGACTTATAAGTGTCATTTAATAATATGAATCTTCCTGAAATAATCTTTGCCATCACTATCAACAAGTTTTACAAGATAAACACCTGGCTGAAAACTGCTACAAGGTATGATATTATCCCGATTTATTTTATTGTACAGCAGTCGCCCTTCGAGGTCATAAATGTAAATTATTTTAACAAGGGTTCCCTGTGCGTTAATTACAAAAAAGTCCGAAGCAGGGTTAGGGAATAAATTTATTAATACAGAATTTTCAGAGTTTACCTTAGGTGAAGGCTCTGAGTTCATTATTCTTAACGAAGAAGGAACTGATGGATGAATTTCTTTGCCTATCATATAAGCCGCCATGTAAATTGCATCTCCGGCCGTAACCCATGAAAGTTCTGAAATTTCATTGAGTGCTGCACTGTCATCTTCACTAAGTTCGTTACCTAATGCTAAAGTAGTGAGATAAAAATTATTAACTATCTTTTTATAAGATTCAATACTGTTGGTATCATCTATTGCACTGTTAATAGAAGTGGCAGTGCTTATATAGTTGCTGTCAAATAATAACCTGGTTACATTAATAAAGGCTCCGATATTAGATGCTGCCATGGTATCAAAGAATGCCTGGTATATTGAATCCTTGTGATCATCACCTTCATCGAGCAGTGTTGAATCTTCAAGCATTTGCCAATAGGCATTTGTCTTGGCAAGATAGCTGTTCTCATCAATAAAATCGCGGTAAGGTAGTGAATCACCTACAACAGGCCCGAGCATATCATCACGTGATTGGCGATTACCATATTCATCGCATGGAACTGTAACTGTTCCCCCAGCGATGGGTGTTACTTGTGTAGGATTTGCAGGAGCGGGTTGAAAAACGGAGACATTATTAGCATCATAGTCCCATAGAACAGCAAACCCCGTTCCATCAACTCTGTTGCTACTTCCAGCGTCATACCACTCATTGTTTAATGGCTCGTAAGTAGTGCCACTTACGAAATGACCTTGGCGAGATAAGAAGGCATTGTTTTTATAAACTGCGTATTCATACTCTAACATTATATTGTGTCGCATGAGTGTGTAATCACAGCCGCCCGTAAAGAAAATACTCTGGTTAATGTTCTTAACAACATTGCAGTTTATTTTGCAGCCGCGGCTGTTTTCAACTTCAATGCCTCTAAATTTTGGTACCGATGTGGTAACCGCAGCATCATTACTTATATTAGGAAATGAACTGTTGCCACTCCCTACTACGTGTGTAAGAGGTGAGTTTTGCAGCCATATACCTGAGTGAATATCAGTAATAGTTGGAGTAGCGGTTAAACTATAAGTAATTGTATTATAAAGAGATTCAGTGCCCACCTGGGCTGCCATAACATTCAAAAGATGAATACCAATACGAGGATTTATAATAGTGTTGTTTAATATCAGTACCGGGGCACTGAATTTAACCGGGTAAGAAAAATTCTGGACAGATATTGCCGTGCCACTATAATTACCGGAAGTTAAATGAGCATCCTCCAAATGATTATTACTTATTTCAATTGATGGGTGGTTGCCAAAGCCTGCAAGAAAGATGCCTCGTGTAAAATCATATATATTGTTGTCTTTAATGACTACCCCCGATAGTCCAAGCCTCCCGAAAACATAGCGCAAGCGTCCGCTTGTGCTGAGACAGAACCGATACTCCTCTTTTCATTCCCATTTCAATTGTGACAATAGCAATTATTTTCCGAAATGTAGCAATAGTATTTAATCAATAAAAAAACCATCTTATCTCACATCAACAAAAAAAAATATGAGAAGAAAATATAAATCCGATAGCTATCGGATCAGAGATAACAATAAGTTATACTTTGTAAGTTTTGCTATAATAAACTTGATTGACTTGTTTTTTTGATGAGGGGTTCAGTCACTCCACGAGGTGCCCGTAATAATATATCCCCCATCAGTGGTTACCTGGGCACTATACGCATTATCCATTGAAGTTCCCCCGTAAGTTTTTTGAAACATTATTTGCCCAAAAAGCATTTTGGAAAATAAAATTAAAATCAATGTAGCCTTAGTTTTTTTCATGTCGCTTAAATATTGTAAAACCGGTGTTAGATACACTTTTTATTTCTTTAACCCTCCGGGTAATTCCCAAGTGCTGACTTTTTTTATTGCCTGTGTCCTTGTGGTGGGGCAGTCGAGTTTCCCATTACACAACTCCCAAATATATTTAAAAAAATTCCAAAATATATCTGTATCAAATATTTTAATAGATTTGGCAACAACAAAACAATCTGGCCCTGATAATTTGCAAGTGGAGAATTACAACAGGGGTTAATTTGGATAAACATTAAATACCAGCTTACAACGCAACGCAATGAAACCTAGCCTATTCCTTCTGTTTTATTTTTCATTATTGACTAATGCAATTTCTTTAGCTGATAGTGTTTCATCAGCCCATGCAAATAGTGCTGTAATTACTATATCAGAAAAGATAAAGGAAATAAACCTGTGGTCTGCAATTCAGGTTCTCGAAGAAACGAATGAACAATATTTACCCGAACAAGTCTTATCGGGAAAACTTGATTCGCTTTTTCATGAGAATGAAATTGGAAAAACAAAAGAATTGAACCAATCTGTATGGGCAAGAATAAAACTTAAATCGGATGCTGATAAAATAACATCATGGATTTTGCAAACTGATAAACTTTATTCTGATGTTAATTGCTATACCGTTTTTCCAGGTGGCAAAGTATTAATCCAGCATAGCGGCTGGTCGTTCCCACAATCAAAACGCAGTGTGAAAGATCCTGATGTTATTTTCAATTTGTCGTTGGCCGAAGATCAAAGTGCCGAAATTTATATGCACATACAAACTAACCTGCGCTGGTCAACGTTTGATAATGTAAAAGCAAAACTCATTTCATCAGATAAATGGAATGAAATGAAATGGAGAAAGAATTTCTTTTTCGGATTGTGTGCCGGCATTTGCATGCTCGCCATGTTTTACTGGCTTATAAATTACTTTTATTCATCACATGATAATTACCTTTATCTTATAGCCGCAACATTAAGCACGCTTATTTTTTACCTTGATAATTATGGCATCTTAACCTCTTTATTCTGGCACGACTCAACCTGGTATCTCTTGAGCAAATATGGACAAACTTTTTTATGGTTTCCTTTTATGGGCATTAGCGGATTTGTATTAGCTGCTAAATTAAATCACTTTAAGGAAAATTTTCCGCGATTAGTATTTTTATTTTTTGCTTATGCTTTAATGACAACCTTGTTTTGTGTTATAAGTCCGTTTTTCTTTTCATGGCAATTTTCACATTATATAACTCTTGTTTTATATTTAGCAGGTACATGGCTGCCAGCTTCAATGCTGTTATACCTATGGTTAAAAAACCAAAGTACAGCCCCTGGATTTGCATTACTTTCATATCTGCCCTGGATTATCGGTTTTAATTTTTTCGCTCTCCTATCATTCGGAATAGTGCCTGATAACTTTTTGTTTAATATGATTGTACCATCAGGAGCATTGCTTACCGTGATTTTATTTTTTTATGGAATGGTTAATTATCTGCAAGCCCTCAGGCAGAAAAGAGAAAAAGACCATGTGGAAAACGAAAGGCTAATCCGTGAGCAAAATACTATGCTTGAGCAAAATGCAGAGCAAAGACAAAAAGAAATGGCTTTGAGCTTGCAGGTTTCTGAAACAGAAATGAAAGCATTGCGCTCACAAATGAACCCGCACTTTATTTTCAACGCATTGCAATCTATTCAAACATTTTTATTGAATAACAATTCAGACAATGCCAATCTTTATCTTTTAAAATTTGCAAAACTGATGCGTTTGGTTTTAGAAAATTCACAATACAGCGAAGTTTCCTTACAATTAGATTTGGAAGCATTAGAACTTTATATGCAATTGGAAAGTATTCGGCTACCCCATCCTTTTACATATACGTTTCACATTGATGAAAGTATTGATATGGAAGCAACAACCATTCCTCCCTTGATTTTGCAGCCATTTGTTGAGAATGCCATCTGGCATGGTTTACAATATAAAACCGAACGAGGTCAAATTAACATTTACATCAGCAAAAAAGACAATGCACTGTTTGCAACTGTAGAAGACAATGGTGTGGGACGCGATATGAGCAAGCAGGTGCAACAACCCATGCTGATAAAAAAAGAATCGCTTGGAACGAAGTTAACTGAAGAGCGGTTAAAAATTTTGAACGAACTCAAAAAGATTAAAGCACAGTTTAAGATTATTGATTTGTTTACAAAAGATAATCAAGCTGCAGGTACCAGGGTGGAACTTTCATTACCTTTGGTTGCATGATTAAAACCATTATTGTAGAAAACGAAAAACCTCACTTCGAATATTTGGTTGATTTGTTGAAAAAGCATTTTCCCGAAATAGATATTTTGAAAATCTGTAGTTCTGTTCCTGATGGGATAAAAGAAGTAAACGATTTGCAACCCGAATTGATTTTTCTTGATGTGGAACTTCCACCCTACACAGGTTTTGATTTACTGGAGCACACGCGCTCTGTAAGCTGTGAAGTGATTTTTACAACAAGCTGGAATAAATATGCTGTTCAGGCATTCAGGTTTTGTGCTCTTGATTTCATTGTAAAACCGTTTGGTGTTGATGAACTCAAAGAAGCGGTTGACCGGTATAAAAATTTAACCGCAACAGGTTCCAAAAAGAAGATAGAGGTATTACTGCATAATGTAAAGCAAACGAATGTTGCCATGCAGAAGGTTGGATTACCTGTTTTGGGTGGAATAGATTTTATTACGGTTGCTGAAATAATACTTTGTAAATCCGAAGACAACTGCACCGACTTTTATTTAACAGGTAAAAGAAAAATTACGGCAACAAAAACCTTAAAGTGGGTGGATGAATTAATGCGTGAGCATAATTTTTTTCGTGTACATGATTCTTATCTCATTAATCTTAATCATATTAAAAAATACAAACGCGGTGGCGAAGGTGGTACAGTTGAATTAACCGATTCATTGGAAGCCGATGTAGCCCGCAGAAGAAAAGACGATTTTCTAAAAGCGCTTTCCGACCTGAAAATGATTTTCAATAAATAAAGCAAATCGGCATAACTAAAAATTTAGTGGAATAATGAGTATGAAATTTGGGTTCATCTTCAAAACCTTATGACCTTAGTAAAGAAAGCTGCACTCACGCTTCTGACCTTATTCCCTTATTTTCTTTAGTGAAATAAGCGAATAAGGTTTGTTAAGAAACACAAATTGTTTTACTAAGGTCATAGGTTAAAAGTTGTCTGATAGAATATTCTGTTCAAAGTTCTTTCATTAAAATTTTAGTATTGCCAGCAAATCAAACGTTATAAGTTTTTGAAAAAACTTTGTCGAAGTGAAAAAACTTCAACAAAGTTGACACCCCTATAACCTATTTCCGAATTACCTATTGACTGAAACTATTACGGCATAAACCTCCTTGTTTATGCCGTAAACTTTTATTTCCTGCCTTAAACTATTTGTACCCCGGCACACCTTCCATGCGCCTCTATGTTTACACTTATGCCGGATTGTTAATCGTTCGCAGCTCAGCGTCATAATGGTATCAATCAATTGCTTCTGGTTTGTAATGATTATCAGTCATTTTTTTTCTAAATATCTTATTAATGAATTCACTCAAAAGTGCGGAGTCAGCACTATAATCACTGACACAAAACTATGAACACTAAAAATAAAATCACCGCCTCAGTTACACCTCTGATTATTTCTATTCTTATTTTATGTCTTACATTTTTATCCGCCTGCAAGAAAAATGATTCCTCAGATTCTTCGAACCCGACACCGACACCAAATTATTGTGCTGATGGAGTGCAGAATAACGGAGAAACGGGGATTGATTGCGGTGGAACTTGTACATCGTGTGCAAATGCATTTAACTTTACGCTCCCTTTTTACTTACAATTTAAGAATAACGGCAGTTACACCCATTTTCAGGACAGCGTACCTCAATATTCTCAGACTACGAACAACGGCAATACCATTGCTCAAACTGCTTTTAGCCTGTTATTTAATTCAACCCATGCAGTTGAAATAAAATTTGCAGGGGCAGTTTCATCGCTTGCAGGCAAGAGTTTAAGTCTTAACTATACAACGGTACCATCGGCAAAAGTGATATTCTTTGACGGAAGCGGTAATGAGTTATACACTTCAGAAATGACAAGTAATCAAACAGGAAGCAATTTTTATGTTGAATCTGTAACCTTGGTTTCCTCTTACACTTGGGGATCTTTTACCATTGATATTTATTCAGTAAAAGGAAATTTTAATTGTAAAGTTTCTGATGCAGGCCAAACAGTATTGAAAGATTTAAATTACGGTAAATTCTCGCTAAAAGTGCAGGATATGCATTAGGGTCTTATCCTAAAAATTAGTTGAAATTGAAGGCACGGATAAGGGGGAGCGTGCCCCTTCCCTATTACGAACTACCTGCGAAGACCTGAGTCCACTCATGTTTTTAAATAGTATCTGCTGATTATATTCGGATTATAATATGTGGGTTGCCACAAAGTATATTTATAAATCCCACAAGACACCAGGTTCACTAAGTTTTTTTCTTTGTGTTCCTGGTGTCTTAGCGAGGTAATTTTTTTCTCCAATAAGGCACAAAGTTCACTAAGTTTTTTCTTTGTGTTCTTAGTGTCTTAGTGGGATATAAAGGGTTGTAAATTTTTAGCACAAAAAGCATAGCTGCAAAGACGCAACCATTTCCCTATTCCCGTATTTCCAAATTTCCGTATTCCCCTATTCCTTATTTACTAAAACCATAGCGGCATAAACTTCCTTGTTTATGCCGTAAACTTTTATTTCCTGCCTTACACTACTTGTACTCCGGCACACCTTCAATGCGCCTTTATGTTTACACCATGATTAAGAAACCAATGCAGGTAATAAAGAATAATAATATGGAAACCCCGGACACCAATGCACAAACAAATAAGTACCAAATCGTAATGATCACTTCAAAAAGTAATAGACCAAACAGTTTAATCTCTAAAATTATAAGAACTATGAAAAAGCTAATTGTAAAATCCATTCATTTCATCGTCCCTGCTTTTTGCTCTCATTTTTTGGGAGCATTAATTATTTTATCTCTATTTATAATGCCTGTGCAGGCTCAGCATTATGAGGCAAAATCTGTAGCTTTCAATGCATTAATTGGTGGCTTTTCAGGTGGTGTTGGAGCTATCATAAATAAACATCCCAATCAAAAGTGGGGTAATGCTTTTGGTAAAGGTTTTTTAATTGGCAGCGGTGGGGGATTGCTGATGTATGGCGGGAAAAAATTAAATTACCAGGTTGGCGATAAAGAAAGTGCTGGGTATGCGTGGTTATCGCGAGCTGTTTTTAGTGCCGGAAATTCGATTGTTGAAAATGCCGCAGCCAATGTAGATTTCTGGTCTCAGTTTCATTATGATATTGGTTTTGTGAGGTTAGAGTTTAAAACCGGCCCGTTTAATTTTACACCACGGGTTATGCCTCTTACATTAAGTGGCGTAATTTTTTTGGCTGCCAATGGCAAATTAAATGCTAATGAAAGCATTCGATCAGGCACACTTACTTTTAAGACCCCGCAAATAAGTTATGCTCCGCAATTTATGGCCTCCACTCCTACCAATGGCATTCTGCACATTGATACACTTGTAGGCTCTTCTTTTTATGACGTTTATGGTCATGAGTTGGTTCACTCATTCCAGTTTCAGCAATACTCCGGTGTTAATTATTTTTTCAAGCCTATGTCTGATAAATGGAAAACAAAATCACCCGGCTATGCCAAAACGAGCAAGTGGATATACTTAGATTTAAACTATCCACTCTTTATCGCCAATTATTATTTAAT
The DNA here is from genome assembly GCA_039931675.1 of Bacteroidia bacterium. Lineage (GTDB taxonomy): Bacteria > Bacteroidota > Bacteroidia > AKYH767-A > OLB10 > JAEUTH01. The sequence goes on along the minus strand of JBDTRM010000011.1, from coordinate 8,559 downwards.
TAATGGTGGACATAAAAGCAGCTATTGCAACAACTTTTTAGAAAACGAAGCTGAAATACTTTCGGTAGAGTGTCCTGCATGCCATTGAGTGCGCAGGATATATAAACAAAACAATTTTAATAATTGGCTCGACCCATTGCTTACACAAGCGGTAGCCTCACAACATAAAATTATTATAGACTAAAAAAGCAAAAAGATAAATGAAGGGATTTACAGAAATACAAGAAGCTCATCGGGAGCAGAGGAAAATTAAAACGATTAAGAAGGCAATTGTGATTTTGCTGGGCACAGCAGGAATTATTCTACCGAATATGACATACGGCCGATGGCTGGCGATCCTATCCTCCTGTTTTCCTGTTTATTTCTTGTTCCAATATCCTTCGTTGAAACGGGGCATTACTTACTTGGTGCTGTCCATGATTTTACATTATACTGTTTTGTTCGGAACTTTTGTAAAAGGAGGATTCAAAGAGTTTTGGTTGAAGACCAGCCCCACAAAAGAAGAAGCACACCGAAAATTTGAAGCCTGGCTTTCATTCGCATTTTTTCATAATGGGTTGGCGTTCTCTTATCTTTATTTCACAACAATGAATCAGCAGGATTTTGCTTTCACTTCCACTTTCTGGTTAATGGGATTTGGAATCGTACTTCAGGTGACAGGGTTCATCATCAAATTTTTGGCGAGTTTCCAAATCGGACTTGCTATCTATTACTATAAGGACATGTTCATCGAAGAAAAAGTTACTGATTTTGTAAGCAAGGGAATTTTTAAGTACATGTCCAACCCCCTCTATGGTTGGGGACAGATGAATGGGTACGGTGCTGCTTTATATACCTTCTCGTGGTATGGAATTGTAGCAGTGCTCATTAATCAGCTTTGTTTTTATTGCTTCTATTATTCGCTTGAGAAACCATTTGTTCAGAGATTCTATTTTGTTAAATGGAAAGTTGCTTGATACAGAAAAATTATTAAAACAAACCAGAGTTTAATTCAATGTTAAATAGCTATCCTTTAGTCATACCGGTTTTTTTATTGATCGTGTTTATTGAATGGTATATAAGTAATAAAAAACAGGATAATAAATATACCGCTGGTAATTTCACCATGAACCTTACGATTGGAGCAATTGATCAAATTGGCTCCCTCTTTTATTTTACGTTAATGTACTTTGTTTTGAAATATGTTTACCTGCATTACCGTATTATTGAAATGAAGGATTCGTGGTACCAATGGGTGTTGGCGTATGTTGCTGTTGACTTCCTGTCATACTGGTACCATCGCCTATCGCACAGGGTGAATATACTTTGGGCAGGTCACATAACGCATCATTCTTCTGAGTTGTTCAATTTTTCAAACGGTTTTCGCACCTCTCCTTTTCAGGGCATCAACAGGATTATATTTTGGGCGTTTCTGCCAGTCTTTGGCTTTTCACCAGTGGTATTGGTATTTACTTTTAAACTTTCAGGACTTTACGATTTTCTCGTGCACACTGAGTATGCACCCAAACTTGAATTCATTGAAAAAATATTTATCACTCCTTCGCTGCACAGTGTTCATCATGGCAAGAACGATATTTACATAGATAAGAATTACGGCTCCACATTCTCAATATGGGATAGGCTTTTCGGAACCTTTCAGAAAAAAACAGAAACAGTGAAATACGGAATCAAAGGTGGTTATATTGATAAAAGTGCTTTTTGGGCAATTGGTTACTATTATCATTATCTATGGAAAACTATAATCGTTACTACCCCGTGGCATCATAAAATTAAGCTGTTGTTTATGCCGCCTGAATGGAAACCGGCAGCCGAAAATGCAGCAGCCCCTCGTTTACAAAAAAACAAAGTACCTGTTAGCCTATACCTTAAACGCTATGCTGTCTTCCAGTTGTCATGCTGCATAGCGGGAATCATAGCATTGCTGGCTTGTAAGAATTTTGTATCAAATTGGGAATTTACGCTTTGCGCTTTTATTGGAGTTATGATTATGTCGAACGTGATTTTCATTTTTAATGAAAATATTAATGTAAGCTTTGTAAAGGATGAATTGATAAGGCTTACGTTGGCAGCGGTGCTGGTATTCACAACTATGTTAGCCTGTTCACATTTTTACCTGGTGTATGTTTTGATTTTTTTATTGAGTGCATTGATCACAATTGTAATCAAGAGAACAATTTAAATTTCATTCCTCCCGGGTCTTTGCAACAAGGTTATTTTGTTTGAATGACTTGAATAGAAAACTTGTAATCAAAGGAGCATCCTATCAACCCGAAACCGAGCCGGTACAATTCGGAATTACCAAGCCGCTCATTTCACATCATCCTCAATATATAGTGTTTCAGGAGTTTCAAAGTATTATTAGCGATGTAAATAGCCCAGGAGTTTAAAAAATAAACTCATGTACATTTTCGGCCCCACCTGGCTGAGAGCCTGAAAAGGATTAATGGCATAAACTTTCTCATTTATGCCGTAAACTTTTATTTCCTGCCTTATACTATTTGTATTCCATCACCTCTTAATACACCTGTATGTTTATACCGAAATTAAAAATCAGTACAGATAATAAAGAATAATAAAATGGAAACAGGATGCGAATACAGAAATTACACGGATGTCATTAAGTTTCGTGACGAGGTAAAAACTATTCTGAATCGAACTATCAAATACTTGCATATCATATAAATATTATGTTGATGAACATAATAGCTACAGCAAAAAGTTCAACAGTGAATAAATTAAAGAAATGTGGAAACCAGGCACCACATTAAAAAACGGGGCGAATCTGAAAAGCCATAAGAGTAAGAACCGGTAATAAAAAAAAGTAAACAATGGAAAAGAAAATCAAAATTCAATTTGCAATAGCGGTAATATTAACCTTGCTTACTGCACAAGTTTATTCACAGGGTATATACTTTGCTGTTAGTGCAGGCTACGGGCTACCTGCAGCGCCCAATGCATTTAAAGCTTCGAACTATTCCTACACTTTAAATTCAACGGGACATACAAGTAGCTTCGAAATAGTTAAAGGTACCGGCTCATTTGGAAAGGGGTTTCAGGCCGGGGGTACTTTTGGTTATATGTTTAATGAAAATGTTGGAGCTGAATTAGGCTTGAGTTATTTATCTGGTGCTGATATGACAGGCAATTATTCTGAGTCAAATTCTTCGACCACTTTTCCCCACTCAAGCACTCAAGAAAATACTTTATCAGGAAATATGTTAAGAATTTCACCTGCTTTAAAAATTGCGGCAGGCGAGGGAAAAATTAAACCTTATATGAAAGCAGGATTGGTAGTTGGAATGAGTCCAAAGGTGATTGAAACTAGTTTTAGGACTGATATAAATAACGGAATCGGCAGTAAAACTGAAATGGAAATTGTATATTCAGGAGGAACTCCCATAGGATTTACAGGGAGCCTGGGCGCTGATTTTAAACTCAATGACAGAATCAGCATTTTTTTTGAGTTTAATATGATTGCTCAAAGCTGGGCTCCTAAAAAAGGAATAATGACTAAATATACCGAAGATGGAGTTGACCAGTTACCCGATATGGATACTAATGAAAAAGAAGTTGAATTTGTTGATAGCTATACAGAATCATCCTCCACCAACAATACATACAATGCACAATCACCATCAAAGGAGCTAAAAGTATTTCTGCCTTTCAGCAGTGCCGGGGCTAAGGTGGGATTGCAATTTGCTTTAGGAAAGCAATCTAAATAAAGAGGATTCACTTTGCCGGTTCTTAGTTTCGTGAGTTTGTTCGCCCCAAAAACTAAACAAAGCAGATGATCCGGAAGCAGTTTGATGATTCCTCTGCCTCAGAGCCCACCTTCATTTTATTTTTTAGGTGGAGACTCTGCGGTGGCAGCGAAGATCGGCAGGAATTAATTTTGGTAAACTCAATATTGGAAATGGATTTACATTACGATTTTAAAAACATACAAGAATAAAAAAAATACTCCTAAGCTTAATAATCACCATATTGATTATGATAACAGAAGTCCCTTCTAAAATAAAACTTGCCCTGGTTGAAGATGACCACATTATCAGCAACGGTTTGCAACAGGTAATTAATGAAAATGAAAATCTTTTGCTGCAGGGCATTTATACCAATGCAGAAGATTTTGTAAAAGATTTTAATGCCTTAGATGTTGAAGTGGTGTTGATGGATATTGGCTTGCCAGGCATGAGCGGAATAGAAGCTGTGCGGCTTTGCAAAAAAATAAATCCTGCCGTGCAGTTTTTAATGAATACTATTTATGAGGACACTGATAAGATATTCGAATCGTTTTGTGCAGGTGCAACAGGTTATATTTTAAAAATTACCAAAAGCGAAAAATTGTACGAGTCAATAATTGATTTGAAAAACGGTGGCTCGCCTATGAGCGCCCAGGTAGCACGCAAGGTAGTATCATCATTCGGCAATCGTGGCACACAACAAAATACGGAACAGCTTACATCACGCGAAAAAGAAATTGCCGGGTTGCTTGCTGAAGGTTACCTGTACAAAGAAATTGCCGGTAAATTATTTCTTGGTGTTGACACCGTGCGCACTTATGTACGGAGCATTTACAAAAAATTAGAAGTGCACTCGCGCACCCAGGCTTTAAATATAATGTATCCGAATGAAAGGAAATATTTTATAAGTAGGTAACGCTTTTTAAAAATCAGAGATGAGTAATACAATCTATAAGTTTAGGAAATAACAAAGCATGTGTTGCAATACAAATTCGATGAAGCAATATTTAACTTACCCACAACAAACAAATAAAAATATTCATCTAAATCATCAATAAAAATTATGAAAAAAACCCTCTGCATCTTAATTACCAGTGCACTTCTCGCGTTAAGCGTTGTCAAAGCACAAGACCGAAACGCAATTGACAGTTTAAAAACTGTTCTTAAAACTGCAATTGCGGATACAGCAAAGGCTAAGGCATATAAAAGACTTGCCGAAGAATATCGTGAACTAAATCTTGACTCTTGTATTTATTACAATGAAATGGCAATAGACTTGTCCAAAAAATCAAAAGATAAATTTCATGTTGCAGGTTGCTTAAATGCAATTGGAAAATCTTATGATTTTTTTGGTAACAAAGAAAAAGCTCTACAGTATTTTCTTGAATCAATGAAGGAAAGCGAACAGATAAATACAGGTGAAGGCAAGTTTGCTTGCATGGTAAATTATTTAGATATAGCAACGGTCTATGATAATCTGAGTGATCATGAAAAAGCGCTGGAGTTTAGAAAAAAGGCACTTGGCTTATTTCATGAAATTAAAGATAATCCTAAAGAAAAAAAAGAAGTTGAGCAAAATAAAGGTCTTATCGAAGACGAAAGCGATTGGATTATGATAGAAGGAGGCATTTATGACTGGTTAGGCAAAAATTATGTGTCTTTAGGTAAAAATGATTCTGCCTTATTTTATTTTGATAAAGCAGAAAAAATCTGGGAAGAAACCGGCATTGAATATTTGCAAATGATGACCATACAAAATAAGTCAGCTCTATACATAAATAAGCATGAATTGGACAAAGCACTGAAGAATTATTTTAAGATGCTTGAATTTACAAAAAGAGACAGTTCTTATTGGCCACAAACAATGCCATTATCGGGTATCGGGACCGTCTATAATTATCAGAGGAAATATGATGAAGCAATAAAAATTTTCAAAGAGATTTTATCCAAACAGATAAGGAATAAATCATTTGATTACACACAAAATGCATATCAGGGTTTATCGGAAGCATATAAAGGGAAGAATGATTATAAAACCGCTTACTTGTATCGCGATACGCTACTGTCAAATATAGATAGCATAGCCAGCCAGGAAAATAAAAAAAATATTGCCGCTATGAAAGTGAAGTTTGAAACATCTGAAAAGGAAAAGCAAATAAAAATTCTTGAACAGGAAAATAAATTGAAAGATTTGACAGCAGAAGGAGAAAAGCTTACGCGAAGATTTTTTATTGGAGGAATATTTTTTCTGATATGTCTTTCGGGCTTACTATATAATCGCTATCGTTTAAAGAATAATGCAAACATCATTATCACTAAAGAAAAACAACGCAGCGATGATTTACTGCTGAATATTCTTCCCTCAGAAGTTGCCGAAGAATTAAAATCAACAGGCGCAGCCAAAGCCAAAGCATTTACTATGGTAACTGTAATGTTCACCGATTTTAAGGACTTTACAACCGTAAGCGAAAAAGTAAGTGCCGAATTGTTGGTGGCTGAAATACACTATTGCTTCAGCGCCTTTGATAACATCATTCAGAAATATAAAATCGAAAAAATAAAAACTATTGGAGATGCTTACTTATGTGCAAGCGGATTGCCTGTGAGCAATCACACACATGCAGAGGATATGCTCAATGCAGCATTTGAAATCCGAAATTTTATGCTCGGGCGCAAAAAAGAAAAAGAAGCCAAAGGAGAAATTCCATTCGAGTTACGCATCGGCATTAACACCGGTTCTGTAGTAGCAGGAATTGTTGGCATAAAAAAATATGCTTACGACATTTGGGGCGACACCGTAAACCTCGCAACCCGCATGGAACAAAACAGCGAAGCAGGAAAAATAAATATCAGCGGCAGTACTTATGAATTGGTAAAAGATAAATTCAAATGCGAGCACAGAGGAAAAATTGACGCGAAAAATAAAGGAATGATTGATATGTACTTTGTGGAAGCATAAAATTCATTCATCAAACTAATAAATAACAACTATGAAAAAAATCCTCTGCATCTTAATTACCAGTGTACTTCTCACGCTAAACGTAGTCGAAGCACAAGACCAAAACGTTATTGACAGTTTAAAAACTGTTCTTAAAACAGCCATGGCAGATACCATTAAAGCTAAGGCATATCACGGGATTGCAGGTGAGTACTTGGAAGTAAATCTTGATTCCTGCATTTATTACAGTAGAATGGGAATTGACTTGTACAAAAAACTGAAAAATAAATTTAAAGTTGCCGCTTGTTTAAATGACCTTGGAAAATCTTATGATGTTTTTGGTAACAAAGAAAAAGCTCTCCAATATTTTCTTGAATCAATGAAAGAAAGCGAACAGCTAAATACAGGTGAAGGCAAGGAGGCTTGTATGGTAAATTATATGGACATAGCAAAAGTATATGATGAAATGAGTGACGGGGAAAAAGCTGTGGAGTTTTATAAAAAAGCTTTCGCCTTAAAGCACGAAATTGATAATAATCCTAAAGAGAAGGCAGAGGTGGTTGATGATGAAGAGGAATGGACCGTGCTGGAGGGGGGTATGTTTGTTAATATAGGCCGATGTTATATGAATCAGAATAAAAATGATTCAGCCTTATTTTATTTTGAAAAAGCTGAAAAAATTTTTAAAGAAAGCGGCAATGAAATTGCTCAATTGATGGCATTGACTATGGAAACAGTTATTTACGAAAATAAAAATGAGTTTGACAAAGCATTAAAGAATTACCGGCAGATTCTTGAATTTACAAAAAGAGACAATTCTTTAGGCTCACCGGCAGGGATATTATCACATATTGGTAACATCTATAATAAACAAGAGAAATATGACGAAGCAATAAAAACTTTCAATGAGGCTTTATCAATAGGTAAAAAACAAAAATTATCTGATGAAATACAAACGGCTTATGATGGCTTGGCCACATCTTATAAAAAGAAAAACGATTATAAAATGGCTTTCTTGTTTGGTGATACACTACTAACAATTAAAGATAGCATGGCGAGGCAGGAAAACCAAAAAAATATTGCGGGGATGAAAGTGAAGTTTGAAACATCAGAAAAGGAAAAGCAAATAAAAATTCTTGAACAGGAAAATAAATTGAAGGATTTGACAGCAGCGGGAGAAAAGCTTACAAGAAGATTTTTTATTGGAGGAATATTTTTACTGATATGTCTTTCGGGCTTATTATATAATCGCTATCGTTTAAAGAATAATGCAAACATTATTATCACTAAAGAAAAACAGCGCAGCGATGATTTACTGCTGAATATTCTTCCCTCCGAAGTTGCCGAAGAATTAAAATCAACAGGGGCAGCCAAAGCAAAAGCATTCACGATGGTAACTGTAATGTTCACCGATTTTAAGGACTTTACAACCGTAAGCGAAAAAGTAAGTGCCGAATTGTTGGTGGCTGAAATACATCATTGTTTCAGCGCCTTCGATAACATCATTCAGAAATATAAAATCGAAAAAATAAAAACCATTGGCGATGCCTACTTATGTGCAAGCGGATTGCCTCTGAGCAATCACACACATGCAGAGGATATGCTCAATGCAGCATTTGAAATCCGGAATTTTATGCTCGGGCGCAAAAAAGAAAAAGAAGCTAAAGGAGAAATTCCATTCGAGTTACGCATCGGCATTAACACAGGTTCTGTTGTTGCAGGAATAGTTGGAATAAAAAAATATGCTTACGACATTTGGGGCGACACCGTAAACCTGGCAGCCCGCATGGAACAAAACTCAGATGCCGGAAAAATAAACATCAGCGGCAGTACTTACGAATTGGTAAAAACAAAATTCAAATGTGAGCACAGGGGAAAAAT
>JBDTRM010000010.1:0-28932 GCA_039931675.1 Bacteroidia bacterium | reverse complement strand
TGCACAAAATAATTCATCGAAACATAAGCCCACACATCGCGACACAAATCAATCAATATGGTGTTGATGCGTTTCATGTTATCAAACAAAGCTGCGAGGTTATCGTAATGTTCCACTTGAGTAGTAGTTTGCGAGCGTTGCAATCCTAAATCAGCAACAAATTTATTCGCAAAATCAATCCATTCAATCTGAGGATAAGCAACATTGTGTGCATTAAAGTTTCCGGTAGCGCCACCAAACTTTGCTGAATAAATAATACTGTTGAGTTGCTCTAACTGCACCTGTAACCGTTCAAAGAAAACATAAAGTTCTTTTCCTAATTTAGTTGGCGATGCAGGTTGCCCATGTGTACGCGCCATCATCACCACTTCTTTCCACTGCAATGATTGCTGCAAAAGCTTGTCAGCAATTTTTTTCAGTTCAGGTTTGTAAATATCGGTCACACATTCTTTAAGCGAAAGCGGAATAGCTGTGTTATTAATATCCTGCGATGTTAAACCGAAATGAATAAATTCTTTGTACTCTGACAAATGCAGTTGATCAAATTTATTTTTAATAAAATATTCAACAGCTTTTACATCGTGGTTGGTAGTGTCTTCAATGGTTTTGATATGTTTTGCATCATGATCGTTGAAGTCAAGATAAATTTTGCGTAAAGAATCAAACCTTTTGTGATCGAAATTTTTCAGTTGAGGTAAAGGCATCCCGATAGCTATCGGGACGCAAAGCGCAATAAAATATTCCACCTCCACGCGCACCCGGTATTTCATGAGTGCAAACTCGCTGAAAAAACGCGACAACTCTTTGCACTTGACGTGATAACGCCCGTCAACAGGCGATATAGCATTTAATGAATCGAATTCCATCTTGTGTCTTTTAAAAAAAAGAAGCGCGAATGTAGGGAAAGGAAGGGGATTGGGAAAAACAGGATTTATGAAATGTACCCGTATGTCAATATGTAAAATTTAAAAATAGTTTGGGTTTTGCAAAGTTTTGATATGTTTGCAACGAATAAATACAAGGTCTTTAAAACAATAATATAGCTATCAATCGCTCTTCGTATTTGCCTGTTCCTTAAAAAAATAGTTTACGAAACCTTCTTAATCCGATTCCCGGTTTTTATTCGCATCAAAATATATTGCCAATTCTATACATTAAATGTTCAGAACAATAAGTCTTTTTGTTTTCGCTTTACTTTTGGGTCTCATAGCCAGAGGTCAGGAACAGAATATATATACACCCGCTCCTGTTATTAAAAAAAATGTTCGGTTTATAGCTGAAACTGATTCTTTAAACAAGCTATATTGTAAACGCATTACCGGTATCAGTAAGAAGTCGGAATACATAAGAAATGTTTTTAAAGAAAGGAAGGAATATCTTAATAATGCAGTATCAAATGGTGATTTTATGTTTGATTGCGACATCTATTTATATGTGCAGCAAATTTTTGATACTATAGTAAAATATAACCCGCCACTGCAGGGCAAAATGCGCATAGTGGTATCGCGTTATACAGAGCCAAACGCCTTTGCTCTCGGAGATGGAACTATTGTTGTTAACCTCGGTTTGCTTAACCGGCTTGATAATGAATCCCAACTCGCATTTATTATTTGTCACGAACTCTCACATCAGTATTTTGATCATGTTTTCAATAAAATCAATTTAATTGCCGAGAAAAAATTCGATGAGGATTTTGATAAGCAAATTAAAAAGACACTCAAACAAGAATATAATGTACATTCGAAACTAATGGCTTTGGTTATGCCATTGTTATTTGACATAACTAAGTATAGCAGGACCGATGAATCTCAGGCAGATTCAATGGGACTGATTTTTTTGTCACACACACCTTACAATACCTCTGAATCAATCAAGGCAATTGCAAAATTAGATTTGTTTGACCTTGAAAAAGACACTAATAATATTGATCTGAAAAAGAGTTTTGATTATGAAGATTATCTTTTTAAAAATGAATGGCTAACTTATCATGGCGCATCTTCCCTTGGAGCCTTTGAATACAAATCAACTGCAATTGATGACTCATTAAAAACTCATCCTGACTGTAAAATTCGTGCATCAGCTTTAGAACATTTATATTCTAAATTAACCTGGGCACCGGGAAAAATATTTTTACAGCCCGAAGATAAATTTAAAGAAATCAGCTATCATGCAGAGGCCGAGATAATTGAAACCAATTATAGGATCGAGAATTATGGAAGAGCTTTGTTTCTTGCTTTGCAGATGTCAATGCATTTCCCACAGGATATTTATTCGAAATTAATTGTGAGCAGATGCCTTTCGAAAATTTATCTTAACCGTAAAAAACATGTGCCTTACATGTATGTGGATAATACAAGTAATGAATATTTCGAAAACTATAACCGGGTATTGGCTTTTATAAATGAATTAACCATGCACGATTTAGAAATGCTCGGTTATCTTGGCTTTCAAAAATGCGGAAACGATAAATTTGGAAGCAATGAAGACTATTTATTTACGAAACTGGTTATTTACCTTGCTCACAATGATTTGGTTATCAGCAAATCTGTGAAAGAAAATTATGTGGCCATTTTTAAAGGAGGAAAGTTTGCAGAAGAAGTAACAAATATAAAAATCAATTAAATCCCTTAACATCATTAAAATTATGAATCCAATGAAAAAAATCATTAAATTACTTTTAATCGCATGCATGGTAACAAATGTAAATGCGCAAACGACATCCTTTACAGACGTGGACAAGATTAACCTAAACAATTTCGGTTATATCTTAGACAATGGTACTCTTTCCGGTTATTACACCTTTTATCAATATGATAAGATTGATCGCCATACACGTGCTTACTGGCTTCCGATTTTAGATAACAATTTAAAAATGGTAAAAAAGGTAAGTATAGAACGGCCAAAAAATTCTATTTTGATGGAAAGCGTATTTAATGGTTCCAATTTCGCTTTCGTTTTTTGGGATAGAAGGGATGAATTGGAATTAATTACTTATGATAAAACAGGAACTCTTACCGGCTCGCATAAAACTGAAGACCTCGCAAAAATAGAGAAGCAGTTTTTAGGAGCAAGTTTAGGGACTGAAGATGATCCAAGAAATATTACAGTTTTTTCACTCGGACAAAACGGGTTCCTGCGACAAACGTTTCTTAAAAATGACAAAACGGGTTATTTACTGGAAGCTTATGATAATTCGGCTAAACCTCTTTGGAATATAGGTTCAGACCCCAACTCAAAGTTTATGGAAATTGCGAGTGTGATTTATTCATCTGATAAATACATTTTAGCAAACGTGGACAAAGCAAAAGGCATGACGTCAAACGATCCCGAGTTTTCACTTCTCGCTGTTGACGCAACCAATGGTAAAAAAATATTTGATGTGCCTGCCAACGATGCCACCCACGATAAGGCTATAACTACAGCCTTTTTTGACGAAGACAAAAAAGAAATTATAATGGTTGGAGAGTACTATGTAAAAGGTTCAAAAATATTAAAGACAAAAAGCATTGGTATGTATGTAGAGCGAATGGACATGACCGGTAAAGAACTTTATGTAAAGAAGTTGAGTTGGAATCTGGATTTAAAGAAATTTATTCAAGAAACATCTGGTACTTCGGGCTCTGATAAAGAAGAAAGTGAAGGCTCTACTTTTTTTCATAAAATTGTTCGCACCAAAGATGGAGGAATTATAGCAATAGGCGAGAAATATAAAAAATCAGTTAGCGGGTGGGGAGTGGCCAGCGCCTTGCTAAATGGCACACACAGTTCAACAAGTGTTATGAGTATCAAGGTTGACGATATGGTAGCGGTAGTTCTAGACCCAAGTTTTAATCTTGCCGAATACAAACTGGTTGAAAAACAGAAGTCCGAAGTTACATTACCTCAGAATTATGGATATATATCAACAGTGAAATTGGGATATATTATTAAAATGTGGGGAGGCTTTGATTATTCCTTTTCCACTTTTGATAAAGATGCTAACCGTATGGTTGCAACCTATATAGATTACGGCAAGATGGAAGAAGGGGACAAGAAAAAGCATGCTTATGTGGGAAACATCATAATTAAAGACAAAGTGATTACCACAGACAAGTTTCCATTGCCAACTGACGCTACAAAGGTGCTCGCGTTGCCTGCAAAACCTGGTGACATTCTTTTTGTGGAATATTATCGCAAAAAGAAAACAATAAACATGCGCTTAGAAAAGGTAAATTTTTAATATACTTAGTGAAATTATTAAAACCGGTTAAGATGAAAATTTAGCCGGTTTTTTTTATCGGGCTTACTAATTATTCGTCCCAATTAGCTCAGGTATCAATGAAAGAAAAATGAAATCTTAACCCTGCATTTGCGATTACCATAAAATCTGCAACATTTGCACTCCCTTAATAATATATAAAGTATAACTATGAAAAGAATTACATCAATACTGATTACAAATTTGTTTGTAGTAGCTGCATTTGCACAAGCTCCAAAAACTCCTCAGCCAACTCCTGTTAAGAATGCGCCACCTCCGGTACCCGCTGCACCTGCCACTCCGCCACGCCCTGTGCAGGTTGCACCCGACACTGTAAAAACACCAATAGCCGGCAAGCCAGGCGCTGAAATGTGGGTTCAACATGGTTATAATGCCGAAATAAGTGCTACAGGCATGATGGTAAACGGTGTAAAAGAAGGCATGTGGAAAACCTATCATCCTAACGGCTGTCTTAACCGTATTGAATTGTATCAGAATGGCAGCTTTAATGGCTTGGTGCTTTCAATAGGACGAAACGGGAATCTTGATTCCGAAGAAAATTATAAGAATGGAAAATTAGACGGGCAGCAATACTTTTACACTTACAGTGGTAATAAAAAGAAATCAGAAAATTATGTAAACGGAATTTTAGACGGCAAGCGTTTATTGTTTTATGATAACGATAAACCGCAAGAGCAAACCGAATGGAAGATGGGTATAAAACACGGTCTTGCAAAATGGTTCAATGGCGAAGGCAAATGTGTTATTGAATACACTTATAATAATGGCATATTAGATGGTCCGGCAAAAGATTATTTCGCAAGCGGCAAGGTTAAACGTGAAGGCCAGTACAAAAATGATAATGAAACAGGTGAATGGAAAGAATATGATGAGGAAGGAAATCTTGTAAAAACAATCATCTATAAAGATGGTGTGGTTACAAAAGAAATTCCCGCTAAGAAAAACTAAGCTTATCTATCAGATTATGAAGTAAAAAAACGCAGCGATGAAAAATTGCTGCGCTTTTTTTATTTGGTTCAAGGCAAGATTTTTTTTGTTCTTTTGAAAAAATTTAAAACTATATATCATGAAAAAAATCTTAATCATTCAACTCTTAATTTTATTTACACTTAAAACCAATGCACAGCTATCAGCTGTAGATTACTCAAGCGATGAATTTACCCGCTTTAAAGCATCAAAAACGTACATTGTTAGAACTGGCGATGCCGCTTTTGATAAAGAATTAGAGAGTGCAGCAAAAGAATTATGGACTGTTACCAAAATTGATTTCTTAGATAACAAAGACCTTGATGCAAAAATAAGCGACAAGACTGCTTCGTTTCTTCTATCTGTAATAATAGGCACCGGCACTTCTCATCAAGACTATCATTACCTCGCATTAGTAAATGGCGGTGTTAAAAAAGTAACTAAATATGGTTATGATGATATGCTGGCATATTGCCCCATCAACCATTTCGCTGATGAAAAAGAAAATACCGATTGTGCCTTTCGCGTACGTAACATGTTACAAAGCATGATAGATGCAATGGCCATAGTTCAGAAAAATGATATCAAAGGAAATTCGAAAAAAATTGTTGATGGCTTGCAGAAAGTATATAACACAAAATCATCAAAAATAAAAGATCGTACACTTCTCTTTTGCCAGGAAGCGATAGGCACTAAACTAAAGCAAAGTGATATTGCCGCTGTTTATCCTTATAAATTTGAAATCTGCAAGCGGTCAAAAATTGAGCAAGCCATAAAAGATAAAAGCAAGGAATATTATTATTATCAGCCGGCTATCACACTTAATAAAAGCATGTTCGTTTTTGATCCCGCCACCGGTGAAGTTCTTTATTTTGATTATGCAATGCAAGGCATGACAATCAACAAGGGAAATATAGAAGATCTTGTTGAGGGAATAAAGGGTGGTAAAAAGTAGTTCACTGAAATTGTTCAACACTAAAAAAACCGGCTCAGTTTATTGAGCCGGTTTTTTTACGAACACTGTAAGTTGACAACATATCACCACCAAAATCAATCTGAACATTAACACTTGAGCCAATCCTTACATATTTGATTTAAAGTTACCTAATTTGCATCTACCTTTTAAGCAAAGAAAAGACCTAAAAAACAGGGCTTTACTACAAGCAAAAAGTAATGGCAGGCAGTGGCTACATATCAGCAAATCTTAACCCCAAACAACTTCAGTTATTAAAACTGCTTGATATATATGAAGTGGACATTTTTTCTATCGGTGAAATTGAAAAAAAACTTAAAACCACTTTTGAAAATCTTAATGAAGTAATCGAAAATCTCGTACACAAAGGAATTCTTTTACGTATTGAAAGAGGAAAGTATTGCAAGCCAAATTTTAAAGATGAATTAGCTATTGCCACCATGCTTGTTTCTGATGCTGTAGTTGCTTACTGGTCAGCATTAAACATTCACGGTTTAACAGAACAGATTTCAAATACAGTATTTGTGCAAACCTCCGCTACTCCGATCTTGTAGCTCGTGTTTTTTTGCAATGATTAGTCGCTCCTCACACGAGCTAAAAGCTCGCGGTATCAGCGGTAACGGAAACTTTACTTTTTAAAGTGCTTTAGATAGGGTGGATACCTACAACTTCTTATCAACTTTAGAAGCCATTTTGGGTATCCTCTTTTTAAGATCACCAATAATCTCGTTGGCGGCATCCTGGCATAGAGGGAGTATCTTTTCAACCTTCAGTACAGGCACACCGGCTACTATTCCAATAGTTTTACCAGAATTGGCACTTTCATTTACTGTAAAAACCTTATCCCCGGCTTTGTTCCATAATTTCATTCTCACATAGGCCCGCATACCGGCTGAACCGGTTCCGCCAATGGCTATTTTCTTTACAAAAGCAAAATCAATATATACAAACATTACTCCGTCCACCTCGGGGCCAAAAATCTCAAGCATTTTCAATTCGTTCCTGGCCTTTTTGTTCGCGAATTCCAGCAGCGGCTTATAACCGTCAGCCACCACATAGTGTTGCAGTAATAACGCAGCGCTATCATCTTCTGTTTCACCGGCAACGCTTTTGTAACTAATATACTGTGGGTTCTTAATTACTTTTTCTTCTGGATAAAGCTCAAAGGGAAGTTCTGCGGCAAGCTCATTGAAAAAGGTATCATGAAATTTTGTTACAATGGGCTTAATATTAAAGTTGGTATCCTTGGCCAGGGTGGCTATGTTTCCAGCCAGGGCGGCAGTTCCATCCAATTCGGAAAAACTGATGTATTTGTCACCGTAAAAAGTAACAACAGCCACTTTCTTTTTTTGACCAAAGGTGTTAAGACTAAAGCCCATCAACAGAGTGCAGGCTACAATAAATATTTTTTTCATGTTTTATAAATTATTTGTGCGAATATGGATAAAAAAAAGCCTGCGAAAAATATTATTTAAAAAATATGGTAAAAATTTATTGTGATTCAAATTATGGTGAAGCAAGTTATACTACGATTGGGATAAACAGGCATCAAAACATTTTCGCTGCCAATGGATTTTATTTCCTCAATAGTATTTTGGTAATTTTCGAAAAGAGAAATAAAAATATTTGTATCGCAGATTACTTTCATATTCTGTTGCCCCAGGCTTTTTTTCTCAATTCGGTTTGAGTAATTTTTTTGTTTTTCCAGATTCCTGCTAAAGCAAGTGCATCAGGGTTTTTGGAGTAGGAAACGGGTAGTTCAGAATTGTTGCCTTCTTCTGCAAATATGGAAATAACCTGGTACGTTCCTTCAGGCAAAACATCAGGAACTTTAATCAAGAAATTTCTTTTTTTGTTTACCACTACTCTTGTCGTCAATGAAATCATTTTCATAAATTTTAACAAAGGTAAGAAAAGACGGTCAAATGACACGAACTAACCCTGACAGAGTTGACGACCTAAACAAGAAACACTCTTTGCACCGTCCAATAAAGTGCAATCATTGCAATACAAATAGAAATAGGATAAACAATTCGGGGCCTGTACCAGGTTCTGCTTGCAAACCATTTGGTAAGTAAAAAGTAAACTGAAAGGATGATGGTGATTTGTCCCAATTCTACACCAACATTAAAAGAGAAAAGTGAAAGACCAAATGCATTACGCGGTAATCCTAATTCATTTAATGAACTTGCAAAACCACATCCGTGTATCAATCCGAACATAAAAACCACTGCAATGCGCCACGGCTTTAATTCTGAAACTATGAGGTTTTCAATAGCAACAAAAACAATTGATAGGGCAATGATAGGTTCAATGATGCTGCTTTGAGGTGCTATAATTCCTTTCATGGCAAGCGTTAGCGTAACTGAATGCGCAATAGTAAATGCTGTTGCCTGCCAGATGATGGTTTTTATTTTTTCGCTGAGCAAACACAATCCTACCACAAATAAAATATGATCAAAACCATAAGGCATAATATGCTGGTAGCCTAATTTTAAATAATACCAGAATACATAATGCGAAGGTTGCTGTTCTAACTGGTAATTGATAGTGTGAGCCAAAGCCGCGTCAGATAATAAAAGGGCAAGAGGCAAGAGGCAAAGGGCAATGCGATGCTTTTGAGTAAGAGGCATCCCGATAACTATCGGGAGGCAATTGGCTATTGGCAATTGGCAATTAGCAAGCCTGCGCATTAAAGAGAAGAACCGTTTCATTATCGTGCTGCTGTTAAGTTATTCATCAATACATTTTTCTTTATTGAATCAGCAAGTTCTTTATGCAAATCGGGATTTATCCTTAAAGCAATTTTTGCAAGTTTAACAGCACTTTCATTAAGATTATTTTTTTGATAGATGAGTGATGCCCTTCCTAAAAGTTCTGCATTGAGTGAACGTGTTTTTAATGCCGGAACAATATAGTTCAAAGCGTTGTTATACTCGCCCCTGTTGTAATAAACCCAGGCCACAGTTTCATTCACATCAATATTATCTGGTCTGCGGTTATATTCCATTAATGCATGATCCAATGCTTTATCAAGATCACCAGCTTTGATATACATGTATGCTAACTCACGGTCGGCATAATGACCGATACTTTGATCGCTGTTTGCGGCAGTTGCATCATCGCTTAATGTTTTGATGGCTTCATCCAATGCTTTCTTAGCCTTTTCAGGTTGATTGCTCAGATGATAACATTCATACAATTCATCTTTAAAAGAATAATCCTTTACCATCACATCAGCATCAGTAAAATAAACCAATGCTTCATTGCAGCGTCCCTGCGATTTTAAAATGCGACCCATTCCTGCAAGTGCGTAGGCATATTTAGGGCGATAGGCTAATGATGATTGATATTGTTTTTCAGCATTGGATTTATCACCAGTCTTTTCATAAAGATGACCTAACTGAACACGGCACCACTCTGAGCCTTCAGTGCCTGGCATCCCTGCCTCAACTGCCATTTTCATAGCTTCAATTGCACCGGGATAATTTCCTAAAATTTCGCGCAGATAAGAAACACGGGCATAAGAAGATCTGTCAGGGCGCAACTCATTCATTTTATCTGCTGCTTTTATTGCTTCAGTATAGTTGCCGGTTTCAACATAAGCATCGCACATATTACCATAAACATAAGCGTTGTATGGATTAATTTTTTGCGCCTTTAATGCAATTGGCAATGCATCAGCAAAGTGATGCTGCGAAAGCATGATGCTTGATTTACAGCATAAGGCTTCAAAATTCATTGAGTCTTTCTCAAGCACTTTATTAATCAGCCGCAGTGCTGCGCCATCATAGTAAGTGAAATCGCCTGTGATGCGCGCTTCCTGGATATAACCCATTGCCAATTGCAATTGCAATTTTGCATTATCAGGATTGCTTTCAATTTGATATTCCAATTCATTGATAGCTTTTTTTGTGTTGAGCCATTCGCTGCCAAGGGCTATTGCTCCTTGTCTTTCTTTGAGCTTAGGAATTTCAGTTTCTTTTTTCTTGCCTGAATAAATAATGGCAAGTATCGCTGTGGCAAAAAATACCACAAAGGCTGTATAAAGTAGTTTCTTATATTTCATAATAAATAAGGTTTTGATAAATTTTATATCACTTACGTAGAATTTTACGGCATGGATTTATAATTTTATCAAAATCGGCCTGATCTCCGGAAATCGAATCTAACCGATAAGGAATTTGAAGAACTAATCAATAACCAGATACTACCGTTTAATAATTTCTGATGCCCGTTTACTAAGCCGTAAATAACCATTAAGTAGTAACTATTAATATTGTTATTAGTAAAATGTTTTAACAATTCATTAGCGCCCCTGAATGAAAAAAATAGTTTTAATCATGATGATGAGCACCCAACCCTTAATGTTTTTAAAAGCCCAAACTATTACCGGTCAATATTATTTGCACGGTGTTATGGAAACTGCATCCGGTTTTAAGTTTAATGCTGATTTAACATTTGCCTTTTTTTACTCCTACGGAGCAATTGACCGTGCAGGGTCTGGAACCTATACGATAAAAGATAACCATGTTATACTTAACAGCATCGGGCGTAATGAAAAGGATTTTAAGTTAATAAAGAGCAAACATAATTCTTATGACGGAGTAACTATAAAGATCACAGATGCCAATGCGATGGCACGCAAGTACGTTTCATGCAGCATAGCAACAGCCGAAGGCATGCAGCGTGCACAAACCAATGAAGATGGTATTGCACAATTTCAGAAGCAGCAGGCTGATAGTATTATTCTTATCCATTTACTGTTCCCTGATCGCCCTTCAATTTTTCAGATAACGGGTAAGAGCGACAACTATTTTGAATTTACTATTGAGCCTACCATCGTTAATGTTTACTTCCATAACCTCACTTTGAAAATAAGTGAAGTTGAACTCACCGGGGGACATCCATTAATAGAAGGCGATCAATTTCATTATGAGAAAGAGGAATAAAAAATGGTGAATAATGAATTTTGAAGGAGGCCTAACTTCATTGTTCTTATCAATACAATTCCTAATGAGCATCATTCTTTGAAAACGGTAATTGCATTTTTTCATTGACCCTGAAAACAGGATAACGCATAGCCGATTTTTCATAATACTGCGAATGCTTATAAATCCA
Organism: Bacteroidia bacterium; assembly: GCA_039931675.1. GTDB lineage: Bacteria > Bacteroidota > Bacteroidia > AKYH767-A > OLB10 > JAEUTH01. Next base: position 17,614 of record JBDTRM010000010.1, on the reverse strand, counting down.
GGCTAATTGTTCCCATGCATTTTGCTGAAAGTTATTAGCTATTACATAATCAGTAAGTGAATCTCTAAGCATCGGATCTGCATTCAAAACTTCGGCAGCTTTTTCATCAAACACATAATCGCTGAACCATTCTTTCTGTTGTAACGCTGCATCAAAAAAATTCCATGCAAACCAGGAGTCAACACCTTGCGGCTCTAAAGTTTCAATAATGTAACGGTTGCTGCTTTGATCACATACAATTACATAATCGCCTTTGCGGAATTGCAGTTTCTGATCTTCAGTATTGATGCTTACCCCGCCATGCAGGTAATGCCCTTCATAAGGTTTTTTTGGCGATGTATAGTCGGTAATGTAATATGATTGCACTTTTATAAAAGTATCTTTTAAAAGCTGATGCATTTCAATTTTATTTAAACGCATACGCTCAATAACTTCGCGCCAGCATTGCGGGATGATATAACAATAGGGTTTCATCACCTGCACTTCGGGTTGGTATTCATTATAATATCTAATCTGTTTCTCATAAGGTTTTGATTGGTCATAATAAAAATGTTCTAACCCTGTAACAAGACTTGTTTTATAATCGGCCGTGTAACCTTTGAAATTAATCATTTCAAATTTATTTGTGTCTAACGTCCACTGTAAATCAAAAATCAATTTTGTTTTTGCACAATCATCATTTGCTGCTTTTTTAACTGATTTAATTTTTTGATAATCCTTATTTATTGCACCGATGAGTGTATGCAGAAAGGCATAAGTAGCTTCCACCTGCTTTGGATAAGGCTTGAGCATGTGAGTTTCACTGATAAATCCTATGGTGTTAAAAAGCGTGGTGTAGCCCGAAGCAAAACGTGGCGTTTCTAAAAATGCGCTGATGCCATCATCAGGAATTTGTTTCATTGTCTCCACATAAGGCGTCATTTCAAAATTCTGATTCTTCATTTCTGTTTTTAATGTCGGCACTAAATCCTTGTTCATATATTCTGCTAATGCAGGATGCAATTTACTTTGCTGTGTTGGTATAAAAGTCATGGTGTATTGATAATCTGCTCCATCACTGATATGCGTATCCACAAAAATCTCCGGCTGCCACTCACGAAAAATTTTAATAAACGACTTTGTATTCTCTGCATCGCACTTTATGAAATCACGGTTCAGATCAAGGTTGCGTGCATTACCTCTGAAACCATATTCTTCAGGCCCGTTTTGATTGGCACGTGAAAATGATCCGCGGTTAAGCGCACCATCAATATTATAAACAGGAATGATGCACACTACCACATGATCTAAAAGCTGCTGAAAATCTTTTTTGGCAAGCAAATCATTACTCAAACCAAGACAGGCATCAACACCACAGGGTTCACCGGGATGAATACCATTATTGATTAAAATAATGCGTTTGTTTTTTGAGCGAATTGATGCAGGATTAAAATCGCCATCATTAGTAATTACAAATAAGTGTAAGGGTTTGCCAATATCTGTGCTTTCACATTCAATCAGTTTACACTTGCTGTTTTTTGAAGCGAGCATTTTATAATAACTTATGGCTTCATCATAAGTTACTGTTTTATTCTGAAGATATTTTTTAGAAACATCTTGAGATTTTAATTGGAGAAAGCAAAGCAACAATGCAAGAACCGATAAAGAATTTTTCATCATTAATGATTTTAATATTTCAATTGCCTGAAATAATTTTTTAATTCACGTGCAAGAAAAGAAAAAATAAAAAAGTCTTTTTAGTAATACCTGCGTATTGTGATTGTTAGCAATCAACAAAGTTTTGTATCATTATAAAGATTTTAGGTTAGTTATGGAATACTTAACTTCCAAAAATTTGATTTATTTGCACGCTTCAAATAATCCGGTTTTAAAACATTTCATTTAAAGATAATTTCAAGTTTGCGCAGGGTATTTTACATTTTCAAACCTCTTTTTTTCTTTTTATCAAAAGATAAAAAACTCTTTCAGTCGTTGAGAAACCTGCTCGGGTTTTATCCGCGAAACATTGTGGTTTATAAATTGGCATTCTCTCACCGTTCGGCAGCAAAAGAAACAGCGCAAGGTTATCGTCTTTCAAACGAGCGGCTCGAATATCTTGGCGATGCTGTGTTGGGAACAGTTGTAGCTGATCTGCTTTTCAAAAAATTTCCTTATCGCGATGAAGGCTTTCTCACTGAAATGCGTTCGCGAATTGTAAGCAGAGAAAGTCTTAAGCAGATTGCTTTTAAAATGGGAATTGATAAAATGGTGCAGAATGCCGAAACATTTAATTCGCGCTCCATGTACGGTGATGCTTTGGAAGCTTTAATCGGTGCTGTATATATTGACCGCGGATACAGCAAAGCGCAAAAATTTATTTTGCAGCGCATCATTTACATTCATGTTGACCTTGAAGAAAGGGAATTGAATGACACTAATTATAAAAGCCGCCTTATTAATCATGCACAAAAAGAAAAACATGAATTAGCTTTTGATCTTGTTGAAGAAAATCAATACACCAAACAATTTACCATACGCGTTATGTTTAACGGTGAAGAACTTTCGCGCGCTATTGATTACTCTAAAAAACGCGCTGAACAAAACGCTGCTGCCGCTGCCTGTAAAAAATTAGGATTATAATTTGTTCCTAACCAAAAGTTCCCTATTGTTTTGCATTTGCTACCAGGTAAGCCAGAATCTGTTCTTTTTGGGAATCATCAAACCCTTTTTTGCGTTGCATGCGGTTTACTGTATTAGGCCATTCTGCTGCAATATGTTTTGCAGGAGAAGGCAATGCATGACACGATCCGCAGGTTTGTTTAAACTGATTTTCAGCCATAGTCATATCAACCGGTACTGATGTGGAATCAACTTTTGGTTGCTGAACAGGTTGTTGGGCAGAAGTTGGCGTTGTTTTTTTACTGCAACTGAAAATGATGAGCAGCATCAGTAAAATTACAATTGAGTTTTTCATAAAGCTTTTTGAATGTTAAATGTTTTAGCTTGTTTATATTTGAGGTGAATATTAAAAACAGATTTTATAAAAATAAAATTTCAAATTTATACTTTGATATTATTTTAATTAAGATTGCTGAATAAAAAAATTGAAACATGCTGAATATACGTCCTGCTACCATTAATGATTTACCTGAAATAACTGAAATTTATAATGAAGCTGTTTTGAACACTACGGCTACTTTTGATACAGAGCCAAAGACATTAGATGACCGTAAGCAATGGTTCGCAGGCCACACCGACAGGCATCCTATAGCAGTTGCCACTATTGAAGATAAAATTGTCGGCTGGGCTTCGCTAAGCAGGTGGAGCGACCGCTGCGCTTACGATACTACTGTGGAGGTGAGCGTGTATGTTGAAAAAGATTATCGCGGACGCGGCATCGGAAAACAATTAATGGAAGTAATTACTTTAGAGGGAAAAAAAACCGGAGCACATAATATTATTTCGCGCATTACCAGCGGCAATGAAAAGAGCATTCACATACATGAATTGTTAGGCTATGAGCATGTTGGCGTATTAAAAGAAGTTGGAAAAAAATTTGGTGATTACCTTAATGTGCACATCATGCAAAAAGTATTTAAATAAACTGTCAAAATTATTTTACCTTTCACAAAACAATTACATCATGAAAAATAAATTACTCCTGTTATTATTTGCAGTCAGCCTCTTTCAAATATCAAAACTTAACGCACAAGGCATTGACAAGCCAACTTATCAGCTTGAAATACATCGTGGTGGTGTTTATCTCGGCATGATAAATATTGAATTATTTCCACTGATAGCTCCGCTTGCCACTCAGAACTTTGATAGCTTAGTGGCAGCGCAAGCTTATGACAGCACAGCGTTTCATCGTGTTGTACCGGGCTTTGTAATACAAGGTGGAGATCCTAATTCAATCAACGGTCCTAAATCAACATGGGGTTATGGAAATCCAAATCAACCTACAGTAAATGCAGAGTTCAGCGTGGTGCAGCACTTGCGTGGAAGAATTGGTGCTGCCCGCGATGCTGATACCAATAGTGCCACTTCGCAATTTTATATCTGCATTGGCAGCCCTTTATACCTTGACGGAGATTATACAGTTTATGGCCAGGTTACTTCGGGAATGAATATTGCCGATACCATAGTGAATGAACCACGTGATGCAAATGATTGTCCATTGCTGAAAATTGAAATGTTTATTACGGCCACCGGTGTTAATGACAGTATTCCAGGTTCTGCCCAATTAATTTCGCCTGCTGATCTTTCAACAGGAATATTAGACGGACAACAATTTGATTGGACCCCCGTAAGCAGTGCGGTTATGTACACTATTGAATTTAGCACAGACCCGAATTTTTCAACGATTACACTTTGGAGGAACACACCATACGATTCACTTTCAGTAACAGGCTTTCCAAGTCTTACAACTTTATACTGGCGCGTTAAAGCAAATAACGGAGGTCATGAAAGCATAAGCAATGTTTACTCTTTTAATTCAGCTACAGCGGCACCGGTTTTGATCAGCCCGGCTAACGGTGCTACAGGACAACAAGTCATTCTTGATCTTACATGGAATTCTGTTGCAGGTGCAACTGATTATACTTTGCAGGTTGCAAAAAATCCTTTTTTCACTGCAGGTGGAATGGTATATAATCAAAGTGGATTAATAGATACTACACAGCAAGTAACGGGACTAACCGGCAATACACATTATTACTGGCGCGTGCAAAGTGCAGCCACAGGCATACCCGGAAGTTTTTCTTCTAAATTTTCTTTTTACACAGGAAGCACCGCAGGAATTAATGAGATTGTTTCTGCTACTAAAAACCTTTACGTAAAAAGTGTTTATCCGAACCCGGCAAAAAACAACTTTACTGTAACCGGAAATGTAAAACAACCCTGCAGCATTGCATTTAATTTAAAAAGCAATACGGGTAAAATAGTTTACACAGGGACTAAGAAAATTTCGAAAACAGATTTTACTACAACTATTGATGTAAGTAAATTAAGCAAAGGTGTTTACTTTTTAACTGTAAGTGCTGATGGTGAGGAAGTGACGGAAAAGGTGGAGGTGAATTGATTTGATTACCTAATGTCAGACACCTTTTTCGGGTGTCAGACATTTGGTGACACGCAACTTTCGGAAAGCTGAAGAAACTTTCCGAAAGTATTACTCCCCAAAACATTCTGTTTAATTTTTTCTCACTCCAATCCCCGGTTCATCATTCAAAATTAAATTTCCATTTTCAAAAGTGATACCTTTAAAAGGATCGTTGGAAATTAAAAGTGGTCCGTCTAAGTCTGCGTAGTCAACCATTGGTGCAAGTTGTGCGGCAGCACTGCAACCTACGCTGCTTTCACTCATGCATCCGATTAGCGTTTTTAAGTTTAATTCTTTTGCGCGTTCAATCATTCGTTTTGCTTCGCGTAAGCCACCACACTTCATCAGCTTAATGTTGATGCCGTGGTAGCAATGTTTTATTTTTTCGATGTCATTAAAAGTCTGACAGGCTTCGTCCGCAAAAACAGGTAACATACTTTTTTCAAAAATATATTCTTGCTTTTGGATTTCATTTTTTGGTAACGGTTGTTCAACGAACAAACAATTTTGTTCGGCTAACCATGCAATCATATCCACAGCAAAATATTCATCGGTCCAGCCTTGGTTAGCATCAACACAAATTTGTTGATTGGTATTTTGTCTTACAGTTTCAATAATCATTTTATCAAACGGCCCGCCTAATTTTATTTTTAATAGTTTGAAATCTTTTGCATCGTTTAATTTTTCGATTATTTCTTTTGGTGAGCCCATGCCTATGGTGTATGTTGCTAAAGGCATCCTGACCTCACCCCCGGCCCCTCTCCGAAGGAGAGGGGAGTTTGTCGCGGGATAAATTCCACTCTCAGAAAATATTTGATGCAATGATTTATTTTTTGATTTTCCATACAAATCGTGCAAAGCTATATCAACAGCAGCTTTTGCTGCGAAGTTGTTTTCTGCAATTAAAAAAATATAATCAAGAATTTTATCTAAGTCATTAATGGAATTGAATTGTGATAAATTTATTTTCTCAAAAAATTGAATTGCTGAATTTCTATTTTCAATTAAATAAGGAGGAAAAGCAGCTTCACCATAACCAATTAAATTTTCGTGATGCACTTCAACATAAACAGCTTCAGTAAGTGTTCGAACACCATGAGCGATTGCAAAAGGTTTTTTGAAAAGTAAATCGTAAGAAGAGAATTGAATATGCATCTATGTTCAAATTGTCTTTTAAATTTGTTGTAAAGAGAAAAAATAAAATGAGTGAAAAAAAGATTATTAATCCTTCGTTTGAAAACTGGACGAACAACAATCGTGACTTATTAAGGAATTACAAAGGCAAATGGATTGCTTATAATAAAAGTGGGATTGTTGCCACAGCGGATTCATTTTTAAAATTGAGTAGAGCAGCTTCGAGGAAAACCAAAGACTACATTTCATACTATGTTTCACCAGATATGGATGAAGTTAGAATTTTATAAATTCAAGAGGAGGAAAAAAATCTAAAAGAATTTTAAAATTTTCGGTAAAAAAATAATTAATCCTACAATAGCTGCACCAATGGCGCTAAATAAAACTGCTGCAGCTGCGACATCCTTTACTCTTCCTGCAAGGTCATTATAGTCAGGGCTTACCAAATCAGTTAGCCATTCCACAGCAGTGTTCAGCATTTCGGCAGTGAACACAATTGCATTGCAAAAAATTATGATGCACCATTCTGTTGCATTGAGCTGACATATCACTCCGAATATCAACGTAAGCGCACAAGCCACTGCGTGTATCCATGCATTGTGCTGTGTTTTGAAAAAATGACTGATGCCTGCAAATGCATAACTGAAACTTTTTATGCGTTCGCTTATTGAGAATTTTTTTGAGCGTTCCATTAATTAATTGTTTGATAATTTAACGAGTGTGAATTGCAATTTTCCATCACGCTAAATACTGCATAATTCTTTTGAACTTCAGCTTAATTGTATTGAAGTATTTTATAAAACTAAAACCACCTGCATTAAATGCTCTTTTATGTCCGAGCCAAACAATTAAAATGGTGAGATAGAAAAATCCGTAATAGATCACTCTGGTTATTGCTTTCATAATATCAGGTTTGTGTTTAAACAATATGAAAAGCCTGTCACGTTGAAATTGTATGTGCCAGGCTTCGTCTTTTAAAATATCAATGCAGATTTGTTTAAGCAGCGTGCAATTGGTTGCATCTTTAATTGCTTTATAAAAAATCTCTGCGGCACTTTCAACAACAATCACAGCCACAGTCCATATTTCCATATTTGTATTGTAGTACCTCACTTTTCTGAACAACGAATCACCCCAATCTTTTTTCAAACGAGGGCGATGAATTAAATCAAGATAACGCCCAAGATTGTTTCCATGTTTTTGCTCTTCTTTAATAAACAATTTTACAGCTATGAGATAATCAGGGTCATTAATTCGTTTCGTATATTTTTCAGTGGCTTTTATTAAATGACTTCCGTCAGATGTTTCGCCTAACTGCCATGCCTGCAACGAACGGAGTATTTTCTTTTCTTCCGTTGCAGTTATTTGTGGAGCAATAGTCCAGTCAACTCTTTTTAAAGTAAGGTTATGTGAAAAATGACTTACCCAATCTGATGATGTTTTCATTTGTTAACGATTTTTATTCTGAATGAAATTACTTTTAACCAAACATTGGTCCCCAGTTAAAGCCTGCATAAAACCAAATCCAGAAACAAACAGCTGCCAACCAAAAGTTTATTGAAAATGCAATCCGGGTTATTACTCTTAGTTCAGTATTTATTGTGTAATAGAATCCGGTATGAATGCTGAAGCATAAAAACAGAAGTAATGCGGGAAGTTCTTCTTCATTAATATATCCTGCTTTAAACTTTGAGATAATGTAAACCACCATGAAAGCGAAGAGGAAAAAAGTAGCAGACTCAACCCTTCTCAAATATTTATCCTTTTTAAAGGTGCCCGTCTTTTCATGCATTAAAATCATGTGGTTCTGTATCAAATAAATAATAAATGAGAACGGACTCGCAAAGGTAATGGGAAGCAAAGCGGCCCAGAAAATCAATTCTATGACTTGGTATATTTGATAAGGGTTCATGTTTTTATCTTTCTGACAGACTTTTCATGATTTAAATTAGTACGAATTATTTATTTAGATTCAACTACTGCTCGCTGACCTTATTATTTTTAAACACAACAAGTGTGATATAAAATATCATAATGAATGTTGAAATCATCAATGAAAAACCCAACGCATCAAGGTTATGCAACGGATGCCGGTAATCGTGATAGATGCAACTGAAAAGTTCAACTGGATTAGAAATAATATCCCAACTGTTATAACGGTCGAAGCGACCAAGGTAAACTCCGTAGCCGCATAAATAAATCAAAGCAAAAATTAACACCCAGCTTATACGCTTGCTGAAATAATAATTCAATACATGATGTATTCTATTTAAAGAAAGGAAGCCGAGTATCAATCCATTCCATGCAAATGAGAAAATGAGGAACATGTCAAACCAATACATATTCCTGCCATTCGAGCGATGAAGGTGTACAAGGTCAGTTACAATGTAAGGTGCGTTGGGCAAAAATGGCAACCAGCATAGAAACAACATATAATGAATCCACTTTGGCTGTTTCAATTTCATTTGCCATGCAATCATAAATGGAATCCATGCGAGGAATAAATTCCAAAGCAGGAAACCAAATTGTAAACTGTCCATCCAGAACATTCGTGCAATACAAAGCACCACGCTTACCGTTGATGATGCTACTAAAACTCTTAATAATTCATTTCTTCTTTTTTCCATTTGATAATTTATTTGTTTTTCAAGAAACGGACTGCAAGTCCGATGCTCAATCGGAGGCGACTGCAATTCGCCTCCAACACCCAGATGCGACTGCAAGTCGCCTCCAACTCCCAAACAAGATTTTATTACTTGATTTAATTTGAAATAGCTGTTTCGTTTTGAGAAATGTTTTCACTTCCATTTTGATAATTCTTCAACTTGGGGTTAAGTATTCCATAGACCATAAAAGTCTCACCTAAAATAAATATCCACCAATTATAAGTTTCAGGCTTGAACGAAGTCGAAAACTTAATTATGTCACTGCCACTAATCACAGCAAGCAGGTAATCCCATATAAAAGAACAGATGACAATAACTCCACCAAGAGAAAACAACAACCCGGTTTTTTTTGTAATCGGATTAAGTCTTTCTTCAATTGTTGCTGTCCATAAAATCATGGTAAGTGAAATCAACACGGGAGCTAACACAGGACCAACCCAAGGAACCGGAATGAGGAAGAGTATATCCCATGTTAATAATGTTTCTGGCCAGCCGAGCAATAATTTTAGAAATACATAATAGAAAATATCCCACACAGCAAAACAGTAAATAAAATATCCGAAACGCTGCACAGGTTTTTTCCCAACCATAATTCCAACCGTTGCAAGCATTACAATAGTTGCAATTTCACGAAACAATTCTGTTACGAGAACATGTTGACTCATCCCCACAAGCGGAATGCTGAAACCATAAGGATAATACAGTTCACGTAAATAGACGACCACAGCAGTTTCCATGAATCCCATTGCAATGCTGAAAATGGTGAGGTTTAAAATGTTTTTGTTGAAGAATTTCATTTTATATTTTGATTATTAATTTTTCTAAATGTTTGTCTTGTTGAGTGGAGCGAAACATCTTTCTTCGGATGAAGCACCTGCTACCTTTGGAGAAAGTTCCTTCTCCCGACTCATCGGGATCAGGATGACATTGTACCCCGAACTGTCATGTTGATTCCGATGTATCGGAAGAAACATCTCTCATCAAATGAAGTATGATCTATCTTCAGAGAAAGTTCCTTCGTTTCACTCAGGATGACAGTGGAGGCGGATGACTTTTCACACAACTTAAATACACATACAAATTTGTATAAGACACTAACATCACAATAAAAACATGCATCAGTATTTCATAGTCCGCTCCTTCTGCAAAAAAGAAAAGAGTAAATGCAATCAGGAATGGTGCTGAAAAAATTGGCATGTACCTTATCAGCAATTCTTTGAATGACTTTATATCCATTCTTTTTCTGTCAATTAAAGTGATGACAGGCAACACTACAATATTCAGAACTAAACAACTTATAAATGTAAGAATGCTTCCGATAAGCAATTGTATAGATGCGTCACCCATAACTGCATCCGAACTAAATATTACGCAAGTGAAAACATACAGCAATCCGAAAATGAAAGTGATGAACAGTGACTTTATTAATGAGATGAAATGTGTGGAGTTCATTGTGTACGATTTTAATTTTGTGCTTGCACAGCTGTTGTTACTTCATCAACCATGCTGTTCATTAACTCATTATCATTCATATTGCTAATCACTTCTGTATGTGGAAGCGCTGCTTTTAGTTTTCTTAACTCTTCAATATTTGTCACACCAATCACAACCAATCTTTTTAATTGCTTTAGTGAATAGAGCGTATTGATGTTTTCAATTTTATTTCCTGATAAAATTAATTCACGAAGAGATGTTTTGTTTTTCAAAACACTAACATCGGTTATACCATTGTAACTCAAATCAAGAAATGAAAGCTGATTAAGATTGTTCAACACATCCAAATCATGAAATCCTGTTTGTGATAAATCGAGTGAAGTGAGTTGAGACAAACTGCTTAATGCATCAAAATTTCTAACCTGGTTGCAGTTACCTAAATCAAGGGATTTCAAAGCATGAGCTTCTTTCAAATTGCTGATGTCCGCCAGTTCATCATTATGATTCAAAATTAAAACTTCCAATTGCAGCAGGCTTTCAATGCCTTTCAGTGCAGTTAAATCATTGCCTGCTATTTCAAGTGTTTCGAGATTTGAAAATTTTGAAATGCCATTTAAATAAGAAATACGATTGGTAGAAAGATTTAATGATGTTAATGATTTACAAAATTTATCCTTTGCAATTGCATCACAAGTATCGCTTGCAGCAGGAATGATTGAAATCTGGTTACCGCTTAAATTCAATTCTTCCAAATTTTCGAAACTGATTAAGCGGTCAACCAAATATGATTGCTGCATTTTATTTTGATTGCCTTGCAGACTTAAGATTCTCAACGTTGGAATTTTCGGGAAATTAAAATCATAATAACTCAAGCTATTGTCAAGCGTTAGTTCTTCTAATTTCGGATAACGATTAAGTTCCGAAAAATCTACAATGTTATTGTTTGATAAGTCAAGGTTTTTCAATTCAGGAAAAGCTGGAAATGCTTTTAAACTGTTTAGTCCGATTTCCTTAGCTGTAAGTTTCTCAATTGTTTTCCACTCGCTAAGTTTTGCAATGGGATAAATATGATTGCTTGAAATGTTTAATTCTTTTAAATGTGATAGAAGAGGCAGCACTTTAATTGTATCTATCGGATTATAACTGATATCAAGTGTTTCCAGCAATGGAAAATTTTTCAACTCTTCTGTGTTTGTCCATTGATTGTGATTGAAGTCGAGTGATTTAAGATTTGTGATTTTTGCAAATGGTTGCATAGTTGGTAAACCATTTTGCGCAAGTTGAAGCGATGTGATTTTATTTTGTTTAACAAGGCTCATCACCTCATAATATTTTTCATGCTTCAGTACACAGTAAGATTGCCATTGCAATTCATCATGCTCCTTTAAAAAATTATAAAGCTTCAAATGCATCCGTGGTTTGAAATCCTTTTCTTCATTGTAATAATCATAAAAGCCCCTCTTAAATTTAAAACTCGAACCAAAACTTCCACTCCCACTTCCACTTTCTTCTTCATCAATCATTCTTTTATTTTGCAAACTATCGCTCATCATAATTAATTGTGGCATGTTGATGTAGGATAAATCAATTAAATAATTTTTATCAATCGGTCTGCGCTTTTCTTCAGCGCTTTTAATATTGTATTTGGTGATGATGCTGTCCCATCTGAAAAAGGTACTGATAACAAGCACTGCATAAAATAACCAGGAGTTAACACGAAACAAAAACCAATTGCTCTTTATATTTTTGATTTTGATAAATGTTGTAACCAAACCGATAACAGACAAAAGCAAATACACATACACGCCAATACGTTTGTAAGTGAGAAAATAATCTTCGATATATAGATTGTTGCGATATGCAGTTGAAACAATCATGAAAATATTTTGTGCAATCCATAAGTATGCGAGCAGCCGGATGATTTTATTTTTTTCAAAAAAGTTAAGCGCACTACGGAAATAAAACAGGATAATCAAGATTGCAAAAATGATTGAAGTAATGAGCGTTCCCGTTCCCTGGTGAACAAAGTCTGTGTAGTTCATTCCAACCGGTAAGCCACCTGTTCCCCATAAATAAAAGCCGTCAAGAAGATTTACAGTTAGCAATAAAACGTTGAGTAAAGAGAAGAGAATGATGCCTGATAAATTTTCATGGTGTTGTGTGAATGATATTCCGAACCAACTTTTGTATTCACTTTTTTCTTTGTTCAAATCGTTTGAAGCAAACTCATCTGCGTTTTTAAAAATACCAATTACACGATGATAGAAAAATCCATAAAGTATCAGGAATCCAACAAACGTAAAGCGTATCCAGTTCCATGAAATCCAATCAAGATTTATATTTTTTGTGAAGTTGTTGAATAAGGGATTGGATGATTTATAGAGAAAGAAAAATATCAACACCACAATGAATGGAATCAAAAACAAAATCAGCTTTACTGAAAAGGGATTTGACGTTTCCAATTTTTTCTTTTTGCGTTCGAGATAATCTATCACCATAAAAACTATGGAACTGACATAACTGTACCATGAAAAAAGCAGTGCAAATAAAACCGAAGTAGTATAACTGAAACTTAATGCTGAAAGTATGCTCAGTGAAATAACATTTGCGAGAAAACTTAGATAATTTCCGTAAACGAAAACTGCGAGGGCTGATGCAATGCTCCCCGTTGCAGCAACAATCCAAGATTTACTGTAAACAACATTTTTGTCTTTGACAAAAAGCATTGTTATAATGAAAATTGTAAACAACAAAAAGTTGATGCCATAATCCTGGGCATAAAACAAGTAACTGTAAACAGCTACTGATGCCAATAAAATCCAATCGTTTTTTTTCATAGTGATATTTTAGTTTAATGATTTATTTTAAAAGTCTTTGTCCTGTTGAGTGAAACGAAACATCTTTCTTCTAATGAAGTAATTACTACCCGTGATGAAAGTTCCTTCGCTTTGCTCAGGATGACAGTACTGTTGTTTTTTTGCCAATTGCCAATTGCTAATTTCTCTTTTCACCAAATCACAACTTCTTCTTTCATCCTGAGAATTTTTCTTCTCACAATTCACAATGGAATAATTCCGAATACACCGAAGCTGCAATCAATCAAACTCCACCAGAAAGGAATTCCGCGTATCGGTCCTGCTATGAGTGCGAGTGGAATTACTGCAACACATGCAATCATTCCGAATTCAATTACCCAGATATTTTTTACGGGGTCCCGCAACGGACCGATGAATGCGATACCAATCACGATGTGCGCAAAGGCAAGCCAGTCTGTACCATAAGCGATGAAGGGATATTTTGAATAGATGTCATTAACACCTGTATTTATTTTCTCCAACCACTGCATCATAAATTCAGGAAATAAATTTTTGTATTGCATCATCAAATTGATTTCTGTTTGAATTGGAAATGCAGTTACTCCACTTAGTATGAGTAATACGATGAAGACAATTATCCATTGTCTTAATGAGTTGAGTTGCGATTTAGTTTTCATTTGGAATGGAGTTATCAGGTTTTTGTAATGTGTTATAGTAGTAGCCGATTGCTGCAATCAGCAATTGGATAATAGGAGAATAAATAAATAAGCGAAATAGAAATAGAAAAGCATCTTTAATGTAAAATGAAGATGGAATAAAATATTTCCCGAAAACGATTAGGAAAAATATAATTGTCAGAAGGTTAATCAGAATTACTGTCATCCAGTATTTCAATCGCTCGCTTTTTATTTGTTTTTTGAACCCGAATAAAAACGGGTTGAGAAAAATGCTTCTGTAAAATGCAATAAGCAGCAGTGAAGCAAAGCTCAAAAACAATGTGTCTTGCCAGCTTGAAGAAATTTCACCCCAGGTATCTGAGCCAGCTTCACCATTTAGAAAAAGTGCATCCAACATTAAAATAAAACACAGTAATGCAGGTAGGCATGAAATTATACCAATAACAATATTTGTAATTGTAATAATTTTACCCAATCGAAACTCCTTTTTTAAAGCTGATGCTGCTAACATGATTTTTATTTTATTCAGAGTACTTTGTAATTCAAAGTGTAAGTTCAAATTTAAACGGAGTTGTTGGCTCCGTATTGTGTTTGTTTTATTTTTTCGTCAGGCGGACTGCAAGTCCGAAGCTCAGTAGGGTGCGACTGCAAGTCGCACCCAACCACCCTGTTGCAACTTCTAAGCTTGCTTAACTTCTGCCGTAGTGTTTGATGCAATCCAAAACAAAACTGTAAATGCCGAAACGAAGTATGGGAAGATGGCATACAGTTCATCACTCACTGAATGTGCATGACGGTCGACAGCAAAGAAAACAGTTGCACAAAATATTAATGTACATACAACCATAACTGCTCCAATGATAGAGGTGGGATAATAAATAAGCCCCGCTTTTTTAAACCAATTGAGCTTTTTCATTTTGTTATTTGTTTAAAGATTATTGTTTTCGTTATGCGGACTGCAAGTCCGAATCTCAGTCGGGTGCGACTGCAAGTCGCCCCCAACCTACCCACATCTAGCAAACCATAAATGGTTTTTATTTTCTTTTTATCAATTCTTCTAATGCATCAATATGTTCATTGAAAGCTTTTTTTCCGATACGTGTTACTCCATAAGTTGTGTTCGGTTTTTTGCCGATAAATTTTTTCTCTACATCAATATATTTTAAATTTTCCAGCGCACTTAAATGACTTGCAAGATTTCCGTCACTCACATCCAGCATCTCCTTAAGCGAATTGAAATCCACTTCCTCATTCACCATGAGCACGCTCATAATGCCAAGCCGCACACGGTTTTCAAAAGCCTTATTTAATTTGTCAATCATAAGGCCTCCTTAAACTCTCTCATATTTATACCACATCATCCCGCCATAAACAATATGCAAAATTCCAAACCCTATTGCCCAATAAAATAATCCGTGACCGATATCTACACATGCAATTAAACCAAGTGCGATTTCTGAAATGCCGAGGTATCGGATTTCATTTAATGTATATTTGCTTGCGTTGAGCAGTGCCAAACCGTAAAACACTAACATGCTTGGGGCAACTAATTCAACAAAATGATAACGTAAAAAAATTATCAAAATATAAACTCCACCGGCAATTAATGGAATAGCCATGTTAACCATTAATCGTTTAGCTGTTTTATCCCAGATAGCTGCACCTTGTTTTTTTGCTTTGCGGTAAGTAAAAATAAAAGCTGTTATTAATGAAAGAGCAAGCACTGTAAATGCATTCGCAAAAAAGAAAGTGTACCAATTGATGTTGATATTGCCTAATGAGTCGCGCGCTGCGTCCCAATAACGCGAGGTTCGAAACTCTAATCCTACATAAAAGTAAGCAGCGGTTGCCCCTGCAAGTGCATAACATCCTGCAAATACGCCCGACAATCCGCTTAATGAAATGAAACGCGATGAACGCTCCATCATGTTACGAATGTCGCTTATGGCTTTAAGTTGTTCCTGTTCTGAATTCATTTTTAGTTGTAATTAAAAGTACTTTGTGATGCAAAGTAAATACTAATAAAGTTATCGTCCAAGAAAAATTTTGAAAAAGTTTTATTAATGGTTGGCGAGGACGCCAACCATGGATAAAAGGTGATATGGGTGATGGTTGGCGGGGACGCCAACCATGCATAGTCAGCAAGCAATATAAGGCTATGGAAAATTTTCCTGATTATTTTTTACAAAACAAATCCAATTGAAATCTGAAATCCGCGATTGTGTGAATTAACCAGCGGATTATTTTCATTGGCCGGATCAGATTCAAGAATGAGTTTGGTCAATCCAAGATCATAACGTAAAGTGATATCAAAACTTTTCAGTTCAATTCCTGTTCCGAATAACAAGCCAAAACTGAATGGTGAAAAGGCAGATGGTTTTAATAAAGTGTCGGTCGAATTAGTTTTCTGAACTTTTGCTAAGTAGGAAATATCAAATCCAGCCTCTGCAAACATCTTTTTATAAAACTTATAGCTGGCCACAAGAGGTAATTCCACATAATTAAGTTTAATGTTTATTGTAGTATTATTAAGTGTTACATGGCTGCCTTTAATAGTATAAAGCAACTCAGGTTGCAAAGCAAATTTATCGTTAATATTTGCTTTAGAAAAAAATCCTGCTTGCCAGTGAAAGGTATAAGTTGACGGAAGTGATGAAGAAATTATATAAGCATTTCCACCTGCTTTTATACCAAAATCCGCTTGGGCAGCACTTAATAGTGGCTGAAGGAAAAATATAAAAGCAAAAATTTTTCGTGGCATTTGATTATTATATCTGCAACATTTATCTGCTAAATAATTGTGCCACTTAAACGGAAAACGAATAATCTTTATTTCAATATCCAGTTCAAATCCACATCCCAGTTTGAACGTGTGCTGATAATTTCAGGATAATAAAAAACATTTTCGGGCTGCACTCTGCGCCAATAGTTTCCGGTGTCCCATTTACCATTTCTGTTCTCATCATCTATAATGCGTATTTTATACTTCCCTGGAAGTACATATTCAAAATTAATTTTCTGGCTTTTTGTAATGGTTACTTCTTTAACCACTGCATCATTCTCAGTGAGCAATTGAATGATGTAATTAAAATCATAAGCTGCCGTTGTAAAGTTTAAAATCACATTTGCATATTCTCGTTCTTCACGCGTTCTGAAAGTTATATTTATAGTATCATTATGATGATTGAAAATATCGGTTATTGAATTTGATGGAATCAATAAACGATACTGCTTATTTTCTTCTGCCTTAAAAATGATGTGATAATTTTTCTTTAAGGAATCAATTGGTTCGGCAGTGAATGGAACAATAGTAACAGAATCTTTTGTGAGTTTGAATTGTGAGGCATCAAATGACTTAACCGGTGAGGAAAAACGAAGAATTAACCGAGCCGGCATTTCGAGCACATCACCGGCAAGATTTGCATTCATTAATATAGTATTAGTTAATATATCTCCTCTACCTCTTGTTGAAATTCTGGGTTTCAGATTTACATGAATAGTATCAACAACCGTGGTTCCGTTTAAAATAACTGCATGTAAAGAATCAACAAGCGTATCAGTGCAATACACAAAAACGGTATCATACGTCACACTCTTCTCGAACAATAAATCTTTTAAATCTGTTGAAGCAGCAGGCAAAAGTCTGAACTGAAAATTTTTAACTGGCGCAGTAAACGTTATCACGGCTTTGCCTGATGCAACAAACTGCGCCTTTAAAATGTGAGGCAGTGTATCAGGCTCAATAAATAATTTTATGTTATGCCCAGTGTTATCAGGAACATTTACAATTTGATTTGAAAATCCGAT
>JBDTRM010000009.1:0-4636 GCA_039931675.1 Bacteroidia bacterium | reverse complement strand
AGCGTAACGGAAGGACTCCCTTTAGGGTCGGGGTTTTCAGAAGCAAAGTGACATCATACGTATGGTTGGTGTTTTTTTCACCAACCATCGGGAGGTGCTGTTAAGTGGCTGGTGAAAAAACACCAACCACAAGCAAAGCCTCAGAAAAAATTTATATTACAAATGGAAAACAAAATAAAGTTAGTTATCATCGAAAGAAGCAAGGATGCAACAACCTTGCTTCAAAGGCGAATGAAAGATTCATCCGTAATAGAATTGACTGCTTCCTTTATTTATCATCCTTCATTTCTCGAAGAAGTTGCTTCATTTAAAACAGATATAATTTTATTAAACATTAATCTCCCTTGCGATATAACTGCTTTTATTAAGGATTTAAAAAAGAAAACACCTGCAAAAATTATTTTATCATGTGAATTTATCCAACCCGATTTAATTTTTAATTGCCTCATAGCAGGTGCAAGCGGTTATGTCGAAAAATATGCAACTCAAACAACTTTGGAAAATGGAATAAAAGATTGCTTTGAAAATTTATCTTTTTTACCACTGAACATTATCACATTATTTTACGAGCAATATGTAAAGCATGAAACAAATGAAATCAGGAAAAAGATTTTCAGCTTGTTATCAGGAGGATTTCATTTAAAGGAAGTGGTGTATGAAACAGGTTTAACCGAAAGAGAAATCAAGCAGCATATTTTTTTATCGGTGCATAGATGATATAATCCAATCTTTAAAAATATACCACATCTGTGGTATTTTATTTGATGCAGTTGCAACTTAGATTTGATGTTATAAAACCATGTATCATGCGACACAAAAATTTTCTCTCCGCAAAAATCATTATCGCTTGTACTTTTCTCTTTACTCTTATAAGCACAAAATCATTTTCACAAAATGTAGGCATCAATAATCCAACACCCGATGCAAGCTCATTGCTTGATTTAACAAGCACC
The DNA here is from genome assembly GCA_039931675.1 of Bacteroidia bacterium. GTDB lineage: Bacteria > Bacteroidota > Bacteroidia > AKYH767-A > OLB10 > JAEUTH01. The sequence goes on along the minus strand of JBDTRM010000009.1, from coordinate 3,683 downwards.
GACAAGGGATTGCTGGTGCCGAGAATGACCACAGCGCAACGCACAGGCATTTCGCTGCCTGCAACGGGCTTGTTAGTTTATGATGCCACACTTAATACATTTTATTATTTCGATGGCACACAATGGAAATCAATATTTACTTCATCAGCCGGCTGGGGTTTGCCCGGCAATACAGGAACCAATCCGGCAATAAATTTTGTTGGCACTGCCGATAATCAGCCTTTAAGCTTCAGGGTGAATAATACGAATTCAGGAAGAATAGACCATATTAATCATAACACTTCCCTCGGACTCTTAAGCCTTGCAGGCAATACAACAGGCAGTTCAAACATTGCTATTGGTGATAGCGCTTTATTCAGCAATACTACTTCAGGCAGCATGACTGCGATTGGATGAAATACGCTAAAGAATAATGCTTCCGGTGTAAACAATACCACGGTTGGTTTTTACGCTCTTTATTCAAATTCAACAGGAACATCTAACACTGCAGTTGGAATGCTTTCACTTCAATATAATACCACCGGTTTCTTTAATTCAGCGCTTGGTGTAAATGCATTGGGATTAAATACTGACGGAACCAGTAATACCGCATTAGGACGGGTAGCGCTCTATTCTAATACAACCGGAAATCATAACACAGCTTGCGGCAGCTATGCATCCTATTCAAATACTTCGGGAGAAAAAAATACTTCGGTGGGTTATCATTCATTGTATGGAAACAGCACCGGTGGCAGAAACAATTCACTGGGAGCATATTCGCTTTACAGCAACTCAACCGGTTCAAACAATGTAACCATTGGAGACAGCGCATCCTATAATCAAAATTCCTGGTATAATACGGTTGTAGGGTCCAATGCAGGAATAAATAATACAGGTTCATGGACAACAATCATTGGCATTGATGCAGGAAGAAGTAATACCATAAATGGAAGTGTATTTATCGGTTCATCTGCAGGAAGAAATAATACAACAGGACTGTATAATTCTTTTATTGGTAATAATGCCGGAAGAGACAATACCACCGGGACTGCAAACACATTCGTTGGAAATCGTTCAGGGCAGGTTAATACAGCCGGAATAACAAACACATTCATCGGCAGTTATTCAGGACAGGCTAATACCACTGGCAGTGGTAACGCTGCATCAGGAGCTAATGCACTTTTCAGCAACACGACCGGCTCAGGAAATACTGCATCAGGAGCTAATGCACTTTCCGCAAATACTACCGGTATATACAATACTGCTTCCGGAAACACTTCACTACCCGCAAATACCACCGGAACAGGTAATAGTGCGTTTGGAGCCTCCTGTCTCTTCTCAAATACTACAGGGATGTATAATACTGCGGTGGGCGCCAGTTCACTTATTATTAACACTACCGGAAGCTATAATACAGCAGCAGGTGCAGAAGCGTTGAAAACCTCCACAGGGAATGGAAACACTGCTGTAGGCGCCAATGCTATGAATCAGAATACAACAGGCAGTTCGAATGTAGCTGTTGGCGATACTGCACTATTCGCCAATACAACCGGAAATAATAACACTGCTGTTGGCAAGAATGCAGGTGTGTTGTCCAACAATCTTACTAATGCAACTGCCATAGGGTATTCAGCAAAGGCTGGAGCCAGCAATAGTTTGGTTCTTGGCGGCACAGGCGCTAATGCCGTAAATGTAGGGATAGGAATAAATTCACCTCTTTCAAAACTCCATGTTGTTTCCAATGGAACTGTGAATGCCCTTGAATTGGAAAATGGACCTATTAAAGTTTCGGGCGCCAACCGCACAGCATTTAAACATGTTACCGTTGCCGGTAATATTAATGCCAACCAAACCATTATTCCAAATACCACCTTTGCCAATAATCCGAATGACATTTTAATTGTAACCCATGAATATGATGCTAATGGTCCTTATCTGAATAAAGCATTTGGTGTTTGGTGGAATGGAACGAGCTGGACCATTTATACGGAAGACGTATCTGCCATGATTGCAAGCATTACTTTTAATGTGCTGGTGATAAAACAATAACCGGAAAGCAAATGAATTCAGTTATAACCGGATGGATAAACCAAAAAATGAAAACAACCTATATGGTTTACGTTGATGATTAAAAAATTCATGGTTGATGAATTGAAAAAGAAAATTGTTGAGATGGAGAAGAAGTGAACAGTCAAGGAGGATTTCATTTACAGGAAGTGGTTTATGAAACAGGTTTAACCGAAAGGGAAATCAAACAACAAATTTTTTTATCGGTGCAACGGTGAGATAATCCGGCTGTTAAAATATACCTCATCTGTGGTATTTCATTTCACTCTTTTGAGATTTAGATTTGATGCTATAAAACCATGTATCATGCGACTCAAAAATTTACTCTCCGCAAAAATCATTATCGCTTGTACTTTTCTCTTTATTCTTATGAGCACAAAATCATTTTCACAAAATGTAGGCATCAACAATCCAACACCCGATGCAAGCTCATTGCTTGATTTAACAAGCACCGACAAGGGATTGCTGGTGCCGAGAATGACGACAGGGCAACGCACAGGCATTTCATTGCCGGCAACAGGCTTGTTAGTTTATGATGGCACACTCAACCAATTTTATTATTATGATGGTGCGCAATGGAAATCATTATTTACCTCTTCCACAGGCTGGGGCTTACCCGGTAATACAGGAACCAATCCGGCAATAAATTTTGTGGGCACTGCCGACAATCAGCCATTGGCTTTCAAAGTGAATAATGCAAAAGCGGGATTGATTGACCAAATTAATCACAATACATCTTTAGGTTACCTAAGTTTCAATAACAATGTTGGTGGCTATGGAAATGTCGCCATCGGTGACAGCACATCTTATTACAGCAACAGTTGGTTCAATACTGTTATCGGGCAAAATGCAGGAATAAATAATACAGGTTCATGGACAACCATTATTGGTATTGATGCAGGACGAAATAATACGGCAAACGGAAATGTATTCATCGGCTCGTCAACAGGCAGAAATAATACAACAGGAGGATGGAACACTGCAGTGGGCGACAATGCTTTATTATTCAATACCCTCGCAACTCATATTACGGCAGGCGGATATTCTTCATTACGAAATAACACAACCGGAAATTACAACACTGCTTATGGCGCTTTCAGCATGTACTCTAATACAACAGGTATAAGAAATTCTGCTTTCGGTACATCAGCTCAATATTGGAACTTAGGCAGCGATAACACTTCAATGGGATATGAATCGCTTAATTCAAACACTACCGGAATACAAAATGTGGCAGTGGGTTCAAATGCTTTGCACCAGAATCAGACAGGAAGTTCAATTGTGGCTATAGGAGATAGTGCATTATTCAACAACTCTTTTGTTTCTAATTTAATAGCCATAGGTCATGCTGCTTTGAGAAGTAATGTTGCCGGCACGAGAAATATTGCAATAGGTTCAAATGCGGCAAGACAAAATAATGGGAGTTTAAATATCGGTATTGGCGACAGTTCAATGTATGCAAATACTACAGGTTCATCCAATATAGCTATGGGTGCTAATGCGTTGCGAACAAATACTACAGGCAGCAGGAATATTGCAGTAGGAAATTTTGCAATGACTAATTATAACAATAATAGCGGACAGGTTGCCATTGGTGACAGCGCACTATATTCACAAACTTCATGGTTTGGGAATAC
>JBDTRM010000008.1:0-35591 GCA_039931675.1 Bacteroidia bacterium | reverse complement strand
GCCGCATCAGCAGAGCCACCGCCAAGTCCGGCACCGGCAGGAATTATTTTATGAAGATGTAAAACAACATCTTCCAAATTAAAATCTGTTTTTAATAATTGAAATGCTTTATAGCATAAATTACTTTCAGGGTTACATTCAATTTCACGCCCACTTAGCATTAATGAAATACCGTTAATATAAGTGAGCTTGTCCTCTTTTAAATCAGAGCGTTTGTTGATCTCTGAAATATCGCACCAATTGACCGGGTAAAAAACTGTTTCAATATTATGAAAACCATCATCACGTTTACTGATGATGTTAAGACCGATGTTGATTTTGCAATTTGGGAAAGAAAGCACTTTTTTTGATTTACGTCCCGATAGCTATCGGGATGATTTACGAAGTACGAATTAAAATTTACGATTTACGAAGTACGATTTATAGGTTGACCGTCATTGTGATCCCGATAGCTATCGGGAGAAGCAAACTGTTTATGATTTGTGACATTCGCATATTTGTCCCGATAGCTATTGGCATTCGTAATTCGTTGTTAGATATTTTTTCAATTCTTAATTCCTATCTAATAGTATCTCATATCAACTAAATAATTTTGAACATAATCATTAATCCCTTCCTCAAGCGAATAAAACTTTTCAGTGTAGCCAGCACTTCTAAGCTTTTCCATTTTTGCTTCGGTGAAATATTGATACTTATCGCGAATATCTTTGGGTATGTCAATCCAATCTATTGTTACGGGAACTTTCATTGCATTAAATGTTCCGGTTGCAAGATCTAAAAATGCGCGCGCTGTACCTGTTCCTAAATTGTAAATGGAGGACTTTGGTTTGTTTTTAATTAAGAAAATGCAAACATCACATACATCTTTTACATAAACAAAATCGCGAAGTTGCATTCCGTCTTTATATTCAGCGCGATGTGATTTGAATAATTTTACCCTTCCGCTTTTTTTGATTTGATTAAAAGAATGCCAAATTACTGAAGCCATGCGGCCTTTGTGATATTCATTGGGTCCGTAAACATTAAAAAATTTTAGTCCGGCCCAAAATGGTGGTTGTTCTTTTTGAAGTAAAGCCCATTTATCAAAATCATTTTTTGAATCTCCATAAGGATTTAATGGTTTTAATTTCGGAATGAGTTGTTCATTATCATCATAACCAAATTCGCCTGCACCATACGTTGCGGCTGATGATGCATACACCAGGGGAATTTGAAACGCAACACATAATTTCCACAATGCCTGGGTGTAATGCAGATTAAGTTTATTGAAAATCTCCATATCAAATTCTGTGGTATCAGTGCGTGCGCCAATGTGAAAAATAAATTCAATGCTGTTGTGATTTTCTTTTATAAAATTCATCAGATCATCGCGATGTACTTTTTGCGAAAACTTTTTCGAATCTAAATTTTTATCCTTCTCTTCATTGCTGAAATCATCACTTATCAAAAGATTATTATATCCTTCATTATTCAATTTGCTCACAAGGCAGCTTCCAATAAAACCTGCTGCACCGGTAACTATGATCATGTTTTTATTTTTTAAATTAACAGTTAATAAACCAATTCAGATTAAACAAAGATATCATCACTCACATTTTTAATCAGCCCAATTTCTTTTCCTTTTGCAAATAATAATGCAATTGCTGATTTGCCTTCACTGCCCAAATCAACAGAAAATTCATTTACATACAATGCTATATGTTGTTTCATTACATCATCATCCATTTCCTGTGCATTGTTGCGTACAAAGTCCATCACATCTTCCCTGTTTGAAAATGCATATTTAATACTCTCTCTCATAATTGCATCAATCTTTATTTGAACATCCTGGGGCAATGTTCGTTTTACAGCAATACATCCAAGTGGAATAGGATAACCAGTTCGCGTTTCCCATTGTTCTCCCAGGTCAACAATCTTATTTAATCCTTTGGCCCGGTAAGTGAAACGATTTTCGTGAATAATTAATCCTGCGTCAAACTCATCGCGAAGCAAGGCGTTTTCAATTTCTGAAAAAACCAATTCAGTTTTATTTGTAATCTGAGGATAAAAAATACTTAGCAATAAATTAGCTGTTGTATTAACTCCGGGAATACATACTTTTAATTTACTCAAATCATCGTTTGCATTGATTTTCTTTTTTGAAATCAAAATAGGACCACAGCTCTTTCCTAATGCACTTCCTGAGTTTAAAATTTTATAGTTGGCCGAGGCCGAGGCGTAAGCAAAAAAGCTCATTTTAGTTATGTCAAGATCACCATTAAAAGCATCCTGGTTAAGTTGTTGTACATCCTTCATCACCGAACTAAATGTAAATCCCTGTACATCAATTTTTTGATGCAGCATAGCATCAAACATAAACGTATCATTGGGACAAGGAGATAAACCTACTGTGAGTGAAGTCATTTTTAAAATATGCTATTGTCCCGATAGGTATCGGGAGCGGCCGCGAAAATACAGATTGAAAATTAAGATTATCTATTGGCAAGAGGAAGTAATCTGCGCAGGTAAAACATAGTTTGATTTCCGCCAGCCATTGGAAAGACTCCTCTGCGTGCCTCTTTTACATCTTCGATGGTGTAAAATGCATCAGGATTATGCAACTGTATATAAGTAGATACTTTTTTAAAATCAGTTCTTTTAATAATCAGGTAAACCATTTTGATGGGGCCTTTTGCACCTTTTCCATCAATTACAGTGGCACCCAGATCTTCTTTATTAAGCGCTTCAACTAATTCATCACAATCTTTATTAGTGATGATTCGCAGCATCTGCAAACCGAGACCCAGGCGCTCATCAATTTTTATTCCGATAATGATACCTGTTGCGTAGCCAAGTCCCCAGCCGGCATAGCACATAAAGTTGTCCATGTGCTTTAAAACCTGGCTGACTGCAACTAACCATATCATTACTTCAAAGAAACCTACAACAGGAACGATTTGTTTTAAATTTTTTGAAAGAAAAAGATTGCGAAGCGTGCCAAGGGTAACATCACTCACACGGCAAAGGTAAATCAGAAGGGGCATTACTGCCCAGTGAAATAAATCACTGTTGTAAAATTGTTCACTAAACATTTATATGATATGTAATTGACTTACTTTATTTTATTTCAATAACTCCTTTGTAAACGAATGTTGCAGAACCTTGCAAATAGATATCTTTAAAATGGTTTCCTGTATTATTCAGTTTTACTTTTAAATCACCACCAAGAGTTTTTACAGGGATTTCGATGTTGCCTGTTTTATTAAAATGGACTGCATAAGCTATGGCTGCTGCGGTAACACCTGTACCGCAACTTAGTGTTTCATCTTCAACACCACGCTCATAAGTGCGAACAACTAACCGTCCGCCTTCGTATTGAATAAAATTTACGTTGGTTCCTTCTGATTTGAAACGGTCATTATATCTCACTTTTCTTCCATCAGCAATAACATCAACATTACTTAATGTGTGAACAAACTTAATATAGTGTGGCGAACCTGTGTTGAGAAAAATAAAATCATCATTCACTTCTACATCATTCACATCGTTCATCTGCAATGAAACTTCTGCATTAAAATTTTTGTCATCATAATTTAAAATTGTCGCATCATGAATTCCATCATAAGCAACGAAAGAAGTTTTTGAATCAAAAATTTCAAGACGTTTTGCAAGAGCAACCGTGCATCGCCCGCCATTACCACACATGCTGCCTAAGCCGCCATCAGCATTATAATATAACATTTCAAAATCTGCTTTATCGGTTTTTTCAATCGTAATCAAACCGTCAGCCCCAATACCAAACCTGCGATGGCAAAGCCTTTCAATAAGTTTGCGATTAGAAGTTTCAAGATTTTTATCACGATTATCTATCATGATAAAATCATTTCCCGCTCCGTGATATTTGTAAAAATTGATTTGCATAAATTGGATTTCCTTTTCAAAAGTTAACCTCGTGTTAAACAATTTGGGTGCGAAAATATCTAAATATTGCTTGCGTTGATGAATGTGTCAATTATGAATTGAACAGAAAAATTGATTAACAAAATGCTAACGAACGTTTTCATTTTTGATTCATAAAAATGATAGAATTTTGAAGCCATAAAAATTAAAAATCCAACAAACATAAATTTGAAAAAAATTAATTACTCAAGAAAATTTTAAAACTTCTAAATCATGGTACAACAAATTAAAAAATTCGGAGCAATTCTTTTAATAGCATCTATCGGGGGCGTATCGGGTGCTTATTTATTTAACAAGTTTGGCAATGACTCACCCGTTTACACACTTGCCAACGACAAAACGCCAATCCATTTTACAAGTGGGGCATTGCCTGCAAGTGCAGTTGATTTTACTGAAGCTGCTGACCGCACCGTACATGGTGTGGTTCATATTAAAAAGTTTTTTACAACTACACAAGTTGGCTTCAACAATCCATTTGATGCATTTTTTGGACAGGGGAGAACTTACAATGTGCCGCAGGCGGCTACAGGTTCAGGTGTGATTATCAGTAATGATGGTTATATTGTAACTAACAATCATGTGGTTGATAATGCTGATAAAGTGGAGGTAACACTTAGCAACAATAAACGTTACCAGGGCAAAGTAATAGGCACTGATCCTTCAACGGATTTAGCTCTCATCAAGATAGATGAAACTAACCTGCCATTTATACCAATCGGAAATTCTGATGATGTGAAAGTAGGACAGTGGGTGCTTGCAGTCGGTAATCCGTTTGACTTAACCTCAACAGTTACTGCAGGCATTATAAGTGCCAAAGGTCGCAACATTAACATTCTTGCAAGTAATAACGGGCAGGCTACACCGATAGAATCGTTCATTCAAACTGATGCTGCCGTTAATCCCGGCAATAGCGGTGGGGCATTAGTAAACACCAATGGTGAACTGATTGGCATCAACTCTGCTATTGCATCCAACACCGGAAGTTATGCAGGTTATTCGTTTGCTGTGCCTGTAAATATTGTTCGCAAGGTAGTGGATGATTTTATGGAATTCGGAACAGTGCAGCGTGCTTACATTGGCATACAAGGCCGCCAGATTGATGCTGACCTCGCCAAAGATAAAGATTTGAAAGAAAGTCAGGGAGTGTATGTTGACCGTGTAACTGCTGATGGTGCAGCTAAAGAAGCAGGATTGAAGGACGGAGATGTGATCACTAAAATTGATGGTGTAACAATTAATGACTGGCCGGCATTGCTTGAGCAGGTTGGCCGTCACCGCCCCGGTGATAAAATTAAAGTGAGCTACCTGCGTGATGAAAAAGAAATGGAATCATCAGTGACTTTGAAAAATAAAAGCGGTAATACCAACGTGGTAAAAAATGAAATCATAAAAGTATTGGGTGCAGAAATAAGTCCGCTTGGAACTGAAGATAAATCAAGCCTCGGTATTGAGAATGGTGCAAAGGTTACAAACATAGGCAATGGCGTATTACGCAATGCAGGTGTACGTCAAAACTTTATCATCACATCAATTGATAAACAGCCTATCACCAACACTTCAGATGTTGAAAATATGTTGAACGATAAAAAGGATGGTGGTGTTTTGATAGAAGGAGTTTATCCGAATGGAATGAGAGCTTGGTATGGAGTGGGGCTGGAAGGGAAATAAGTTTGAGTTTTGAATGATTGAATGTTAGAATGGATTCAAGTTCTTAAATCGAAATTCAAATGTTCTTAATTCTTAATTTCTAATTCTCAATTTTAAATTTTGTAAGAGTTTAAGGGTTGTAATATTTTTCAACGGGCGGGTCAGGTAAAGGGGACCCGCCTTTTTTTGTTTTTTATGTTGAACAGATTAGCAATCTGTTTTTTTTAATCCTTTGAGTCAAACTCAAATTCTTTAAGAACTCATTATATTTGCATAAAAATTATTCATCATGCAAAATGAAAAGGAATTTCTTCCTATAGAAAAAATTGTAAAGCTTTTTCCTAATGAATTTGTTTTATTAGGAAATCCAACGTTCGAAAACATTAGAGTTACGGGAGGTTTTGTTTTAGATCATAACAAGACCAAATCAGATCTGGCACGCAATGCAAAAAATTCTGTAAACGGTTTTACAAAAACGGCTGTTACTTTTACTGGTGAAATTGATCATAATAAAAGGTATTTATTATGAAGGAATTTTCTTTTGAAATTCACCCGGTTTCGAACTTAATTTATTTGAAAGCCACACTCAATGATCAGGAAATATTATTACTGCTCGATACAGGTGCTTCATCAACTATTATAGACTCATCATCAATATTAATAGCAGAATTATTCGGTAGCATAATTAAAACGGATGAATTAAAATTTGAGACTGCAAACGGGTCTTTGGTTGCAACAGAATACATCGTTGAGATTTTTGAATGTTTGGGCATCAGAAAAAATAATTATAGAATTTGTGCTTATGATTTTATTTCGCAGGGATTTTTGCCTGATATTGATGGAATGCTTGGAGCAGATTTTCTTTTAAATCATAAAATCTGCATTGACTATCCGAATAAAAAAATCACAATTCAATAATTGACTTTTTTCTTTCTTTAATCACTTCATTCCATAAAGAAGATAATATCCATTGCTTGCCCGGTTTATACTTTCAACCCCTAAAAATATAACCCCCTGCCATACGTTCATTTAAACAGATTTGTAAATACAATGAAATCAGTAATTACTCAAAACACCCCAAGCCCCCATAAACACAGGCGAAAACAGCCCTATATCCAACACTCAACACCTGATACCAGAAACACTTGTTACTAATATATTTAAGTACTACTTTCGCACGCTCAAAAAAAATCCCCTTTTAAAAAAATAATAAGTTAAAAAATAAATCATGAGGCAATTAAAGATTACCAAATCCATTACCAATCGCGAAAGCCAGTCGCTGGAAAAGTATCTCCAGGAAATAGGCCGTGAAGAACTGATTACAGCAGAGGAAGAGGTTCGGTTAGCGCGAAAAATAAGGGAGGGTGATCAATCGGCTCTTGACCGTTTAACCAAAGCTAACCTGCGTTTCGTGGTTTCTGTGGCTAAGCAGTATCAGAACCAGGGTTTGAGTTTGCCCGATTTGATTAATGAAGGAAATCTTGGTTTGATCAAGGCTGCAAAGCGTTTTGATGAAACCCGTGGTTTTAAATTTATCTCTTATGCTGTGTGGTGGATTCGCCAATCTATTTTGCAGGCTTTGGCTGAGCAGTCGCGTATTGTACGTCTTCCGCTTAACCAGGTAGGTTCATTGAATAAAATCAGTAAAGCTTATTCTAAGTTGGAGCAGGAGTTTGAGCGCGAGCCATCTGCTGATGAAATTGCAAAATTGCTGGAGATACCAACTGAAAAGATTTCTGATACCATGAAAGTATCGGGAAAGCATGTTTCTATGGATGCACCGTTTGTGCAGGGTGAAGACAACAGCTTGTTAGATGTGCTTGAGAATTCTGATTCACCTCGTGCTGACAGCATGTTGCTGACAGAATCATTGCAAAAGGAAATTGATCGTTCATTAAATACTTTAACAGAGCGTGAACGCGAGGTGATAAAATTATTTTTCGGAATAGGAATGCCGCATGGCCTAACGCTTGAAGAAATAGGTGCCAAGTTTGACTTAACCCGCGAGCGTGTGCGACAGATCAAAGAAAAAGCCATTCGCAGGTTGCGCCATAAATCGCGCAGCCGCTTATTGAAAGCATATTTAGGTTAAATGAAAAGTCCCGCAATCAGGGACTTTTTTTATTTAATAGATATTGTAATATTTACACGAAGAAAAAAGGTGGAATGATGGAAATAGGGGAAGATGGAAATTGAGGAATATGGAAAGATGGAATAAGGATTACTAAGGAAGATTCTATACAACTCTACTTTCGGAAAGTTTCTTCAACTTTCCGAAAGTTTGGCAAAGGAAATTAACAAGTCAATTTATACGGCATAGAAATTCAAAACTCAAAATTCAAAACTCAAAATTATTATGAGCACAGCTACAACAAACGGAGCCATTACAGCCAAGGGCTATGAAGAACAATTGCATGACTGGATTAAATTAGAGAAAGCGGCCATTGATTTAATTCAGATCATGGGCACTCTATTTTATGACAAATCGGTTGAATTAATCATTTTCCGTAACCAGGCTGTTGATCGCAGCGCAAGCGAAATCATCAATCTGCATCACTACGCAAAAGACATTGTTAAAAAGCCAATTTCAGTTATTGATTCCCTTTTAATCGCCAGCGAAATGGTAAAGATGGATCTTGCACCAGCACGCATTGATATTGGTCGCTTATCGTATGAATGGGCTACTGAAGGCAGTAATTTTAAAAGTGTAGCTGATTTTGTCGGCAATAAATTAAAAGGTTTTGTAGGCCAGGATAAAAATAAAATTGCACCGAAAGATGTTGTGCTGTATGGCTTTGGCCGTATTGGTCGCATAGTGGCGCGTGAACTGATTAACCAGGCAGGTAAAGGTGAACAATTGCGTTTACGTGCCATAGTCACACGCGATAAGAGTGATGAGGATTTAATCAAGCGTGCTGATTTACTACGCCAGGATTCTGTGCATGGTAAATTTCCCGGCACTGTGATTGAAGATTTGGCCAACAGGGCTTTGATAATAAACGGGCACACTGTTCACATGATTTCAGCAAAAAATCCTGAAGATATTGACTATACTGCCTACGGAATTAATGATGCTTTGGTTATAGATAATACAGGTATTGCCCGCAACCGCGAAGAGCTTGGCAAGCATTTGAAAGCCAAGGGTGTTAGTAAGGTTTTATTGACGGCCCCTGCACAGGGTGATATTCCAAATGTTGTTTACGGAATTAATCAAAACATGTGTGCAGATAATGAGCAAATATTTTCGGCAGCATCATGCACCACCAATGCAATTGTTCCGGTGTTAGCTGTAGTTGATAAAGCTTTCGGAATTGATCGCGGACATGTGGAAACTATTCACTCTTATACAAATGATCAAAACCTGTTGGACAATTATCATAAAAAATATCGCAGAGGTCGCAGTGCTGCTTTGAACATGGTAATAACAGAAACGGGCGCTGATAAAGCGGTTAGCAAAGCATTGCCACACCTTGCAGGCAAAATGACCGGTAATGCAGTTCGTGTTCCAACCCCTGATGTATCTCTTGCAATTTTAAATCTTTCGGTAAGTAAAAACATTACACGTGATGAAGCCAATGATTTATTGAAAGATGCAGCGTTAAAGGGTGATCTGGTGGAGCAGATTCACTACTCAAATTCGAATGAATTGGTTTCAACTGATTTGGTGGGTAATCCAAGTGCATCTATAGTTGATTCACCTGCAACCATTGTTTCTAAAGACGGAAAGAATTTGATTCTATATGTTTGGTATGATAATGAATATGGTTACAGCCGCCAGGTAATTCGTTTCTGTAAGTATATTGCTAAGGTGATAAGATTGACTTATTATTAGGCTTTTAGCTGTTAGCCTTTGGCTCTTGGCAAAATAAAATGCCTTCTGAAATTTTTTTCGGAAGGCATTTTTATTTTCTCTTGAATACTTCTTACAGTTTACTTAAGCCCAATGGCCATTCCAAATGAAAAATTGTTTTTGTATCCCAATACATCAGCATAGTTTAGCAAATGGAAATATGTAAAATGAGGCCGCAGAAAAACCGACTTCAGATTATATTGATAGCTCACATCAAATTTTATGGTTTGAAAAGGCCTGCTATAAGTTCCCTGTTCGTTGCCGCTAACATTATATTCTGTAAAAACTTTATTGGCTGTGGAGTGGGCAAGATAAACATCAACTTTTGACTTATCACTTTCGTGATTGTAATTTAATCCCGTTTCAAAAAACATTCCGCCTTTAAACGGATAATAATTTATTTCAGGATTGATGTAAACGCCAATATCACCTTTGTAAAAACCCTGGAACACATTAATCAAACCCCAATACCAATCGCCTTGTCCCAATGGAGAATAAATCTGAGCTGAATGGGTTATCATGGTATATGAAACCTCTTTTTCAATTTCATAATTTAAATTGATATCAATCTCTTTAAAATCCTGCTCCTCCTTATCTTCAATATTATAATAATGAACAGGAAGATTTGCCCAAACATTTACACTAAAATTTTTGCAGGTATAAGTAACGTTAGGGTTCCAGGTAAGCGCATCCTGTAAATCAACGCCATGCCATAAATATTTACTATTAAAGTCTGATTCAATTTTAAAGCTTTTAATTATGGTGTCGGCAGTTACAGTATCTACAGTTACAGTATCAGGTTCATTAATGAGTGAATATGAGCGATTATGAAATGATTCAAAAGTTGCAGCAGGGCACTTTAAGCAAAGCGCAAAAACTGATAAAACTAAAATTGCTGATAATCGAAATGTCATCAAATATTTAGGTAAAAAACCTTATTTTGTAGGCTAAGGTATAAAATATTGAAGTTAAGTGCAAATTGGATAAAAAACAATTCAAAAAGATTGATAATCCTGAAAGAGCATTTAAGAAAATAGTAATGAGAAATTTTAGAGGAGTAATTAAAAAGTATCTCTTGCAAATGACAATGAATTGTACATATAACTGATTTGATTTTTCAGATTATTATGGCACAACAGGCGTATTGATTTTCTTTTAGAGGAATTAAATCAGTTGCAGATAAATTCTAATGTTTAATAAAAACCTGCAATTTTTCTTCGCCCATATTATTTAATGTTTTTAACGAATAACATCCCGCTGCAATTCCAGATAAATCAAGTTTGATTTTGTTAGTGAAGTCGCCTGTCCACTGACCAACAGCCCGGCCTGTAACATCAATAATGCTGATTTGATTAATGATCTGGCCGGTATAAATAAACATATCATTGTCAACAGGATTCGGAAAAATAAACAGAGCATTATCATTCTTAAAATTAACACTCACTGTTTTCGAATATGTAAACATTCCATTAAAATCGGTTTGCTTTAAGCGATAGTAATTTATGCCGCTATACGGTTGTTCATCTGTTGTTGCATAGTTTAAAGTAGTGCTGCTGTTGCCTGCACCGTCAACTGTTGTTATTGATGCAAAGTGAATTCCGTCTTTTGATTTTTCAATTGTAAAATAGTCGTTATTTATTTCTGTTGCAGTAGTCCATTTTAAATCAACCACATTGTTATTCTTAAATGCGTCAAAGTTGATTACCGAAATAGGTAAAGGAATTCCTAATGCCATCACAATTTTACTAATGCATCCGTTAGCATCTTTTACATAAATGGAATAAGTACCCGGAGCAATGCATGTAAAAATATTACTGCTTTGCCAGGTTACACTATCCAAACTGTAAAGAAACTGTGATACACCAGATGCCACTACTGTTATTGTTGCTCCGCATGGAAATGAAGAAATTGTTGCTGTTACTGATGGAGGAGCAAGCGGACTAACCGTTGCAGTAGATGTACTTAAACAACTGTTTGCATCTTTAACTGTTATGGTATAGGTTCCAATGGCAAGATTTGTAAAAACATTGCTTGCCTGGTAAGTAATTCCGTTTTTACTGTAAGTAAGAAGTACGCTGCCGCCCGTTGCAAGTGCAGTAATAGTTCCATCATTTTTATAACAGGAAGCATTTGTTGCTGTGGTAGATAATGCGGGCCCGGCCAAATTCTGAACAATAACATTTAAAGTTTTAGTGCATGCATTAGCATCCCTCACAGTTACCGTATAGGTTGCAGCCGGCAATAAAGTAAAAAGTGTGCTTGCCTGGAATGTGGTCCCGTTAATAGAATATTGCAATGGAGCAACACCACCGCTGCCTGCTGCTGTGATGCTGCCGTTACTATTTCCGCACTTAGAATTTACAACAGTTGCATTGAGCACCTGCGGGCCAATAACATTACCCACTAAAATTGTTTTCGTATTCAAGCATCCGTTTGCATCATTAACCGTTACAGTATAGGTGCCCGCTGCAACTCCTGTAAAAATATTGCTCGTCTGAAAATTGATTCCGTTTATGCTGTATTGTAATGTTCCTGAGCCGCCTGAGCCGGTTGCTGTTATAGTTCCATTGGTTCCGTTGCATGTTGTAGCAGTCGCTGTAGCAGTCAATAAGGGGCCACCCAAATTGCCAAGCGTAATGCCAGTTGTATTGGTACAACCTGTGGCATCCATAACTGTTACTGTATAGGCTCCGGCAGCAAGTCCCGTAAAAACATTATTGCTTTGGAAAGTAATGCCATCAATACTGAATTGTAAAGGCGTGTAAATACCGGTACCAATAGCAACCAATGAGCCATTATTGTTATTGCAAGACGCAGGCACTGAGTATGCCGATATTTGCGGTCTTGGCGTATTGGCAACGGTTGCCGATATAGTGCTATAACACCCGTTTACATCTTTCACGTAAACAGTGTAGTTACCCGGAGCAAGATTTGAAAACGCATTGCCTGTTTGAAAGAGTATTCCATTAACACTGTAAGTAAGTGGTGCTACTCCGCCATTACCAAATGCTGTAATGATTCCATTATTGGAACTGCATGTTGAGCCTGTTGTTGCTGTAGTAACACTCGGCACGCCAGGGCTGCTAATAGTTATTGTTGAAGAATTGATACATCCTGTTGCATCCATAACAGATACCGTATAGGTTCCGGCAGCAAGCCCGGTAAAAATTCCGCTGCTTTGAAAAGTTATTCCATCAATGCTATAAGTAAGTGGTGCTGTTCCACCGCTTCCTGTTGCTGTTATTGTACCATTACTTAAATTACAAGTGCCATCTGTTTTTGAAAGAGCCAATGCAGGTCCGCCAATTGAAGGAACTATCACAGTAAGCGTTGTAATACAACCACCCGGGTCTAATGGTGGTCCGGGGTCAAAACTTTCGTCATCAGCCATTGTAATGGTGTATGTGCCGGGAGCCAAACCTGAAAAAGTTTTAGTTGTGTTAAAATTAAACCAGGGTCCCGCTAAACCTGTAATGCTTGCATGGTAAGGTGTATTTGGTCCTATGCCTGTTATAGTGATACTTCCGGAATTTGCTCCACAGGGACTTGCTGTTACCACTGCGGTAGCAGTTGAATTAGCGGCAACTCCCAGTGTAACACTAATCGCCTTCGTACATCCATTGGCATCCATTGCTGTGACTGTATAATTACCTGCACTCAGATTTAAATACAGTTGTGTACTGTTGGGTATAAAGGGAGCACCGTTTAAACTATATGTACATGAATTGCAGGTGGCTCCATTAACTTTAGGATTGGTTATTTTTCCTAAACTTCCATTACATGGATACGTTCCCTTTACAACAACAGTAAAAGTTGAAATACCCGGACCCGCTCCCACATTAATAATTGTAACTACTGTAGTCGCTGTGCATCCACTTGCATCCTGCACTGTGACGGTATATGTGCCAGGTGATACGTTATTAAAGAAAGTATTGCTTTGAAAAGTAGTTCCGTTAATGCTGTATAGCAACGCACCTGTTCCTCCTGAACCAGAAGCTGTTATAGTGCCTGTGTTGCTGTTACAACTTGAATTGGTTGCAGTAGCTACAACAACAGGCGCGAATGCGGAAGAAATAGTTGCACTTTTTGAAAGAATGCAACCGAGTGCGTCTTTCACATAAACAGTATAATTTCCTGCACTCAATCCGGTAAATACGTTGCTTGCCTGATACGTTGTTCCGTTGATGCTGTATTGCAACGGTGGATTATTTCCTGTTGCTGTTGCAGTTATACTTCCGCCATTGCTTATGGTGCAATTGGAAGATATTGTACCTACTGCTAAAGTTAATCCTGTTACACTGCTCACGCCAATGCTTGCCGAACTTGTACAACCATTTACATCTTTAACTGTAACCGTATAGGTTCCTATTGCCAATCCTGAAAATATATTGCTTGCCTGAAATGTAGTTCCGTTAATGCTGTATTGCAATGGCGCTGTGCCTCCTAAACCTGTTGACGTAATTATACCGTCATTTAAATTACATGAAGCCGGTGTTGATGCTACAGTTATTGAAGGAGCTGTGCTATTTGGAACTGTAATAGGAAATGCGTTAATACATCCGCTTAAATCTTTTACGAGTACAACATAACTGCCTGCTGCAAGTGCTGTAAAAAGAGTGCTCGATTGAAAAGTAACACCATTTAAACTATAAGTGAGTGGCGCCACACCACCTGTGCCTGTGGCAGTAATGCTTCCACTGTTTGAGGCACAGGATGATGCGACAGCTACTGCAGTTACTGATGGTCCTGTTGTACTGTTTACAGTTATGTTGACTGTATTGATACAACCGTTAGCATCTTTAACTGTTACCGTATAGGCTCCGGCAGCGAGGCCTGTAAATACATTGCTGTTTTGAAAAGTCGTTCCGTTAATGCTGTATTGCAATGGTGCAACACCCGCTGTTCCGTTAGCGGTAATGCTACCATTAGTATTACTGCATGCTGCTGAAGTTGAAGTTGCAGTAACTGAAGGTCCTCCTGTATTCGTAACAGTAACATTAGCTGTTTTTACACATCCGTTTGCATCTAACATTGTTACTGTATA
This sequence comes from Bacteroidia bacterium, assembly GCA_039931675.1. Taxonomy (GTDB): domain Bacteria; phylum Bacteroidota; class Bacteroidia; order AKYH767-A; family OLB10; genus JAEUTH01. The sequence continues at coordinate 21,111 of JBDTRM010000008.1, read as the reverse complement.
AACACCCGGACTTACTCCCGTAAAAACATTGCTGCTTTGAAAATTATTTCCGTTGATGCTATACTGTAACGGTGCAGTTCCACCTGAACCGAAAGCAGTAATAGTTCCATTAGCTTGGCCACAAGTTGCAGATGCAGGTATAGCGGTAAGCGTGGATGCAGGCCCTGAATTTATTGTTACACTCACAACATTGGTACAACCGGTAGTGTCTTTAACAGTCAAAGTATAATTACCTGGAAGGAGTCCGGTAAAAAAATTACTGCTTTGATAAGTTGTTCCGTTAAGGCTGTATTGCAATGGAGGATTCAGTGTTGCTGCTGTAACAGTTATTGTTCCTGTACTGCTGCCACAGGTTGCATCGGTTTGAGTAAATGAAACAACAGGACCGTTAGTGTTAAGGATGTTCATTAATGTTGTTGTTTTACATCCGTTTACATCTTTAACTGTTACCGTATATAAACCTCCTGCAAGCGAAGTAAAAGTTCCGCTGCTTACAAAAGTAACTCCATCTAAACTGTAAGTGTATGGAGCAACTCCTCCCGAACCGGCTGCTGTAATGGTTCCATTGTTGCTTCCGCAATTTGCATCAGTTTTTACTGCATTAAGAATTGGCCCTGGTAAAGTAAAGTTAGTGGTAGTTTGTACACCGCTGCAAGACATGTTTACTGTGGCAACGATTGTATAATTTGTATTCGGACTCAATGCAGTAAAAGTTCCTGTTGTATTGCTTGCAATTTGTGTGGCACCAACGTATAATACATAAGTTACAGTAGAACCAACAGGAGGTGCAGGGCTGATAACTGTCGAAGCACTTGCGGTAGCACAATTAGGATTTACAGTCAATGCAAACGAAGTGTTTGCACAACCATAAGACGAAACATCAAAAGAAGAAACAAATCCGTTACCGCTTGCATACAAAATTTTTTGTGTTTCATTATAAGCTAAATCGTAAACTGAATTAGTAGTAAAACCCGGAATACTTATATCAGGTTGAGCAGCATCATCAAAAACAGAACCGTTGAAATTATAAACTTTGATTGTTCCATTGGTAGAGCCTACAAAAATATTGTTACATGCATCAGCAATAATTCCACCCTGCATTAAATTAGTATTTGTTGCAATAGTCAGGGGAGTACCAACCAATCCACCAGTAGTTTTATTAAATGCTTTTAAATTTTTCCCATCCCAATAAAACAAGTACGAGGAATTTATGGCCAATATATTAGTTGAATTATCAACTAATGAAATGGATAAGTAAGGCCTGTTGTTGGCTTCCTGCAAAGGTGTATATCCTGAAGGAACATTCCATGCTATCGAAGCGCTGCTATATGGTGAGTTGTTTTTGTAAATGCTGTTATTTAGTGCAGGCACCGAACCGGAAGCATAGATAGTGTACATGCTATTGGTAACCTGGTCAATAACCATATCGGCCATATCCTGAAATGCGATGGCAGGAATGTTGGTGATATTAATTGCAGAAAGAACGGTTGACGGAGGAGAGCAAATACCCAAATTAATATTTGAATTTGTTCCTCCACCGGCAATTATTATTTGTGGTGAACCGCTGTTGCAGCTCCAATACATTTTCCAGTTCTCCCTGAAATTCGGATTGCCTGTTGTAATGTAATTATCATACAATCCTGTGGTATTTATTCTTACGATGATAAACCCGGTGGTAAAATTAAATCCCTGGCCGAGATAAATATTTCCTGTTGTTTTCTCTACAACCCATCCTCCGTAATAAGGCCCGAAATTCCACGATGGAACTGCCTGAACGCCTGAATAAGTCCATTGCAACACACCTGCTGAATTATATTTCGCCAATTTATGACTATTCAAATCACCACCTCCGGTTACATACACATTGCCTGCATAATCAAAATCAACATCTTTTGCTTTTCCTGCATTGGGTCCGGTTAAGTTTGCAGTGCCGGTTACAAAAGGATCAATAATTAAAGTGCGGTTCTTATCATAATTTAAAGGAGTGGAAAACGAAACTGTGTTTTTAATTACCGAAAAGGAAGTAACCATCCGGTTTTCTTTTTCATCACTATAAAAACTCAACGGCAAAGTTTCCGTCATAGTTCCGAGAGAAGATTTTGCGAGCAGGTTACCGCTTCTGTCAGTTCTTAATGATTTTACATCACCACCATATTGCATTTTTATAACACTCACATCTGCTCCGGGTTTTACAATGATGTTATATTCAAATCCTTTCTTACTATTAGAAGTAAAGTAATATTCCACATCAATGCCGGGATATAATTCTTTGTAAACTATTTTTTTAAATGTTTGGGCTTTATCAGGCACCATTCCGTAAGTATTGTAACTCTCACAAACGTCTTCTGCAATAACTTCAACATTTGGATTTGCTTTTAACCATTCCATAGTAATGGTACGGTCGGTAATTTTATTTTTTGCAGCAATTTGTTCTGGTGTCATTCCCCTTTTTATCATCCCTTCTTTTTCTTCTTCCGAAGGCATTTTCACTTTTCGTTGCAGGTAAATGAGACCTTTATTTGTAAATAAAACCGGCATTAAAAACCCTTCATATCCGTATTTTATTTTTCCCATTCGTCCGAATGAATTAACAGTATCGCCATACTCACCAATGTTCTCTACAAAATGTGTGTCTGTTCCAAAAATATCTGAGTTTTCGTTTTCCGTTTTTTTTGATGAAAATATTTTTGTTGGTGATGAAAAAGTATTTTGAGGAATAGTGGAAACAGGATCTGTTTGTGAAAAAGCAAAACCGTAAAGCATCAACTGTGCGATTAAAAGTATTGACTTAAGATTTCCAATTTGTAATGGTAGTTTCATATTACTTGTCTTATTATAAACTTTATTTTAGTTGAAATAAAGAATGGGTTATCTGTGATATTGGCAGTAAGTTTAGACTGCTCACAAAATTGACGTGTTATAAACAACGCAAATCTCTTACCAAGAAAGATGTATTAATTGTTGTTTTCAATAAAATGTTGCCGAACAGGTAAAATCAATAGCTGGGAGGACAAAAAACTCCTGTGTATGAAAATAGTATAATTGCTTGTGGCACTTAACCGCACAAAAAAACCTAATAGGTTTTTAAAAACCTATTAGGTTATGGCAAACACGAATAAACAATAAACCGATTAAAGTATCACCAACTTTGTTTTAAACACTTTATCGTTGCTAAGCAGTTCGATAAAGTAAACGCCTTTGGCATAATCGCTTAAATTCAATTGGTATGTTTTACCGGTTGCGAAATCGGTTTTTACATTTCGCAATTCGCGACCCTTTGTATCGGTAACTTTAATAGTGATATCTTTTCCGGTAAAGTTTTCATTACTGATATAAACTTTACCTGTAGTTGGATTGGGATATACCGCTACCCCAAACTGCTGCGCACTTAATTCATTTATTGCAAGCGGCACATTTTGCTGCACATTAATATTATCCACCATCAGGCTGTTGCCAAAGCCGTTAATATTTACAAATCGCACAATTATATTAGCGCCTAAGTAAGCGTTAAGCATTACGGTATCGTTTCTCCATTCTGCTGCATTTGCAGGCGCCCACTGTGCTGTAGTATTATAGCCAGGGAGCGTTGACAATGTTAATCCTGTTTTTAAATAACCCGATGGCGTAAACGTAGCACCGCAATTATTTGAAATGTCAATCCGCAATCCGTCTTCGTAAGCTACACTGAAAGCTGCATAAGCTACATCAAAAGTGAGCAATGCATTGCTGGTTGCTCCGGTAAGATCAAACACACGCGTTTCTAAATTATCTTCTGCACCGGGACTGTTGTAGGTATAATTATTAACATAAGCCGCAGTAGTAGTAGCACCTGTGCTTCCTGTTAAACCTGTTCGTTGCTCCCATGTATAAGCATTGCCTGCGCTTACGATATTATATCCCGCAGGAGGAAATCCAAGCTGGAAATCTTCGGTAACCGGAGGTTGTGTAACATTGCCCGGAATAACATTTATGCTATAGGCTGTTGTGTCATTAAAGTTATTCATATCAGTTGCCAAACCTGTCCACGATTTAAAACTGTAATTGCCTGCTGTAGCAAGATTCACAGTTGTTGTAAAAGTGTATAGTGCCGAATCGTAAGGATTAATGCTTCCTGTAAAGGTTTCGTTGTAAGTAGTACCATTAAACGAATATGAAACAGGGCATGAAGTAACAGTTGTTACTGAAAAGTTTTTAATGTAAATAGATACAGGAGTTGTTGCATTGCCTGCACAATCGCGGTATGTGCCCTGTGTGGGACTTACTACGGAAGATAAAGAAACATCGCTGGCTAACAAGCAATTAAATGTTCCCGGTGCTTTATGAATGGCTAACGCCCTGCGGCCTTTGGCTCCGTTTGGACCAAGTGATTTTACACTGAACCACAAATCATCATTTGGATTCAGACCTGTTATGGCAATGGAGTTTGTTGCAGTTGTTCCTATAGAATCCATATACATGGCACCGAGATAACTCACTTCATAACCTGTAGCTCCTGCAACAACATTCCATTGCAAGCCGATTGAATCGGGACAGGAGTAAACTACTGAAAGATTTTGTGGTACATCTATAATTGAAAACGGCACATCGTTAACATCATTCACACCGTTTCTGCTTACGCGGATTAAACCATCACCGCTTACAGTTGAAGGCACTGTGAAGTAATATTGACGGGCTGTGCCGGGTACTGTAGTTGATGCAGTAGTCCATGAAGTGCCATTGTCTCCTGAATATTCAATAGTAAAGTCAGCAGTGTTTCCATCGTAAGCATCCCAACGCAATAACTCTGTTTCGCCCGGCACAAAACCTTCGCCACCGTTAGGATAGGTTACGGTGATATCATCATTTACAAATTGCCACACTACATAATAATGTTGAGGACCTTGCGGTACTTCTGTACCGTTAACTGTTACAGTATAGGTTCCGGCAGCGGGGTTCTCAATTGTTACCTGTTCCATATTATTTAATGTGTCAACCCCGGGCACGGCATTAGCATTTAATGTTACTGCGTTAGGGGTAGGATCAAGAACTAAAGGAAGCAAGGTTGCACTTGAAGGGTCAGTTAAAGTCATGTCAAGATTATTTACCAAAGCCTTTGAAGCAAGAGGACTGCCTTCCACATCATTCCAATACACCATCACTTTAACCTGTGCTGTTCCGGCAGGAATAGTTATGGTATGAGTGTTAGCAGCGCCTTGTACAATTGAATCAGTAAGGTAGTTCGATTGTGAAAGCGTATTATAAGCACGTCTTACATTTATTTGTCCCCACCCGAATTTATAATCGGGGCCGGGATTTCCAATTTCATTAGCACTGTTTAAGATACATGCTTTAATTAAAGCACCATCGGGATTTACTCCGCCATTCATTGATTTATAAGCCTGGTACAATTGCGTATAACAACCACCCACACCCGGTGATGCAGCAGATGTGCCACCGCCTACCTGCCAGCCATTATTTTCATCAGTTGAAAGTTCACCTGCACCGTTAGCCGAAATATCAGGTTTAATACGACCATCGGAAGCAGGTCCGTGACTTGAATAAGCGTCAAGAACTCCATCGGAATCAACATTTGCACACGTAGTTACATTTTTTCCCTGCTTGTATCCACCTGTTACATTTCCCCAATTACCACCTGCTCCATAATTGCAGGAGTTTCCGTTGTTATTACCTGCCGAAAAACAAAACATTAATTGCTGATTACTATGTAAAAGCATATCACCTTCCTGAGAGTAGTTGTCATAAACATTGCAACCCTGGCTATAACTTGTTGATACAACGGTTACATCGTAATTAGTATAATTGCTCACAGCATTTACAATTTGCGGATAATCGCCAAGGCTGCTTCCGAAAATATCAAACAATACAAGGTGAGCGCCTGTTCCCATTCCACGTATTACAGGATTGAGATTACCTGCTCCAACACAAATTCCTGTAGTCATATCGCCATGATTACCCGCCTGGCCTTGCTCAGTTAAATCAGTAAGGCGGCCTTTAAAATCAATGTGACTAATGCTGCCATCATCGGCAACGGCAACAGTTACACCATTGCCATCATAATGCAACCCGCCTGAATAATCGCTATTGATAACATTACTGCGATGCATGCTCCGGCCCTTGGTATCGTCCGGCACAGGCGGTGGTGAAATGGCTTGTATATGTTGCACAAAAGCAAGAGCAGCTAACTGGTTTATTCCTGTTAAAGAATTAACCCTTACAGTATAGGTTGAAAGGTTTTTACCGCGTTGTAAAATTTCGCAACCTGCATTGCGCAATGCAATAGAAACATTTTCAATATCGGCATTTTTATAATATTGAACTATGAGGTCAACCATGCCTTTTACTTTTTGAGCATGGTCAGGAAGATTAACGTCTTTTAATTCTTCACTTATTTTTTGTGATGAAGTTAGTGGTTGAATGCTCCTGATATTAAGCGAAGCAAACGTTGAAACATCGGCTTGTTCATCAATTGAAGCAATCCATGCATTGTGGGGAATGTAGCTGAGTAACTGAATTCCGGCATTAGCAATTAATTGTTTTTGTGATTCAGATGGGATTGCATTAAACTGGATCAATGCATAAAACTTACCATCAAAAAGGGGCAGCGATTTTAGTTTAGCTTCATTGGTATATTCTGCTGCATTGGCTGCAGGGGTAATGGCACCCGACTTAAACAATACCGTATAGTTATTGTTTACTGATTGACTGAAAGCAAGTTGAAACATCAAGCATGCAAGCAGCATAGTAGTTGTAAATTGTTTCATCGTTTTGAGTTTTAAAATTTAATTTTTGGAAATATAGAGAGAATTTAATATCCTAAAGCATCGGTAAAAAAAATAGTTGACAAATAACTTTCTAATTTCGCGCAATAATCTCATCAGAATAATCATAAAAATGATCACAAAAGAACAAGTACTCGAAGCACTAAGCAATGTAGAAGAACCTGATTTGAAGAAAGATCTGGTTACGCTTAATATGATTAAAGATGTTGCCGTAGATGGAAAGAAAGTGTCTTTTACTGTAGTGCTCACTACACCGGCCTGCCCGCTGAAGGAATTGATTCGCAATGCCTGTATCAATGCCATTAAACATTTTGTGGATATGGATGCCGAAGTTGATGTTAATCTCACAGCTAATGTAAGTAGTGTGAGAGCGCAGCAACAGCAATTGCTTCCGGGCGTGAGAAATATTATTGCAATAGCAAGCGGTAAAGGTGGAGTAGGTAAGAGTACTGTTGCAGCTAATCTTGCAGTAGCACTCGCGCAAACTGGCGCAACGGTTGGTTTGGTTGACGCTGATATTTATGGACCTTCACAGCCAATCATGTTTGGAGTACAAAATGAAAAACTTTTCATAAAAGAAATAAATGGCCGCCAGTTAATGGAGCCAATAGAAAAATATGGAGTAAAAGTTTTATCAATCGGGTTTCTTGCCGATCCCAGCCAGGCAATAGTATGGCGGGGACCAATGGCATCAAAAGCTTTGCAGCAATTATTTGCCGATGCCGACTGGGGAGATTTGGATTATATGTTGATTGATCTACCTCCCGGCACAGGAGATATACATCTTACCTTAGTTTCTGCAGTTCCGGTTACTGGGGCCGTTATTGTTTCCACTCCGCAAAACGTTGCATTAGCTGATGCACGAAAAGGAATAGGAATGTTTACCATGCCAAGCATTAATGTTCCTGTGTTAGGTTTGATTGAGAACATGGCATACTTCACACCTGCTGAATTACCAGAAAACAAATATTACATTTTCGGAAAAGACGGTTGCAAAAATTTAGCTGAAGAGTTAAACGTTCCCTTCCTCGGACAAATTCCGTTAGTGCAGAGCGTTTGCGAAAGCGGTGACAAAGGAAAACCAATTGTTTTAGATGATACAAGCCCAGCAGCAATTGCATTCTATAGCGTAGCAAGAAATGTGGCACAACAAGTTGCTATCCGCAATGCGCATTATAAACCAACAGAGAAGGTACAGGCTGCCGGGTATTGATTTGGTGATTTGATAATTTGGTAATTTGATGATTGGGTAATTGTGTTTGCACAGTATATCATTCGGTACTTTCGGAAAGTTCCTTCAACTTTCCGAAAGTTTAGCAACCAATACCTATCTTTACATAAATAAAAAAATATCAGTGATTGCTAACGATAACATCATCCAACGCATAGAAGCTACTTTAGAAGAATTGCGTCCTTATCTGAATGCCGATAGCGGTGATATACAACTGCTCGAAGTTACTGATGATATGATAGCGCGTGTGCAGTTGCTCGGTGCATGCAGCAGTTGCAGCATGAGCATGATGACCATGAAAGCAGGTGTAGAAGAATCAATTTTAAGAGCAGTGCCTGAGATAAAGGCTGTGGAGGCTGTTTCGGATTTGTAGTTTAACTGCAAATGTCCAACTAAAAAGAGATTCTACTAAACTTCCGGCAGATTGCTTCGTGCCTCGCAATGACGAATAACCGAATATCCATATACCCCTATACCCATATTTCTCAATAACCCAACTACTTATTCTCCATAGCAGCCTTCACAAACTTTACGAAAAGCGGATGCGGGTTTTCTACTGTGCTTTTATATTCAGGATGAAATTGAACACCGATAAAGAAAGGGTGGTTTTTAAGTTCCATAATCTCTACTAAGTTATCATCAGGGTTGATTCCTGACGGAATAAAACCTGCGTCTTCAAACCTTTTCAGATACTTATTATTAAACTCATAACGGTGACGGTGGCGTTCTGTTATTCGGCTTCGGTTATTGTAAATGTGCGCGATCTTTGAACCTTTCAGTAAGTTACACGGATATTTGCCAAGGCGCATAGTGCCGCCTTTCACTGTAACTTTTTTCTGCTCCTCCATAATATCTATTACAGGGTTTTTAGTATCAGGATTCATTTCAGTAGAGTTAGCTTCGCTTAATCCCAAAACATTTCTTGCAAACTCTACCACTGCAAATTGCATCCCGAGACAAATTCCCAAAAAGGGAATTTTCTTTTCTCGCGCATACTGCACTGCTGCTATTTTTCCCTCTGTGCCACGGCTGCCGAAACCGGGCGCTACCAAAATCCCGTTCAGTCCTGTAAGCCTTTCTTCAATGTTATGTTCATCTAATTTTTCTGAGTGTATCCACACCACGTTTACCCGGCACTCATTCGTAACACCTGCATGTATCAATGCTTCGTTAATAGATTTATAAGCATCCCGCAGCTCTACATATTTACCCACAAGACCGATGGTCGTTTCAAAAACAGGATTTTTCAATTTACCAAGAAACGTTTTCCATGTAGTAAGATCAGGCTCATGCTTCAATGCTAATTTTAATTTACTCAGCACAACTTTATCCAACTGCTCTTTCAGCATAAGCAGCGGCACATCATAAATTGTTGAAGCATCTATACTTTCAATGACTGCATTTACATTCACATTGCAAAACAATGCAATCTTCCTGCGCATCTCTGGAGGAATGTGTTTCTCAGTGCGGCAAACTAATATGTCGGGCTGTATTCCGTATTCCAATAAAGCCTTTACACTGTGTTGTGTTGGTTTGGTTTTTAACTCGCCTGTTGTATTAAGATAAGGCAACAGTGTAAGATGTATTACGCATGTGTTAGAATGCATTTCCCAATTCAATTGGCGTACACTTTCTATAAAAGGGAGTGATTCAATATCGCCAACCGTTCCGCCAATTTCTGTAACGATAATATCGTAATCGCCTGTTTCGCCAAGCAGTTTTATCCTGCGCTTTATTTCATCGGTTATATGCGGAATGATTTGAACGGTCTTACCAAGATAAGCGCCTTCGCGTTCTTTATTAATTACAGTTTGATAGATGCGACCTGTGGTAACATTATTCGCCTGCGAAGTAGGAACATTTAAAAAACGTTCGTAGTGACCTAAATCCAAATCAGTTTCTGCACCGTCATTAGTAACAAAACATTCGCCATGCTCATAAGGATTGAGCGTGCCGGGGTCAACATTAATATAAGGATCTAATTTCTGAATGGTGACTCTGTAGCCGCGGGCTTGTAAAAGTTTAGCAAGTGATGCTGAGATAATGCCTTTGCCGAGTGAGGAGGTTACGCCACCTGTAACGAAAATATATTTTACCGGGTTCATTATAGAGATGTGTTTGAAAGATGAACACGGGATGCAAAAGTAATTTTATTACTGCACCACGGGAATAAATTTTTGGATGATTTTATTTTACAACATTGAAAGGCTTTGATGACGGGCGATTCAAAGCGTTATATATTTTTGAGATTTTATTAACTGTGATTGATAATTATTTTCAATGGGCTTCAAACAAAACAATTATCTTTCCATCCTAAACTTTAATAGTCTAAAACATGAAAACGAAAATCTATTCAATCGCACTTTGTTTATCAATTATTGTGTTATCAAACCTGACTTCCTTCTGTCAGGCACCTGATTGGCAATGGGCGAAGAGTGCCGGAGGAGTTGACAATGCTTTTAGTGGAGGCATTGCTGTGGATGCATATGGAAACTCTTACATAACTGGACATTTTGAAGGCCCTTCTATTACTTTTGGTAGTATCACGTTAACAAATGCAAAGGCCAGTACATACGATACTTTTATTGTAAAATATGATGAATCTGGCAACGTAAAATGGGCAAAAAGAATAGGAGGAACTTATAATGATTTGGGTTTCAATATTACGATAGATGCGAAAGGAAATCCTTGCATAACTGGAAATTTTTTTAGTCATCATCTTTTTTTAGGTGGAACAACTTTAACAAATACCAACCCCGGCTCTCCTGACATTTTTATTATAAAATATGATACATCTGGTAATGTTCTATGGGCAAAAAGCGCGGGCGGCACTGATTATGATTTTGGAAGTAGTATTGCAGCAGGAGCGAACGGAAATTTATATGTTACAGGATCTTTTATAAGTGATTCTATTCACTTTGATAGCATAACTTTAGTTAATGCAAATGCTCCTATGGCAGATGTTTTTATTGCAAGATATGATTCATCTGGTAATGTTGCTTGGGCGAAAAGAGCTGGTGGAAATGGTGGTGAGGGAAGTGCATGTATCGCTGTAGATACTAACGACAATTTATATATAATAGGTTCATTTAATAATGATTCACTCATTTTCGGAAACGATACCTTAATAAGCATGAATAATTTTGGCGATATTTTTGTCGCAAAATATGATGCATTTGGTAATGCTCTTTGGGCAAAAAAAGCCGGCAATAATAATAAGAATAACTCCGGTAACAGCATCGCAGCAGATGCGAACGGAAATTCTTATGTTACCGGATTTTTTCAAAGTGATACCATCACATTCGACAGTGATACTTTAATAAATATAAATACCAATGCTGATATTTTTTTGGTAAAATATGATAACTCTGGTAATGTGGTGTGGGCTAAAAGCGCTGGCGGAACAGCCTATGACATAGCCAGGAGCACAAAGACTGACGCTAATGGAGATGTCTATATAACGGGAGATTTTACAAGTGACACTATTAATTTCGGCAGCATTACTTTAATAAATACAACCGGAGTTAACCAATATATTGATATTTATGTAGCGAAATATGATTCTTCAGGAAATGAGCTCTGGGCAAAAAGAGCGGGTGGAACTAATTTTGATTATGGCCGTTGCATAGCCTTGGATTCAATCCAAAACGTGTATATAACAGGTATTTTTAATAGTGATAGTCTAACTTTTGGAAGCACTCAATTAACAAAATTAAGTGGCGTTAATTATAATATTTTTATAACAAAATTAGACAACGTAACCGGCTTCACAGAACTCTCACCCTCCAACCCCATCTCCATCTTCCCCAACCCCACCACCTCTCAAATCTCAATCACCTATTCAAAAACCATTGATGAAATAACCATCACTAACCCGCTGGGGCAAATTATTTATCATGCAAAACCTTATGATAAACATATTTCACTTCGCGTTAATGATGATGGAATTTATTTTGTCACCGTAACATCGGCCAACAAAACAGCTACAGGTAAGGTTATTGTGCAGCGGTAAAACGGTTATCTGTTTTTTGCGGTTGTGAGTTTATGCTTTTGGTTGGTGTTTTTTTCACCAACCATAGTCAATGCTCTAAGTGGTTGGTGAAAAAAACACCAACCACATGCAAACGAAAGTAAATAATATCCATCAAGGAAAAATCCCCAAAGACTGGTAAGCCACGCCTAACTTATTAATACCGCTTACAAAAGCTGCTGTGCGCAGATCGGTTATTTTTGAGTTTTGTTTTTTGATTTCCCGAATTTCATTGTATGCAAATATCATTGTTTCCTCTAAGCCTGAGCGCACATAATCTATTTCATCAGCGCCATGTGTGAGCACCTTCTTTTCCTTCGCCTCTAATGATTTACCTGTAATACGTTCAACAGCATCAACCAATTGCAGGGTTGACATTTCCTGGAAACGCTTTTCCATCCTGCCAAAGCGCACATGCGATAAATTTTTAAGCCATTCAAAATACGAAACGGTAACACCTCCTGCATTCAAAAACAAATCAGGAATGATCATGATATTTTTGGTATTTAAAATTTCTTCGGCTTCTTTGGTTACAGGTCCGTTGGCGCCTTCGGCAATTACTTTGGCTTTAATACGCGGAGCATTTTCCTTAGTGATTTGGTTTTCCAAAGCAGCGGGCACTAAAATATCACATTCCATTTCCAGCAATTCCATGCTGTTAGCAATATTTTTTGCACCGGGATAATTGAGTATAGAACCGCTTTGTTTGCGATGTTCAAAAACCGATTCCACATCCAAACCATTCTCATTATAAATTCCGCCTTCGCGCTCTGCTATTCCTGTTACAATTGCACCACCCTCTTTAAAAAACTTTGCAGCATAAAAACCAACATTGCCCATTCCCTGCACAATAGTGCGTTTTCCGGCTATGCCTGGAGTTAGACCAATTTGCTTTAAATCTTCAGCATGGCTTAACGCCTCACGTACACCAAAGTAAACGCCTAATCCTGTAGCTTCAGTGCGCCCCGCAATACCGCCTTGTCCCAACGGTTTACCTGTTACGCAGCCAAGCGCATTCAAATCCTCATACTTAAATGTGGCATAAGTATCAGCTATCCATGCCATCTCGCGCGGCCCGCTGCCATAATCAGGTGCAGGCACATCTACCGATGGACCTATCATATTCTTTTTAATCAATTCAGTGGTGTAACGTCTCGTCATCCGTTCAAGCTGCTGAACTGTAACCTGCGATGGGTTCACCTTAATGCCACCCTTTGCTCCGCCAAAGGGCAAGTCAACCACAGCACATTTAAAAGTCATTAAAGTGGCCAATGCCTTTACTTCAGCTTCATCCACAAACTCGCTATAGCGTATCCCGCCCTTGGTGGGAGTGTTGTGCTGACTGTGTTGCACACGTATTCCCTCTACAACCTGTAGCTTACCGTCAATCTCCACAGGAAAATAAAATTTATAAACACTGTTGCACACCTTTATCTGGTGAAGCAATCCGGGTTCAAATTTGGTAAACGATGCAGCCTTATCGAAGTACGATAACACATCATTGTAAAAGTTAATGCCGTTGTTAGCTTCTGTTGCCATTTTTTGATTTTTGATTTTTGATTTTTGATTTACGATTTCTTCTTCATCGTCATTGCGAGGAACGAAGCAATCTGTTATTGATTAACGATTTTATTTTTTAAGCGAACTGAAGTTCGCTGTTACAGGCTTGCGCATGTGCAAATACTTTCGGTTTATTATTCGGATTAATTTATAATTTATAATTTTTAATTGCCAATCGCCAATCGCCTCTTCCCTTTCTATAATCTTTCATTTAAAATATCTTCCACCACTCCGGGATCAAGCAACGTGGTAGTGTCGCCAAGATTTGCTGTTTCGCCTTCGGCAATTTTGCGTAAAATTCTTCGCATTATTTTTCCGCTTCTTGTCTTTGGCAATCCTGTTACAAACTGAATTTTATCAGGTCTTGCAATGGCACCAATAATACGAGTTACAGTTTGAATAATATCTTGTCGTGATAGATTAAAATCATGGTGAACATCATTATAAATCACGAAAGCATAAATGCCTTGCCCTTTTATATCATGCGGAAAACCAACCACTGCACTTTCAATAACACCTGCATGCATGTTAATTGCATTTTCAACTTCAGCAGTTCCTATTCGATGTCCGCTCACATTCAGCACATCATCAACGCGGCCTGTAATGCGATAGTTGCCTTCTTCATCACGCAAACAACCATCACCTGTGAAATATAAATTGTTGTATGTGGCAAAGTAATTAAGGCGACAACGTTCGTGATCACCATAAGTAGTTCGCAACATACCGGGCCATGGAAATTTAATGCAAAGATTTCCACTTACATTATTGCCTTCCATTTCATTTCCGTTTTCATCAACTAAACATGGCTGTACTCCCGGCAATGGCAAAGTAGCATGAGCAGGTTTATGAGCAGTTACTCCTGCAAGATTTGAAATCATTATTCCTCCTGTTTCAGTTTGCCACCATGTATCAACTATCGGACAGTTTTCTTTACCAATGTTTTTATGATACCAATGCCATGCTTCTTCATTAATTGGTTCACCAACAGTGCCTAAAATTTTTAACGAACTTAAATCTTTACCGCTAACGTAATCTATACCATAAGCCATTAAACTTCTGATTGCAGTAGGGGCAGTGTAAAGAATATTCACTTTGTGCTTAGCCACAATGTCCCAGAAACGGCCTGCATCAGGCCATGTAGGTACTCCTTCAAACATAAGTGAAGTAGCGCCTGCACTCAACGGCCCGTATAAAATATAACTGTGGCCGGTTATCCATCCAATATCTGCAGTGCAAAAATGTACCTGACCCTGCTCATACTGAAATACATTTACAAAAGTGTAATTAGTCCACACCATATAACCGGCACAAGTATGAACAACTCCTTTAGGCTTGCCCGTTGAACCTGATGTATAAAGAATAAACAAGATATCCTCGGCATCCATCACTTCTGCTTTGCAATCGGGGTTTCCCTGCGTTTCTACTTTTTTAACCTCATCTTCCCACCATACATCACGACCTTTAATCATACTCACAGGGGTGCGTGTGCGTGTACAAACAATAACACGTTTCACAAACGGACATGCAATCAACGCATCATCAATTATATTTTTAAGAGGAATGTCTTTGCCACCACGAAACGCACCATCACACGTAATGATAAATTCTGCATGTGCATCAAGCAAACGGTCGGCAATAGATTGAGCTGAAAAACCACCAAACACCACTGAGTGAATTGCACCAATGCGTGCGCAAGCTAAAATTGCAATCGCCAATTCAGGAATCATGCCCATGTAAATGCAAACACGATCACCTTTTTTTACGCCATTGTTTTTTAAAACGTTTGAAAATTGCTTTACCTTAATGAGTAATTCTTTATAAGTGAGAATGCGATAATGTTCTTCAGGGTCGTTAGGTTCCCATATAATTGCTGGTGTATCACCAAGTTTTTCAATATGACGGTCTAAACAATTTTCGGTGATGTTCAATTTACCACCATCAAACCACTTTATCGAAGGTTCTTTAAAATTCCATTCTAAAACCTTATCCCATTTCTTTTGCCAGTAAAAATTTTCAGCCACCTCAGCCCAGAATTTTTCAGGTTCTGTAACGCATTGCTGCCATGCTCTGTGATACTCTTCAATTGTTTTAACCTGGTAAGGATAAGACATGCTTTTGGTTTTTTCTGCAATCATAAAAGTGGTTTTGTGATTAATGATTTACATAATGAAAGTAAAACTTTGCAAACGCAATTAAAATAAATCAGGAGTGAGATGATTAAAATTGCCCTGCTAAATAAAGAATAGTATTTGAATATTGTTGATTAACTTTTGAATTATCTTGCAAATAAATTTGCAACTGCTGGTTATATTAATTTCATGAAAGATAATTTCTCAACGCAGGCAAAACTCTACGCGCAGTTTCGTCCCTCGTATCCCAAAGCGCTTTATGATTTTCTTTTTCAACTTATAGAAGAAAAAAAATGTGGGTGGGATTGTGCAACCGGTAACGGTCAGATAGCAATTGAACTGGCAACAAAGTTTGAAAGGGTTTATGCAACCGACATCAGCGAAAAGCAAATCTCAAATGCGCAATTAAAAGATAACATCATTTACAAAATTGAAAGTGCAGAGGAATCTTCGTTTCCTGATTTGAGTTTTGATTTGATCACAATAGGCCAGGCAATACATTGGTTTGATTTTGAAAAGTTTTATGCCGAAGTAAACAGGACATTAAAACCTAAAGGAGTAATTGCAGTAATTGGTTATCCGCTTATGCAGATTGATAAAGATATTGATGCAGTAATTGATTATTTCTATACTGATGTGGTTGGCTCGTATTGGGATACCGAAAGAAACTATCTTGACGAACATTATAAAACAATTCCATTTCCATTCAAAGAAATTAAAGCTCCAACATTTTTTGCTGAATACGATTGGGAGTTTGACCAACTGATTGGGTTTTTAAATACATGGTCGGCAGTGCAACATTACATCAATAAAAACGGATCAAATCCTGTTGGTTTAAGTCAGAGTAAATTAAAAAAGGCTTGGGGCGATGATGAGAAGAAGAAAATATCGTTTGAGATTTTGTTGAGGGTAGGAGTGAAGGAATGAAGGAAATATGGCAAGTCGGAAATATGGAAATATGGAGATATGGAAATATGGAAATATGGGAATATGGAGATATGGAGATATGGAGATATGGAGATATGGAAATATGGGAATATGGAAGGTCGGAAATACATTCAGATTTATTCGAAAGAGTAAGGCTAACCCAGTAATATTCTATGGAAGATTTACTTTCGGAAAGTTCCTTCAACTTTCTGAAAGTTTACAGGATAAAAATTTACTGCGGACTGCAAGTCCGAATCTCAACGGGACAGGACTGCAAGTCCTGTCCAACTTCCTCCAACTTCCTCCAACCTCCTCCAACTTCCTCCAACTTCTTACAACCTTCTCCAACCTCTAACTCTAAAACAACAAAGGCTTTGCAAATATTTGCAAAGCCTTTGTCATAAGCGGCATTAAGAAAACATTACTGTTTAATAAACTTCTTAAAATATTTTTTATCTCCGGCAGTAACTGTTACCGTATATACACCTGCAGAAAGCATTTCTATATTCAGATTTTTAGTTCCTGTTGAAAATGTTTCGTATAAAACTATGCGACCTGTTAAATCTGCAATTTCAACTACTGAATTTTTTGCAGTGCAGTTAACAGCTAAAAAATCTGAGGCAGGATTAGGATAAACATTTAAAATACTTCCCTCATTAGTGTTTGCATTATACTGTTGGGTGCGAAGTAATGCTGGTGTATAATAATTTGATGTCCATTCGCCTTCACCATTTTTATGGTGTTTAAAGCCGCAACCGGCAGCTACTCCGTAACGCTCATCAATTGCAACGCATGTTCCTCCATGAGTGTCGGATGGTGAGGCAGGTGTATCATAATGCTGCCAAAGTGTAATTCCCAGGTTTTCTACGCTTAAGAAATAATATGAATTATTAGTTTTCCCAACTATATATATGGTATTGCTATTGCTAACTGACATATTGTTAAAGTAATTGTTGCTGCCTCCAAATGCAGAATAACTATTGGCAAATGTTTGTGTGCCGGTTAAAGTAAATTTTGAAAGTTTTATTTTTTGAAATCCCCCTGTTAAATTATCACCGGCCATATAAACAGCATTGTTTTTAAAAATTACGCTTTGTGGATTAGGCAGGTAAGTTTCCTGTTTTTTAAACACAGATGTTCCTGCTGCATTTAATTTAAGCAACAATCCTTTTGTAACTGCTCCTGTCAATTGTATGGATGCAGCAACATAAATATTATTGCTGTTGTCCACATCTACATCATTTGCTTCATCATAAGCATTGCTTGTACTGTCGCCATTGTATTTATATTGCCATTGTAAACTACCTGAGCTTTTTGCAAGCTTAAAAACCAAAAGCTGGTAGCCTTTTGCTGCATTGTAAGTGTTCCCAACACCAATTACGTTCTGGTTGTGATCTATTTTTATTGCATTGATCTTGTCAGTATTTTTACCTGTACCTGTATAAGAATAGGCCCATAATAATGAACCGGTTTTCGAATATTTATATACTTCAATATCCTGGCCGGTTGTTGCACCCGTACCATCATTTTGCATGTTGCCTGCTAAAATAACATTGCCTGAATTGTCTAACTCCATATCTACACCAACATCAATGGATGAATCGGATCCCGAAATAAATTTCTCCCACATAAGTATTAACCCTGTTGTATATCTGGCAAGATGAATATCAGTTTTGTTTGTATTGCTATAGTAATAAGTTGAGAGTGTATATACAGTATTCGTATTTTGATCATTAATAATTTTGTTCACCTTTTGACTTTTTATGCCACTTGCTGCTCCGCTTATATTTACATCGGCCATAACTTTTCCTGCTGTGGTATATTTTATTAATTTAAGATATTCGTACCACAAACCAGTACTGGGGCGGTAGTCGTAAATACGTCCTGCAACTATTAAGCGCCCGCTTGTATCGAATGCACACGATTGTGCTTCCACAGGAAAGAACTGACTGTTAGTGGCATAAGAAGTGCCGCTATATTCCTTAGTCCAGGTTAATTCCGGAGGTACTTGTGCTAAAGTTTTGCAGCACATTAAAATCATAGCAATAAATGTAAATGGTTTCATCATGGTCATTTGTTTTTAAAATGTAAAGAAGTTTTGTTATGCCAAATATAGCAAACTCATTTCATATTTCAATAAGTAAATAGGTAAAGGCATTTTTATTTTCTGTTCAGTTTAAAAAAGGTGTATGCATATTTATGCCTTTCATCAGCATGGTGTGGTTCTTCCGATTCCACATTCCATTCGCTCATATTTATTACAGGAAAAAAAACATCGGCATCAATATGGTGATGAACCTTTGTAAGGTATAAGGTATGAGTTAAGGGAAGCACCTGCTTAAATAATTCTCCGCCACCAACAATAAAAACCTCTGACCGGTTAGTGCTTTTATCAATTGCATCCTGGAGTGATGAAGCAATAATGCAACCGTCAGCTTTATAATCGGGTTGAGTGGTTACCATAATAGTTTCCCTGCCGGGCAATGGTTTGCCGATTGATTCAAAAGTTTTACGACCCATAATCATGGTGCCGCCCATAGTTACTTTTTTAAAAAACTTCAAATCATTCGGTAGGTGCCAGGGCAGTTGATTGTTCTTGCCAATGCCGTTATTTTCTGATACTGCTACTACTATTGTTATGTTCATTGATTGTTTGGCGATGGGGTATTCGTTATAGTATTAATAATTATTTGCGTGAGTCATTAACAAATTCGATAAATCTAAAACAAGTTACAAAATCGGCTAAAGTCGAATTACTTTTTTCTCCACAACTTGTAAATCAATTGTCCAAACTCAACTTCGGCACAATTGCCGGATGTACTGTCAAACACTAAGCACTTTAATTTATAAATTTCCAAAGTGTCAGTGTTAAATGTAAAGCCAAAATATTCATTGTCTTCTTTTGATTTACCAAAACGAACTTGATCAACTTGCATTCCTTCATCAAAATAGTCAACTATTGGATTATAATAATAAAAGATGCCTAAGCCCTCAACCTGTCCGTTGTTCTTAAACTCTATATTTTTTCCTTCTGCGGTTATATAATGTCCTTTGAAAAGTATTTCTTCAAGCACTAAATAATTGTCATCTCTTTCAATCGAATTTATTTTCACAAAATTCCTGTCGCCAATTTTTATTTTGGTCGGAGAGACAATTTGTATTTCGCTTAATCGCGAATTTAAGCTGTCATCTTGCATTTCCCACATTTCATAACTGTATTTGTTCTTTAAGATTTTCAAAAAAGGACCGCCTTCGTGAAAATTATAAATCATAATTGTCTGCTTAAGTGTCTTGTCAGGTATGACTATAAACTGACATCCGTCCTGTGCTTTTTTAGGTGACTTAAACTCGGTGATGCTTTTAAAATACTCCTCACTTAACCAATAACCCGCAAATGAAACTGTTGTGTCAAGACTTTTGAAATCAACTGATGTTGTAACGTTACCATTCTTTTGACTGTTTTTAAAAGAGCAGGAAAACAAAAATCCAAGTGTTAGTATGAAGATCAACGTTCGTGTCATTTTATGTTCATTTCCTGGAGATAGCTTCAAGCTATCATTGTCTTTTAAAATGGCACAACATGTCAATACCCAACACCTTTCTCACACTGCTACTTCCCCTTTAATATGCGGATGCGGATTATAATTATTCAGATAAAAATCCTCAAACTTAAAATCAAAAATGCTTTTCACTAATGGATTGACTTGCATAGTTGGCAACGGTCGCGGGTCGCGGGTGAGTTGCAGCTTAACCTGTTCTGAATGATTGGAATATATATGAGCATCACCAAAAGTGTGAATAAACTCCCCGGGTTTTAAATTACAAACCTGAGCAATCATCATAGTCAGCAAAGCATAAGAGGCAATATTAAAAGGCACGCCAAGAAAAATATCTGCACTGCGTTGATATAATTGACAACTTAACTTTCCATCAGAAACATAAAACTGGAACACTACATGACATGGAGGCAAAGCCATTTGATTTACATCAGCAACGTTCCATGCGCTCACCAACATCCTTCGTGAATCAGGATTCTTTTTAATCGTTTCAATTACTTGTGATAACTGGTCAATTGTTTTTCCATCGCGTGTTTCCCACGTGCGCCATTGCTTACCGTAAACAGGTCCCAAGTTGCCGCTTTTGTCAGCCCACTCATTCCATATATTTACTCCGTTATCATTAAGATATTTGATATTGGTATCACCTTTAATAAACCAAAGCAATTCGTAAATAATACTTTTAGTATGCAGTTTTTTTGTGGTGAGTAATGGAAATCCTTTTTGCAAATCAAAACGCATCTGGTATCCGAAAACAGAAGTAGTGCCTGTTCCCGTACGGTCAGTTTTTTTTGTTCCGTTTTTCAGAACATAATTAAGAAGATCTAAATATTGCTGCATTTATTGATTTGATGATTCGTCATTGCGAGGAACGAAGCAATCTGTAAATGGTGGTAAC
>JBDTRM010000007.1:0-1552 GCA_039931675.1 Bacteroidia bacterium | reverse complement strand
TACTGATGAACCACATTGTTTTGGGTAGCAATTGTTAATCCTAATTTTTTAGCCCAACGGGTTATTCTATCGAGTTCTGTTTGATGTATTTGTTTTTCGTAATTTGTAATACCTTGTTCTACATACTCCATTCCTTTTGTCATTACGTTATAAAACATGATGGCTAATTTTCTTGCCATTGCTTTGATGGCTATTGCAGGACCTTTTTTAGCTCTTATTCTTCGACCAAAACTGCCCAAAGCAATTTTGGTGCTCTTTAATAATGAATGTGCTGATTCTTTAAAGCATTGTCCTGCTTTGGTATTTGCTTTTCCGCGTTGATGTCGTTTCATTTTTCCCGAGTCGCGTTTTTTGGGTGCAAGTCCTAACCATGATACAAAGTGTTTGGCACTTTTCCATTTACTCATGTCTAATCCTACTTCACCAATTATTTGCAGCACGGTGTAGTCTGTTAGACCAGGTAACATGCCTGCATCTTTTCCTTCTGTGAGTTGTATCATCTTATGATGAAAGTCTTCTATTTGGGGAGTGTGATGCCTGATTGCTTTTGCTTTTGTGGTTACTTCAGTGCGAGGTTTATTCGCAATATTTTCTGCAAGCCATGAATTTATTTTTTCATCACATTCTTTTATTAAGCCGTTATAAAATTGCCATGCTTTGTGTGCTTGTTTTAACATAAAAAGATATTCGTCTTTGTAATTTCCTTGCAGTGATTGTATCACTTGCTCATGTTTGTGTTGGAGTATTTGTTTGTCACACAACAATGCTAATGTTTTTGCATTACGTTCTCCATCAAGTATTGCTTCTATAATGCGCAAGCCTGATGCGCCCTGTATTTGTGCGATTACCTGGTGTAGACGTATATTCATAAGCGTAAATGCTTTTTGCATGTGTTGTATGTGTGATGCAGCCATTTGTATATGGTCTTCGCGTGTACGTATGTAGGTACGCAAAGTAAGTATGGTACTTTCGGGAATCATACATGAGCGCAACATACCACACTGATGCAAGGTGCGAATCCATTGACAATCTTCTCCGTCTGTTTTATCTCTGCCGGGTAATTGTTTGGCATCACCAGCTTTTACTAAAACCACTTCGATTTTTTCTGCCTCGATAATGTCTTTTAGTGCAACCCAATAAACTCCGGTTGCTTCCATGGCAACACTTGTAACCCGATGTTGTTTTAAGTACCGGGCTGCTTCTTTAAACTGTTCGGTGAAACAACCAAATGTTTTGTAACCATCATCCTGGGCACATACAAATATTTTGTCTGCACCAATGTCGATACCCGCTGCATGCGGATGAATTTGTTTGCGTTTGTTCAGCATAATTTTTTAATTTTGAAGTGAAACATTTATTGAAATGGCTATATGCTGAAGTTCGAAGGGGTAATGAAATTAATTTGTGCTACTGAACGGGATTACCACAAGGGTATCACCATGATTGATTACGCCATCCTTCGAAGCTATGCTCAGGCGCAGGCACCGGGCACTATACTTATGGCAGCTACTTACTTCAGTGTATAGCCATTCTTCAAAGGTAACGGACTTCC
>JBDTRM010000006.1:0-22715 GCA_039931675.1 Bacteroidia bacterium | reverse complement strand
GGCATGGGCATCAGTCCGAGCACAGACAGAAGTCCAATTGCGTGCCTGACCATTTACATTGGTATTTTAAACCTTTATCCTAATCCTGCAAAGGATGAAATCATTTTGAATTATTCTGGAAGAAAAAATGAAATGCACTTGGAGATTTATGATGCTTTAGGAATAATTATTTATGAAACAAAACCAAAGGATGATACCCACGGGTCGGTAAAAATAAACAGTTCACAGTTTCATCCGGGTGCTTATACTGTAAAGTTAACGGAAGTAACTACAGGGGGGTTCTTAACGAGAAAGATCATTAAAGAATAATGAATGATGAATTTTGAATGTCGAATTTTGAAGTGATGTTTTATCTCAAATGAAAATGAAGTTATAACTTTAAAGATTGCATCGCTTTTGCCTTCAACATTCAACATTCAAAATTCATCATTCAAAATTTTTATCATGAACAGCAACGAACAACTCATCACCACTTTTTATAAAGCCTTTCAAAGCAAGGATTATAAAACAATGCAACGGTGTTATGCTGATGATGCAGTTTTTAACGATGCCGTTTTTAAAAACCTCAATGCATTGCAGGTGCGTGCGATGTGGGAAATGTTAATCAAGAGAGGAAAGGATTTGCAATTGGAGTTTAAAAATGTAAAAGCAGATGATACCACCGGCAGTGCTGAATGGATTGCGACTTATACTTTTACCGCCACTAAACACAAAGTAGTAAATCACATTCAGGCCAGCTTTCTCTTTGAAAACGGATTGATAGCGAAACACACTGACAGTTTCAATTTTTATAAATGGGCAAGACAAGCATTGGGCTTTCCCGGTTTCATTTTGGGATGGACGGGCTTTCTTAAAAATAAAGTTCAACAAACTGCAATGAAAAATTTAGCAGAATTTATGGGTGGTAAAAAACAGACATGATTTGTTTTTTACTTTTTGTTCTGCGGACTGCAAGTCCAAATCTCAGTAGTCGCAACTACAAGCAGGCGACCAACATCCTGCAAAGTTCATTGATGAAAACGGCAAACCTAAATCACCTTGATATTGAAACGTTTCACCTCATGCTGTTATCTGCAATGCCATGATCCACTGCATACATCACCAAACCGGCAATGTTTTTTGAATTTGTTTTTTGCAGCAGCTTAAGGCGATACCCTTCAATTGTTTTGTCTGAAAGACACATTACATCGGCAATTTCTTTTGTTGAAAGCTGCGAACAGATGTGCCGTAATACAGTTATTTCGCGATCGGTTAATTTTTCAGGGGGTTGCGATTGTTGCGCACGTTCAGTAGTGAGTTCAATTCTGATTATTTTTTCGAGCAATACATCTGAAACTTCTTTTGAATAATACTTACCACCCTGCAATACTTCATTTATTGCCATTTCAATTTCGGCCTTATTGGTATTTTTTAAAAGATAACCGCTTACCCCTGCTTTAAACATTTCGAGAATATTTTCTTTGTCATCAGACATTGAAAGCGCTATCACTTTTATTGCAGGATATTTTTTAGAGACTATGCGCGTGGTTTCAATTCCGTTTTGCATAGGCATTTTAATATCCATAAAAATAATGTCAACAGGTTCTTTCTCTAAAACTTCGAGCACATGCAAGCCGTTTTCGGCCTGCAGCACCTTGCCTACGCGGGTTATAGTTTTCATAGACATTTCAAGACCCTTACGAAACATAGGGTGATCATCGGCAATTAAAATTTTAAGATTATCCATTTTGTGAATGATTGAATATTGTTGATATTAATTTGTTGCGGCTATGTGTGGAGTTATACTTTTTAAATCGAAACTTATGTTGTATCGGGTTCCTTCATTCTGGGCTGTAACGAGTTCGCAATGTCCCTTGTATAATTTTACACGTGTTGTAATGTTATCAAGCCCCAAACCCTTACTGACGCTTTCTTCACTAAAACCTTTGCCATTATCTTTATAAATAAGATTTAAATTATTCTCCCCGGTTTCACAGATAATGTCTATTCGCGTGCATCCCGAATGTTTGATTGAATTATTAATCAACTCTTGAATAATGCGATACAAATTTACTGCAAAATCATTGTCAAGCGGGTTTTTTAAAATTTCAATCTCCATTTCAATTTTAACTGATGCTGCATTTTCAATCTGCTTACGGAATTCATTTAGCTGCTGGTAAATTCCTTTCTCACCTATATATCTTGCGGCCAGGTTTCGTACTATGATCCTGATGTCTTTTATAACATAGTCTAATATTTCAGTGGTTTCATCAATGATGGTGTTGCGCTCTTCGGAGGTGAAATCGTGCCTGAGCATATCCACCGAAAGTTTGAGTGCGCTTAATCTCGGCCCTATATCATCATGCAGATCTTCTGCAATGCGGCCACGTTCTTTTTCCTGCGCCTGCAGTGTAGCTTTAAATAATTCTTCCTGCTTTTGCCTCATGCTTTTATAGTAACGCCATAAGGCCAATACAAATACACCGGCCACCATTGTGATGGCCATAAACACGATAAGCAAAGCAATTAATGATTTGCTATCGCCATCTAATTTATCTGCTATTTCCTGCAAACTAAAAACCCTTTTGTTATAATTAAATAAAAAATAATATTGGTAATATTAAATAAAATCCACGCAGATTTTGGAACTAAAAAATTAGTGCTGATAACTATCAGGCTACATGTACTGTACATAAATATTCCGGTGATGGCCCAGAACCGCGGATTCTTAAGCAGATCAATACTGCTGTCAACTACCCGCAGAAGACGCACTGATGAAAAAACCGCAATGAGCGCACCGTTAACTGTTGAAAAAATTTTCATTGGCATAAAGATGCCTGTCATACCGTTAGGGTCTTTTACAAGAAAGGCTTCGTATATCCAGAAGATTATTATTGCAATCATTAAAAAATATACATCATTTTTTCGGGCCGGTGTCTTTAACTCCCATTGATACAATACATACATTAAAACCAAAGGTTCAATAAGTACGAATACATTAATGTAAGCCATGTTATTGGCCTGAGAGAAAAAGTAAAACAACGAAACCTGGTCGGTTATAAACGACAGGATCATGTAATATAAAAGCAGCCTGAAATTTTTATCAAGAAATTTGAAATTATAAAGCCCTGCAGCAATAGGAATGAGCGTAGTGTATGTTGCAATTAATGCAAATGTTTTGCGGAGTGTAACTAAGTTCATTCAACTATTCAGTTATGAATTGAGCGGGTTAACAGCACCACAAAAGTTAGGGCACGGACAATTCTGATCGCCAACATAAGTGTTTAGATTTTGTCCTGTAGTGTCAACGCCATAAAGCACAATGGTTTTTACGCCATCAGCATCTTTGGCAAAACAAAAACGAAGGCCTGCGCAACCGGTTTGCCTTATTATTTCGTTAATGGCTTCTATACCAAACATGCCGCCTTTGCGCCCGTCAGCAAAATTTGCCGAGGCGCGATAAGTGCGATTGCATAATGCAGCATCAGTGAGCGCAATACTTTGATCAGTATTGGCGGGCACAATATTAAGACTGTTGCCTACAGCAAGTTTTGCATCAATCAAATCATCGTATTTGCCAATATCAATTTTCTTAACACCGGTAATCATTACTGTTACCACATTATTGTGAATTGTAAAATAGTAACGGATACCGGCATTTACAGGTGTGATAATTCCTTTAATGGTATTAAGCGTAAAGTATGCGCCATGTCCTGCGGGCGTGTGAGCGCTTATCATGTTTTGTGCAGGTTGTAAATCAATTTTATGATTAGCGGCTGATAGCGGCCAATCTTTTATCGCAGTTGAAGATGATGTTACGTTAGCTTTCATAGTTTTTGTTTATAATGATTGAGTGAATGAATATTTGAAAATTCCGTCTTCAGGTCGGGATGATATCTAGAGTTACGTATCATTCAGTTTTTGCTTTTTCTAAAATATTATCTGCATTAAAAACCATTTCGTAGCGCACGCCTTTGTCGGGTGATGTGATAACCTGGTATAACCCTTTATAGAGTCTGATGCGCGCATCAATGCTGTTTAAGCCAAGGCCCTTATTTACATTATCAGAGTCGAAACCTTTTCCATTATCAGCATAATTGATCTTAAATAAATCTCCTGTTTTAACGACATCAATATTAATCCTGTTTCCTTCTGAATATTTAACCGAGTTATTTGTTAGTTCCTGCAAAACCCGAAACAGGTTTACTTCAAAATCTTTATCGAGATCATACTTTCCATTAAGGTCATCTAAATTAAGCTCAATTTTTATTCTGCCGTTTTGTTCAAACTGCTTTTTAACTTCATGTAGCTGATGGATGATTCCCTTTTCGGCAATATACTTTGATGAAAGGTTCCTTACAATACCTCTTATCTGCCTTATTACATGATCTAATGAATCATTTGTTTCTGTTGCAATATCATTTCTGTTATCGCTGTCAAGTTCAGAGTTAAGGGCTTCGACCGAAAATTTCAGAGCCGATAATCGCGGTCCTATATCATCGTGCATATCTTCGGCTATGCGGTTACGTTCCATCTCTTGAGCAACGTAAGTTGCTTTTAATAATTCCTCCTGCCTGCGCGCACGTAACTTCGAATATCGAATTACAATTGCCGTAAAAAGCACAGCAACAAAGGTGAGCGCCACTGATGTTACAATAATTAAGAAAATAAAATCATTATCATTTTGATGCATAGTACTTGCCCTTGCGCGTAAGGTAAAAGGCATAAGCATATATTAAATTACTTGTGCCGCTAAAGATGTTATGCATAAACCAGATATTGTGTATGATATTTTTGTTCTCAACCAGCTTTAGTGAAATTGATAACAAAACAATCATGTTGCAAAACAAGTAAATAAAGAAACCAATTAAAACCCAAAAGACAGGATTTCTGAATAAATAATCTTCGCGCCCGCTTAAATCATAAATTATCATACCCGAAATAATGGAGAGAATTATACTGCGCATAGGTAAAGCAAGCCTGTTAAATTTAAACAGGTAAACTCCAGGATCATAAACGATGGTGGCAATCCAAAACACTAATAATGATATACCCTGAATTTAACCAAGGGTTATTGTTATCTTGATGCATAGTACTTGCCTTTGCGTGTAAGGAAAAAAGCATAAGCATAAATTAAATTGCTTGAGAGGCTAAAAATATTATGGATAAACCAGATTTTGGGTATAATGTTAAGATGCTGTACAAGCTTTAATGAGATTGACAGCAGCACTATCATATTGCAAAACAAATAAATGAAGAACCCGATTAAAACCCAAAATGTTGGATCTTTAAATAAATAATCTTCACGACCGCTTAAATCATAAATCATAATGCCTGCAACTACTGAAAGAACTGCACTGCGAATAGGTATAACAAGCCTGTTAAAATGGAGCAGGTAAACCCCGGGGTCATAAATAGAAGTAGCACACCATAGCAATACAATTGATATTACCAGAATGCGTATAATCCTTTTAAACAATACTCTTTTTTCAGTACTTATCATTATAAAACCCATAGCCATAGTTTCAAATAATAAATAGATATTATTAATGGGCCACACAAGATTCCGATCAGGTAATAATCCTGCAACCATATCATTAATAAAACCATAAATGAGCAAATAAAACAAAACCTGAAAAACAGCGGTAAGGTGTTTATAGTATAATGCACCTATACCAATTCCAATTAATGGTGAAAATCGCGAAAACTGTTCAGCAATTGAATCAATAAGCGCAAATGTAATTTGCATTGATTTTTTGAATTAGAATTAAAACATTTTTATGAGATATTTTTATAATTTGTTATAGATCAGAAACCATTCATCCTCACATTAACTGATTACCAATGGACTACCACCACCACCTCCGCCATCAGATATTTCTCCCCTGATTTTCTGACCTGTAACGTTAAACATATCCATATCATAAAAGTCACTGTTAACAGGGTTTATGATCAGCTTTAATTCATCGTTTCTATTAATTCCGAATTTATAACGAATGCCGATTACATCATTCACACCAATAAAGTAATCAAATATAGATCTGTCGAAGAAACCACCGGGTGATCGCTTATCGTATTCTGTTTGAAAAGCAGCGGTTAAATCTATCGCATCTTCTAAACTGATAACCTGGTTGAGAGATGTTATTGAATCGTTATTGCCGTATGGCGGATCAGTTTGTGCATTGCCGATAATAATGTCAGTTATGTCGCTATTTTGTGATTCAACTCCGAGCAAAATAACTTTCAACACGCCAGCCTCAAGGATAAAATAATAACGGATGCCGATACATATTGCCGATGTAAGAATATCAACAATACCTGACCGAAAGAAAAAGCCTCCTGCAGGTTGATTTTGAAATACTAAATCCTTAGCATAATCGGCCTGCATGATAGCGGCATCGGTAAGAAGCATTTGATGAGGGGTGTCTAAACCCGGGTTTGGACCTTGTGTAGTTGCCATAGTTTTTAGTTTTTAAGTGAATGATTGTTTTTAATCAGTGCAAGATAGGGTAATCAATCATCTAAAGTCAATAGATCTCTTTTAGTACAAGGGAAAACCCTTGCCTGACGATTTGGAGGCAAAAAATGGCTGACACTAAAGCCCCGAAAGGGTTTCAATGATTTAATCAACTCCTTTTTATTATAAAAATTATGATTAAAACAGGGAAAACCCTTATAAAAAACAGGGAAAACCCTCATAAGATTCAGGGAAAACCCTTGCCCTTAAAATTCAGGGTTTTCCCTCTTTCACAGCATTTTTCCGCATCGCACATTTGCCGGTGCAATTTTGATCAACGATTTGTTTTTGATAAAAAGTAGCACGAAACATCACCTGTACAAACCTGAGTCCCCCTGAGTCCCCCTGAGCCCCTAAAAAACATACCGGTGCCGGTTAGTTCCAATTGGAATGGCCGGCACCTTTTAGTTTACTGTTTCCGGTTTATCGTTCAGGGTTAACTTGAAATTTTCTCGATGAAGTAAACTTTGACAACAATCACTAAATTTGAACCGTCATTATTATGGGCAGTTCTATTACAAACCGGTAAACTTTTTGGAAATGAAAATTATAGAAACCGAAAGATTAATTTTAAGAGAATTACTTACTGATGATGACGAGAATATGTTTGAATTAGATTCAAATGCTGAAGTGCATAAATATTTAGGCAATAATCCAGTTACAACAATTGAACAAGTAAGAGAAGTAATAGCAAGCGTTCGACAGCAGTATATAAAGAATGGAATCGGGCGTTGGGCGGCAATTGAAAAATCATCAGGCAATTTTATTGGCTGGAGTGGTTTGAAGTTTATAACCGAACCTGAAAATAATCAAGTGAATTTTTATGATGTGGGCTACAGGCTAATTCCAAAATATTGGGGTAAAGGATATGCAACTGAATCCACTAAAGCTGCATTGGAATATGGTTTTACAAAAATGAACCTTGAAGAAATTATTGGAACAGTTAATGAAAACAACAAAGCTTCAAAAAGGGCTTTAGAAAAATGTGGTTTAAAATTCATAGAAAAATTTCAATGGAAAAATATTACTTGTGACTGGATGAAGATTTCAAAAACAGAATGGAAGTTTTTAAACAACAAGTTAAATGTTTCTTAGTGAACTATAATGACAAAAAAACTTAACAATAAAAACTAATAATTATGTACGATCTTCCATATTACAAAGAAAAAAATGATAAGGTAATTAAACAATTTATTGACGAAAATCCTTTTGCTTTTTTAACCGGATGTGATGCAGAAAACAAACCGGTTGCAACACAGGTACCTGTATTTATTGAACAAGAAGACGGTAAGCAAATATTAAGAGGGCATATCATGAGAAATACTGACCACCATAAAGCATTTTTATATAATCCAAATGTACTTGTGGTTTTCACCGGCCATCATACCTATGTAAGCGCTACCTGGTATAGCGATCCTCACCAGGCTTCTACCTGGAACTATATGTCCGTGCATGCTAAAGGCATCATCAGGTTTTTGGATGATCAGGCGTTAGCCGATGTTCTTAGAAAAACTACGCTGCATTTTGAAGATTACAATAAACAGTCAACAACAGTTTTTGACAATCTCGCTGAAGAGTACAAGGAAAAGCTATTGAAAGCAATTGTTGCTTTTGAAATTGAGGTTGGCGAAATGAACCATGTTTTCAAATTAAGCCAGGACAGGGACCAGAAAAGCTATGAAAATATCAAAAAGAAGCTCACAGAAAAAGGCGGAAGTGCGCAGGTGATTGCCGATGAAATGGAAAAAAGAACTAAAAAATTATTTACTGACGAAACTAAATGAATTTTGATCCTGATCTGTTTTTCACTTTACAATTTACCTACCCAATGGAATTTCCCAATAACCCAACAATTAATAACTCCAAACCAAATCAGGCATAAGGGTTTTCCCTATACCTATAGGGAAAACCCTTAAACGTAAAATTCAGGGAAAGCACTCTTGACTTTGGGGTATCGAATGCTGCATCTTTGTCTCAGAAATTTTAATCAAAAAAACGGATTTAGTTTCTACAGTTCTTTGAAACAACCAGATAGCAATTGATAAACCAATGCTTCTTTAAATAAATGCTGCTGCGGTTAATCCCGTAAGATTAACTTAGGATGTGCTAACCCCGTAAGGTTTCACACTTAAAAACAACAGATACCGTCAAGCCCCGTAAGGCTTGAAGTAACCCCGTAAGGTTACACATATATAAGGAAGTGTTAATGACCGTAACCCCGTAAGGTTTCGGTACATGCTGTAACCCCGTGAGGTTGCAGCGTGAAGTTAGGGGCGAAAAATCTTTCGCCCTTACTCAGAGTGGAGTACAGCAAACCCCGTAAGGTTTATGTGCAGGCCTGAAACAACTTTACAAGTTTTAACCGCTACAACTAATTGCGAACCAGAGCCAACTTTTTAAAAGTACCTGCTTAAACCCCGTAAGGTTTTCAGGGTTTTTTTCAAGCCAGGGGCAATGCGGGCGGAGTATTTAATGGGGGTTAATTGTTCTCCGCCCGCATGCTGGTAAAATCTAAAACAATTTAAAGAAACAAAATATGACCAACCAGGTGAACAAAAGGGCCGGGGTGTTTAGGGGTAAACAGACTGGTAAAACATAAAACAACTTAAAGAAACAAATATTCAACCAGCCGGTGCACTGCAGGGCCGGA
Organism: Bacteroidia bacterium; assembly: GCA_039931675.1. Lineage (GTDB taxonomy): Bacteria > Bacteroidota > Bacteroidia > AKYH767-A > OLB10 > JAEUTH01. The sequence goes on along the minus strand of JBDTRM010000006.1, from coordinate 13,569 downwards.
GTGTTTAGGGGTAAACAGAAAGGCTTTTTATATTTTCAGCTCCGCCCGCAGTACTTTTTTAACTACAAATAAACAGTAAAGCGCAAGCCCGTAAGCTTGCGCTTTTTTATTATAAGTCAATAATACATTCAACGTTTTACGTATTGCCTTTTAATTAATTTTGGCGCTCTTAGAAACTAAAATAATCATGAGAGAATTACAATTACGCGAAGCATTGCGCGAAGCGATGAGCGAAGAGATGCGCAGAGATGCCAATGTTTTTTTAATGGGCGAAGAAGTGGCGCAATATAACGGAGCATATAAAGTAAGCCAGGGCATGTTAGATGAGTTTGGTGAAAAACGTGTTATTGATACGCCTATTGCTGAGCTTGGTTTTGCAGGCATTGGTGTAGGTGCGTCTATGAATGGCTTACGCCCTATTATTGAATTTATGACCTTCAATTTTTCATTGGTTGCAATTGACCAGGTGATCAATAGTGCAGCAAAAATGATGAGCATGAGCGGTGGTCAGTTTACCTGCCCTATTGTGTTTCGCGGGCCTACTGCAAGTGCAGGGATGTTAAGTTCGCAACACTCACAAGCATTTGAAAACTGGTATGCCAACTGTCCCGGTCTTAAAGTTATAGTTCCGTCTAACCCGGCAGATGCAAAGGGTTTGCTTAAAAGCGCTATTCGCGATAACGATCCTGTTATTTTTATGGAAAGTGAGCAAATGTATGGGGAAAAAGGAATGGTGCCTGATGGTGAATACCTTATGCCTATTGGTGTTGCAGATATTAAGCGCCCCGGTAAAGATGTTACCATTGTTTCGTTCGGCAAGATTATGAAAGTAGCATTGAAAGCTTCTGAAGAATTAGCCAAAGAAAATATAGATGTTGAAGTAATTGACCTTCGCACGGTGCGACCTATTGATTACAAAACAGTAATTGAAAGCGTAAAGAAAACCAACCGTTGCATTTTTGTTGAAGAAAGTTGGCCACTCGGCAACATCAGCACTGAGATTTGTTTCAATGTGCAACGCAATGCTTTCGATTATCTTGATGCACCAATGCTTCGCATCACTGCTGCCGATGTGCCATTGCCTTATGCACCAACATTGATTGAAGCATCGTTACCAAATCCTGCACGTGTAATTAAAGCGGTTAAAGAGGTAATGTATTTGAATAAAGTTTAAGCAATTCAGTTACGCAACCATTTCTTCCTGTTCAGCAAAATCATTTTCTAAAGGCTTCATTGTTTTTTGCCTTTTGGCAAAATATGCTTTACGCATTTGTTTAGAAGTCAAAGTGCTTCCATCGTGACTCCATCCGGGAGGTCCAAAAATATACATCAGCTTATTACGCAAACCCGGGGCTCGCTTTACATCTTTAGCTATGTTCTTCCATTCATGAAAAATGATATGCGAAATTTTATCAGATTCAATATTTTTTGTGAGACCGTAAATCACTTCCTCTCTTTCTTCCTGGTAAGTTCCGAAAATGCGATCCCATATAATTAGGAACATCCCCATGTTACGATCTAAGTAATGCGGATTGGAACCATGATGCACACGATGATTACTGGGTGTTGCAAATATCTTGTCAAGTAAACCTAACTTGCCTATAGCTTCGGTATGAATAAAAAAACCCCATGCATTGCAAATAGCATAAGCCAGCATAATCTGCCATGCCTCGAAACCCAATAAGGCTAACGGAATATAATATACAAAGCGATAGAGCGGCTGCAATACTGATGAACGCACAGCAACTGAAAGATTCATTTTTTGCGAAGAGTGATGATTAACATGCACAGCCCAGAAGAATCTTACATTATGATCAACCCAATGCAAGGTGTAATAAGCAAGGTCTTCGAGAATAATTAAAGTTGCCCACAACCAGAAAACAGAGGTCCATTGTATAAAAGCAAATTGATGAAACCAATCGAGAATAAAATAAGTAAAGCCTTTTAACAACAAGTCGAGCGATAAATTCAAGAATGCAAGCGTAAGGTTGATCACGCTGTCTTTCAGGTCGTACCATTTGTACTGACCAAAGACACTTACGAGGCTCTCTAATGCAATAACTGCAATAAAAAACCAGGTCATTACAGAGTTAAATTTTTCCATAGTTGTAATTGGAGGCGCAAAATAGAAAACTGTTGTTAAACATTTGATGATATTTTATTGCCGTATCGTTTTTTTTATTTCCTTTGGGTAAACTTTAAAATATCATACAATGAAAAAAATAATTATGTTTGGTTTAGCGGTTACCGTTATTATAATCGCCTCATGTAAGAAAAGCTCAGATGACAGTGGTACACCCGGTGGTACCCCATGCACCATTACTGCTAATTTTACCTCTTTAGTTGACACTGCTAATGGTCAAATAAAATTTACAAATGCTTCGGCAGCAGAAGCTACTCAATTTAGCTGGAGTTTTGGAGATAATACTACATCTACCTTAGCTTCACCAACTCACAAATATAGTAGTGCCGGAACTTTTTCAGTGAAACTTTCTGTAACAAGTACTGATGGAAAATGTACCGGTTATGTTACTAAATCAGTTGTTGTTCCTTTATATGCTATTCCTGTTCCTTCGGTTTTTACGAAAAAGGCATTAATTGAAGAGTTTACAGGTGCGTGGTGTGGATATTGTGTTGACGGTGCTTACATTGTTGAAACGATTGTAAATGCGCCTGCCAATGCCGGTAAGGCCATAGCAGTTTCTGTGCACCAAGGTGATGGAATGCAGATTTCATTATACAACGTATTAGATGGCATTTTCAATAATTCAGGTTTCCCTGCAGGCATGGTTGATCGTGTTCCATATATTGGAACAGTATGTATGAATCGTGGATATTGGACAACGGTTACTAATACTGAACTTGCCAAGGAAGGTAAGTGCGGACTCACTATAAAAACTGATTTTAATACTTCAAGTGATACGATTACTGCCGAAATTCATGCAGGATTTAAATATGCATTAACAGGCACTTATAAAATGGTTGCATACTTAGTTGAGGACAGCGTAACAGGCACAGGAAGCAATTATGACCAACATAACTATTACAGTTCTACAAATCCTGGTGGACCAGCCGGACCTTCTACTCATCCTTATTATAATTTACCTCCTGTTATTACAGGTTTTAAACACATGCAGGTTGTTCGAAAGGTTATGCCAACTGACTTAGGTGAAGTGGTTACTGCATCTACGATTATTCCGGGTGGTAGATTCGCTAAAACATATAAGTTTCCAGTAGGCACTATGAAAAAAGGAAATCTTAGTATTGTTGCTTTTGTATATAAAGTAGGCACTTCAGCTACAACTTATGAAATAATGAACGTTCAAAAAGTAAAAGCCGGCTCTACCAAAAGTTGGGATTAATCTCTCTCTAAAATAAATTTATAAAAAGGCTGTTCCGAAAGGGCAGCCTTTTTTTGTTTGCTTTATTTTTTCCGAGGTTACGAGTGGTTGAAACCAATCACTATTGATATGCCTTCGCTACCGAGAAAACAATTGATGACAGTGCCATCAATTATTTTATTGCGAAAGGAAAAACATCAATAGCCAGTGACTTTAGTCACTTGTTTTCATAAAAAAAGCAGGAGTTCCCTCCTGCTCTTTTCAAATATTATGATCAAAAATTTCAGTAACTCAATATCATTTAGTAAACACTACTTTTTTAAATGTCTTGTTGTTATCAACCTGGAGCGCTAAAATGTAAACTCCATTTGTGAGTTTAAGATATTCAGGATTTAAAAGGTAATTATGCACACCTGCTCCAAGTTTTCCGTTTTCAAGTTTTGCTGCTTGTTTTCCATCAGCAGCATATAGGGTAAGTGTTACTGATGCATTATTTTGTAAATTAAAGCTCACCACTGTGGCTTCAATGGCGGGATTAGGGCTTACAGTGAATGTATTTTTTACATCCAATTGCTCAACTGAGGTAATGCGAACACTATCACGATAACGAATTGATGAAACAGTTTCGCCAGCGCCTACAACATTGTTAGTGGTGATCTGTAAAATGGGAACACCCTGGCTAACCGCTAACCATTTGTATTCAATTGTTTCGGGCTGAGGAATTGCTATACCAAAACCAAGCGAGTCAACATATAAGCTATCAGTTTCATTAACCACAGAGCGTACACGCAATGCATCAAAAGTTCCGAAAGGCGTAGTAATGCTACCCCAGCCATCAACAGTATTTACGCGGCTGCGCACCAAACCGAAATAACCCAAACCCGGAATGGCTAATGAACCATCAGCATTACTTGAATCAGCATCATTAAAGTTTACAGGGAAGTTATATATAATGTCTTTGCTATTATAAATCAGTGGTGCCTGAACTCCGGTAATGGTTGCACCCATACCAGACTGACGGTAAAGTGATGTATTCTTATAATAGAAATTGTAAATATCAGTAATAGAAATTGGCAATTGCGACAACAATCCTGAATTATTTGCTACCTGAACTATGTTAGCCTTATTAGCAGCTAACAAATCAAAAGCAAGGGTATAAGTAAAACTGCCAATAGAACTTACACTAAAAAAACTGTCCTTTTCTTGTGTGGTATAAGTTAATGCCGAAAAATCCCAATTAGTGTTTGCACCTGTAGTTGTAAAATCAACCGTCTGCAAAATATCACCCACGCTCATATTATACTCTTCGCCAGCATTCATAAGGTCGGTAGAGTTAATTGTAATTTGTGCCTTGGTTAACGTAGTAAATAAACCGAGTGAAAATAATATGTATAGTTTTTTCATGTTTTTAAATTAAATAGCTTGTTTTTATTTTAATGTATGTTGCCACAAAGTAAATTACTTATACTGTATTTGGAAATGGGTTGATTGGGGAAATTGGGTAATGGGATTCGGAAATAGGGAAATAAGGAAATTCGGTATTCAGCTAACCTTTTGCATATGACTTTTTACGGAAAGGTTTTCTTTTGCCCCCAAAACTGCCTCCCCTGCTTCTGCCGGCATGTTTCTCTGGTTCAAAGGCTGGGGTTGCTCCTAATGCTTCCGGTACTTTTAACTTAGTTACCTCGCTGCCCATAAACTCTTCAATCTTTTTAAATTTACGCTGATCGTCCTCATTCACAAAAGTGATTGCGTGACCGGTTGACTCTGCTCTTGCTGTACGTCCTACCCTATGTATATAATCTTCGGCATCACCTGGCACGTCATAATTAATAACAAGGCCGATTGAATCAATATCAATTCCTCGTGATAAAATATCAGTGGCCACTAATGTTTGCAGTTTTTTATTCTTGAACTGACGCAACACTTCATTACGCGTAGCTTGCTCAAGATCAGAGTGTATAGCGGCTGCATTAAACTTAAGCTTGAGCAGTTCCTTTTCTAATTGCTTCACCTTTTCTTTTGTTGATGCAAAAATAAGTATGCTGGTATAGTTTTTATTTACAAGCAATTCTTTAAGCAATTCGATCTTCTGCGCATTGTGAACTATATAAGCACCCTGCTCTACACCCTCAGCAGGTTTTGACACAGCAATGTTAATCTGCTCAGGATCTTTCATTATCTTCTTTGCCAATGCTCTGATCTTATGCGGCATAGTGGCTGAGAAAAGCAATGTTTGCCTTAGTTGCGGCAGGTATCCAATTATCTTATTGATGTCATCACTGAATCCCATATCAAGCATGCGGTCAGCTTCATCCAATACAAGGTTTTGCAACTTGCTTATCTTAACATAGCCCTGTGCAAAGTGTGATATCAACCTGCCCGGTGTAGCAATTACAATATTGGCGCCCTGTGTAAGCGCCCTTTTTTCCTGCTCAAATGAGTAACCATCATTACCACCAAAAATGGCAATTGAACTTACTGATGCAAAATAAGAAAGTCCCTGCAAGGCTTCATCAATCTGGATGGCTAGCTCACGTGTAGGTACAATTACGAGAGTATGAATCTCCGTAGTGCCACTCTGTATTATCTTATTAATGATTGGCAACAGGTAAGCTGCCGTTTTACCGGTTCCTGTTTGTGCGCATGCTATCAGGTCATGATTATTCATGATGATAGGAATGGCCTGTTGTTGTATGGGAGTTGGTTTTTCAAAGCCCATGGAAAGTAATCCTTCTGTTAACTCGGGTTCGAAATTAAGATCGCTGAAAGTCAAAGTGTGATGTAATAATTAATGTTAAAGAAATAAGTGACAAAATAAAATTGCTTTGATTGGTGTTTAAATGTGCCGCGTAAATTTATAAAAAAGAAAATTTACCAGAAGGGTAAAAGACAATGGGCAAAAAGAAGGATGATAGCCTTACCTTAAACAATTGTCTTACAAAGGTAGCCTATAGTTTGGTCTTTAGTGAATTAATTTTTAAACTGTTGCATGTGAATAAGAAATTTATGAAGTTGAAAGTGAAGGTGAAAGTTAAAGTTAGTGGCTATAACTCAACTTTTGCTTTTCATAATTGCTCTTTATTGCAAGTTCAATAATCCTTATGGTATCCCGCGCCTGTGTTGCTTTTACATAAAGCTCATCTTCTCCTTTAATAGTTTTATACACATTTATAAAAAAGTCCTGGTAGCTGCCTTGCTCGCTTTTAATGGTTTCTTCAATATTATGACCATTAGCTTTTTTATTGAATTTTCCCCACAGATATTCAGGTTCAACTCCCCAGTTATCATTAGTTGCAGGTGTTTGACCTGCTTTTAATGCAACTTCCTGAACGTCCATTCCATATTTTATAAAGGAACCGCGCTCGCCTGTTAAAATAAAATGAGGTCCCGGATTTTCAACTAACATTCCTGCTTTGAGAATTACTTTCAGATTTGGATAAAATAAACCAAGGTCGAAATAATCATCCGTTTTCGCTCCTTGTCGTTCTTTGCGTATATCAGCTGTTATTTCCTGTGGCAATCCGAATAGCTGAACTGCCTGGTCAATTAAATGCGAACCCAGATCGTATAAAATTCCCGATCCGGGAACATCTTCTTCCCGCCATTCATGTTCTTTTAGAACAGGACGAAAACGGTCAAAATGTGCTTCGTATTCAATAAGGTTACCCAATAATTTATTTTCAATAATTTTCTTGACGGTTTTATAATCGCTGTCCCAACGCCTGTTATGATGCACTGTAAGCACTTTTTTCTGCGTGGCAGCCAATGCAATTAACTCATCTGCCTCAGTAGTAGTAACGGTAAATGGCTTTTCAACTATTACATGCTTACCTGAAAGCAATGCTGCTTTTGTCACTGAAAAATGTGATTGATTGGGAGTGCCAATGATAACCAATTCAATAGCTGAATCATCCAAAATCACTTTTGCATCCCATACTATTTCCGCTTGTGGATAATTTTTCCTGATAAATAAAACTGATTCCTCATTTGATGTGCTGATTTTACTCAAGTGAAAACAAGGGTTGGCGCTGATAAAAGGAGCATGAAAAACTTTACCTGCAATTCCGAAACCAATAATTCCTGTGCTGATCGGTTTATCCATCCGTAATGTTTTTTAACTTCCATAATGAAGCAGCCTCACGCGCGAATTCAATCAGCATTTAGCAATTAAAAACAATTGAGTTTTGCATTATGAAGCTATTGCAAAGATGATACTTTTGAGATTCAAAAAAACCCACATTATTCTGCTGGCAAAGCTTTGGTAAAAACAATTTTTATCTTTTTGTGCGTTCGCTAAGCACTGTCCACGAGTTGTGCTGTCAAGGTTTATGCACATCTTTAAATTTAATCATGTCAAGCAGCCGTTGTTCTTTGTCGTTATCAAAGCCGCAAGAAGTTTTAAACTCTTTTGGATTTTCGTAAGTCCCAAATAACATGTCCCACCAAACTATGTCACCGTAGTTGTTTGTGTGCTTATTGTATTCGTGATGTATCCGGTGCATTTCTGGTCGCTGAAAAATATAACCAATCCATTGTGGTGTCTTAATGTTAGTGTGATAAAAAAATTCTCCGAGTGCCGTGCAAAGTGTATAAACTGCTCCTGCTTCAAGACTAAGTCCAAGCAAACAATAAACAAGTAAACTTCCAATAATGGAATTTACTGTCATCTCTAAAGGATGTTTGTAAAAAGAAGTAATTACTTCTATCCGTTGTGGGCTGTGATGAATTTGATGAAAGTGTGTCCACAAGAATTGAACTGTATGTCGCCACCTGTGCCACCAATAAAAAATAAATGTCGCAATAAAATAAGCGATAAGTCCACCGGCTGTGTTGTTTACATAATGAGAAAGATGAAAGAGAGAATATGTCGAAAACCATTTCTCCCAGGTCACTCCTGCAAGTATCACTACTCCAAGTTGAATAAAGTTCACCGCTAAAACTCTAATTGTCCATGTGGGAACTTCTGGAAGTTTCCAACCTGGTCTTAGTCGTTCAATTAAAAAGCAAAGTCCGAAAACGATAAAAATTATTACAAGCATTGTCTCTATGTCTTAGTTTGTCAAAGTTAATTTCTTGCAGTAAAGTTTCAAGTTAGAACCGTCCAAACTAGTAACACACAACACTCACATAAAAGACAAGAAAAAACCTTGCGAAACACACAAAGGGGGTTGAAAAATTAAAAAAGAAGGATTAGCTTAAAATACGCGGGCCTTTATCAGGCAGCATCAATAATTACCGTTGCATCAGGGTATTTTTCCTTCCATACCTTGAAGGCTGACATTGAGGGTATAGTAATTATGGTGTTCGCGTTAAGACGCACTCTGATCTTTGCTTTTGTTTTAGCCTGAGTTAAAACAATGTTCCTCTTCATTCTTGGACTTCTCTTATTCATGACACAAATATAACTTTATTAATGGATAAATGGTTAAATTACCATTCATTTAACAGATAAGTCGGAGAAAATTAGCCTCCTTCCTTATAAACACTGTGTTAACGTATTTGCTGCTCTTTTATTTTCCGGGTTCCGGTAAAATCAAATAACCCATAATTAACCACAACCAATTTAAATTTTAGGTTTGCAACTCAATCACTCGTTTATATGGTACACCAAAAAGAATATATAGAAGACGAAATACGTAAAGAGTTTCAATTAGAACGCATGATACTTTTCAGCGATGCCGTATTTGCAATTGTTATTACATTAATGGCAATTGAAATACATGTGCCTGATATGCATGGTAAAACTACAGCCGATATTTTAAATAAGGAATTACGTCACCTGGTACCGGTGATTGTAGCATACACAGGCAGCTTTTTCTTTATCGGGCATATCTGGTATCAACATTTGCAGATATTCAGCCTGCTGAAAGATTATGACAAGGGATTGGTGATACGCAATCTTGTTATGTTATTTTTTACCGGGTTCTTTCCGTTCAGCGCCTCTTTGATTCCTAAAACAAATCCTGATCTTTTTCTGCCTGTTGCCATTTATTTCTCCGTCTTGATAACCTGTAAAATTTCACAGTTAATACTTAATCACTACATACTTGTAAAACGCCCGGCTCTTCGCATCAATACTGACATACAGCCACATATAAAACGTTTTAAAAAATCGCGATTTATGGTTATCACGTTATCCATCTTTTTTATACTCATCACGCTGACTATGTATTATATTGAAGATACTGAAAGCAAACCTTATGCATGGTGGTGGTTTTTCTTGATTCCGATAATTGTTAAAATCTACGATAGAATAGCTAATAAAAAAGTGTGAAGTTTTTATCTCATAACGGAAATTTATGCGATTCTGCCTTCATAAGCGAAATAACCAACCTCTAATGCATCACTACAAACTTCTCACTCTCACTCATTATTTCATTCCAAATTACCAGGAAATACATTCCATTTTTAAATTGAGATGAATTAATTGTTTCATCCACAGTATCAGTTCTTCCCAATGATTTTTCAAAAATTATTGCTCCGAATATATTAGTGATAGTGAGTTGAACAATTGAAGCACTTTCAAAATTTGCCTTGACATGAATAACATCTTTTGCGGGATTTGGATATAACGAAAAATTGTTTTCAGTAACTAACTGCTCGTTTATACCAACATTAATACATGCATCCACTGTAATATTTTGTGATGCAATACCTGTGCAACCGTTTGGTGATGTGTAGAGATATTCAATTGCAAAAGTTCCTGTTCCGCTTACCGCGGGATTGAATTGATTATTTGAAATGGCTGTGCCGTAATAATTGCCTCCTGTTGGTGATGCACCTGTTAATGTTACCAGGGGCGCAAAGACACAAACATTGCTAAACGGATTTAATGTAACAACAGGAAAGGCATATACGGTAAGTGTTACACTATCGCTTGTTGCACAATCGGAAACCTTACAACGGAAATGATAGTTGTTAAACAATATGCTCACAGTGTCAATTGAAAGTGTATCGGTGTTCACTCCACTGAATGGCGGAACGTCTGTGAGGTTATTCCATCCGCTGCCTGTGTTCATTTGCCAGGCATAAAAAACAAGTGGTGTGCTTGCCTGTAAAGCGAATTTCACATTGCTGTGCTCACAAACTGCTGAGTCATTCGGTTGCTGCAATATTGATGGAGGATTTGTATTTATAGTAAGCGTTGCATCATTTGTTTGCGAAGTAAATGGAGCGCAAACTCCTGTAACCTGGCAGCGGTATTGATAACCATCTATTGCAAGGCTCACATTGCTTATTAACAGAGTTTGAGTTGTGGCTCCTGCATAATTACCTCCATTAATGATGGTGGTATATCCTGACCCGTTATTCTCCTCCCATTGAAAAGTGAGATTGGCTCCTGAGATATTTGCGATAAAGTATGCAGTGCTGCCATCGCAAACATTTGCATCAACAACAACCGGTGCAGTGGGAACCCCATTCACGTTAAGTGTTGCTGCATTACTTTCAGTACAATTAGAAATTACACAATGGTACTGATAGCCATCCATATTACCGCCAATGTTGTTTATAGTTAGTGTATTTGTTGTAACGCCTGAATATTGCCCGCCATTAAACAACGGAGAGAAAAATCCCGAACCATTATTTTCTTCCCATTTATATGTTAGACCTAAACCTGATGCTGTAACTGTAAATGTTGCAGGATTTAATGCACACACGGTTTGGTCTGCGGGCTGCGAAGTAATTGCAGGTGCAGGTGAGTTAACGGTAAGCGTTGCAAAGTTTGAAGTAACGTTTGGTGTACATGTTCCACTTACTATGCAGCGATATTTGTATCCGTCCATTGAAGGAGTTGCTATCAGTATTAAAAGTAAATCGCTGTTTACATTTTGATAAGTTGCGTTATTACTCAGGTTAGTGTAACCTCCGCCATTATCAACCTGCCATTGATAAATTATCCCTGAGCCTTTGGCACCGCAAAAAAATCCCGAACCATTGCCATCGCAGGTTGTTTGATTTGCAGGCTGCAACCAGATTGCAGGTTTTTGAAAGATGGCAATATCATTTCCATTATCAGTATTTATAACGTAAGGCGAAGTGGAATAAACACGAACACGGTAGTGCGTACCAGTAGCCATAGTATCTGGAATGTGCGCATTAATAGTTGCAGGTGTTACAGCAGCAAGCGAATCAATAATAACAGCATTTGTAAAGTTGCCTGATGAATCGCTAAGTTCAACAAAGAATTTGTTACCTGCATTATATGTTGTTGTGCTTGTAAAATTAACTGCAATAACATCCCCCGAACAATAAGGTGAACCACCAATGGAAGTAGTAATTAATTCAGGAGTTAGTGAACGTTTCCATACAGAAGCAATTTGAGTTCCGAGGTAAACATTATTGCCATCAATATAAATCTTATTCAACTGGTTGATGTAAGTACTTAATCCTTCACTCCAGTTGTGCCAGTGCGAACCATTGTCATCACTTACTTCCACACCGTTATAATCAATTCCGAATAAAAGATTATTTCTAACCGCAATGTCGTTGATATAAAAAGGAGACGTTAATAACTGCCACGATACACCACCATCGCAACTTCTGTAAAGTCCGCTATAGCATAAAGTAAGAATACAGCCTTGGTTAACCACAACTGTAGTATAGTAGGAAGTTTGCGGAAGACCTGCATTGATTGCATTCCACGTTTCACCTGCATCATACGAAACATAAACGCCTTTGTTGTTATGATTGGCATATACAGTTGCACCGCTTACGGCCATTGAAGTTATCGTAGAGTTAGCCGGCAAACCCGTAGCAGATTTATTCCAATTCAATCCACCATCAATGCTTGAGTAAACCCCATCACCCGATGTGCCGGCTAATAATTTATTTCCTGTTGCTATAATGCTCACCGGTGATTGAAATACAAATCCCGTTCCTGTTGCTGCCCATACAGAGCCATTGGATGATGAATACAAACCCATTGCAGTTAATGCAAAATATGTGCTGCCATACTTCATAATTTTTAATACATAATTGTTGTTCACTATAGTTGTTGGCGCCCAGGTATTGCCACCGTCAGTTGATAAATATAATCCGAGATAGGTTCCTACGTTTGCAAATACTTTTTGTCCATCAGCAAACAACGTATATATATATGCATTGAGTAAGCCATTGTTGGATAATGTCCAGTTTATGGATGGAAGTGGTGACACATAAACTCCGTTATTACCAGCCGATATAATTGAAGTCCCATTTATCGCAAGCTGCATTGATTGATTATAAGGAACAGTACCGTTAGTTGCAGCAGTCCAGGTGCTGCTTCCAAGAGTTGTTGTATAAACTCCGTCATCTAACGTACCCGCATATACTGTGTTACCGTAAATCGCAAAACAAAACACATGATTTGTTGGAGGCAAGCCGTTGTTAGCAGGCATCCACAAGTTAGCGCCATCAGTAGAAATGTACGTGTTGTTTGTTGTGCCCGCATACAATGTATCGCCATGTGCAAATATTGAATAGATACCTGCACTGAATGGAATGTTATTACTCATGCTAACCCACGTAAGACCATTGTCACCGGAAACCTGCACACCGTAACCAAAAGTGGCTGCATACAATTTATTGCCGTCAGAAGTAAATGAATAGACCGATGCTGATGAACCGATTGTAAATCCTGTTGTTGTCCATGTAATGCCGGTGTTAGTAGAATAAAATAATTCCGAATATCCTGTGCCGTAATAAACAACTGAAAACAAAATACCATTATGCAAAAACACTTTTATGGGATAGGAATAAACAGGTAGGTTGTTTTTTATATCTGTCCATACAGTGCCGTTATTGATTGATATGAATATGTTTGTATCGCTGCATACATAAACAGTATCACCTGTTGCTGCAATTGACTGGGCACGCGGCATGGGAAGTCCTGAACTTATATCAGTCCATGATGCACCGTTATTATTGCTCCGGTGTACGCCACCATAACTTTGATTTATTTCACAACTGATGTATATGTAACCGTTACTCACAGCGATCTGCGGAACATAAGCACCATAAGGTCCATTCAATTGATTCCATTGAGATGCTTTTGAAACATCAGTATTGATGAAAATAAAAAACAACAAGGCGGGAACGAGTAACAATTTTTTCATGATGATAAATTATTGATGATGTAAACCTAAGATATAAAAATGAAAATGTGGTAAAGGTATAACTGGTAGTTGAACTTAATTAGTGTCTGTCCATAAAGTCGGGGAAAATATTTTTGTGGGAGAGCATTTTT
>JBDTRM010000005.1:0-22825 GCA_039931675.1 Bacteroidia bacterium | reverse complement strand
GTATCCGCTACTATCGGGGCTAAAAACCATCCGGGCAGTTATCCGTCATCACCAAAAAACACCATCAACCAAATCCCGTTAGGGATGAAATATTTTTTGCAAAGAAAACACACACGTTTCAGAAATTCAGAATAATATTATTATTGCGGTAGATATACATCAAACTAATTACAAGAAATAACAATAGACAATGCCAAAACAGCAACAACAAAACAAACTCTATTACGGGGACAACCTTGAGGTTTTAAGAAAGTATATTAAGGATGAGACAATTGACTTGTGTTATATTGACCCGCCTTTTAATTCAAAGAGGACATACAACCAAATTTATAATAACATTGGCAAGGAAGACCAAGCACAAGCACAGGCATTTATTGACACTTGGACTTGGGACAACGCTGCTGAAAAAGGTTTTGAAGAAATTATAGCTAACACAGGGGCAGTTTTTACTTCACAATGTATTGAGTTAATTATCGGACTTGAAAAAGTTTTAAGAAAAGGTTCATTACTTTCTTATGTTGTAAGCATGAGTTTGAGAATTGCAGAAATTTATAGAGTGCTTAAACCAACTGGAAGTTTTTATTTGCATTGTGACCCAACAGCAAGTCATTATTTAAAACTTATTGTTGACAGTATTTTTTGTGCATCTCGTAAAGGTGAATATCAAAACGAAATTGTGTGGAGAAGAACAGGACAGCACAATAAAGTTTTGCGTTATGGACCAATTCACGATGTGATTTTTTTCTATACTAAAACAAATAATTACACTTGGAATTTTCCAAAGCGACCTTTTATGCAAGGACACATCAACGAAAATTTCATTCCTGACGACAAAGGATATAAATCGAATTATTACGGTAATGTTCTAACAGGTTCAGGTATTCGTGGTGGAGAAAGCGGTAAACCTTGGAAAGGTTTTGACCCAACAGCAAAGGGAAGACATTGGGCAGTTCCAGGAGCATTGCTTGAAGACCTTGACGAAGATTTAAGCGAATTAACTCAACATGAAAAATTTGACCGCTTCTATGAATTAGGAATGATAACAATTACCAAAGGTGAGGCATGGCCAATGTATGAGAGATATATAAATTCAAAGGACGGACAAGCATTACCAGACATTTGGGCTTTTCAACCTTACACAAGCGGTACAGTTTTTAAAACAAAATACGGAATAGACGAAGATGTTAGATGGCTTTCAACAAAAGACAGTGAACGGCTTGGCTATCCAACACAAAAGCCCGAAGGACTTTTGGATAGAATAATAAACGCAAGCACTAAAATTGGTGATACAGTTTTAGATGCGTATTGTGGCTGCGGAACAACTGTTTCAGTTGCTCATAATTTAAAACGCAAATGGATTGGCATTGATATAACTTATCAGAGCATTAGTTTAATTCTGAAACGACTTGAAGATACTTTTGGAAAAAAAATTTTAGAGAGCATAGAACTTAATGGAGTTCCAAAAGATTTCAAATCAGCGGAAGCATTAGCAAACAAGCAAGACGACAAGACACGAAAAGAATTTGAAAAATGGGCAACACTAACTTTCTCAAATAACAGAGCAGTAATAAATGAGAAGAAAGGCGGTGACGGGGGTATTGATGGAAAAGCTTATCTACTTGACACCGATGACAAAAATAAACAAGAAACTAAGAAAGCATTGTTCAGTGTTAAGTCCAACAAAACTTTAACTCCTTCTGTTATCCGAGACCTAAATGGAACAATTGAAAGAGAAGGTGCGGCACTCGGATTTTTAATTACGCTTTATCCTATGGCCAACTTGGTTAAAGAGAGTAAGAAATATGGAATATACAAAAACAAACTTTTAAATCACGACTATCCTAAAATTGAAATCATAAGTGTTCAAGAAATTTTAGAAGGTAAACAAATGAGTTTACCGTCAGGACAAAATGTTGTAAAGACAGCGAAGAAAAAAGGTAAGGGAGACGAACAAGGGTTATTAAATCTTTGAACAAATAATCCTAAAAATCCCAGTTCAGACATTTTTCCTTGCATATCAAATAAATCTTTTACATTTCGCATCTCAACTCCAAAACTCCATTATCATGAAAAAAATACTCCTTCTTTTTTTAATTTCATTCCTTTTGTTTAAACAATTTTCGTTTGCTCAAAATGACAATGATACTCTTGAGCTTAATTTAGCGAAAATTACAAATTCGGATAGAATCATTATTTTAGAAGGAGGGTTCACTACTCCTTCTTTAGATGAGAAATTGCATAAAAATATTTTACAATCATGTGCTTCAGCTATTAATTGCACAGTGTGGATATTCGAATATTACGACACTTACGATGATTCAAAACTTGATGAAGCACAAAACTTATTAAAATTGAGTTATACTTTACTCCAAAGCTCTCGATACTATCACGAAACATCAGAAGAGGATGCTGCTTTCGTTGAAAAAAAGATATTAAACTTACTTGACCAGTTTATAAATAAAATAAAAACGTCAAATGAAAGCAAGACAGACAGAACATTGAACCTAAAAATTCAACAAAAATATTTTCATGTTTCCAAAAATATAGGTTCAACTATTTTAACCGCTAATGTAATGATGCAAGTAAGGGCACAAACCACATTTACTAATCAATTCTAGTAGCAAGTGCCGCACTCTATATAATCTTAGGTATCATAGTTTGGGTTGCAGGTTTGTATCTGTATGATAAAATACGTAATATAGGTAAAGACAAATCTAACTTTGATGATTATTAAACTAAAAAATTATGAGTAAGAAATTTGAAATAATAAATAACAAATGGATTAGAGAAATAAAACCTAATGCTGAGGATAATAAAGGTGTTTTTTTTGCGGATTGGCGTTAGCTATAATGCTATTGGGACACTGCTAACCTTGAATTTTCGAGCTTTGAATTGACAGTAATACAGACATTAATTAAAAGAACTTTTGACTATCTTTGCACGGAAAAAAAATCATAAAATGGAAGCAATTAAAATTAATGTAAACAAGCAAATGGACGGATACACTTTCAGTATCTCACCATCTATCCGACAGTTAATAAGAACCTGGTTTCCTAACTCTCACCCTGCCAATAGAATTTTTGTAGCTTACGATACCAAGAGTGATTTTGAAGTTTACTACGGCAAACTTGGAAACTATATTTATCCTGCCTTGCTTGGCATTGACAACCAAACTGACCTCAACAAAAGGGTGGATGAAATCCTATTTGTTGACACTCAAACAGGCAATGTGCTGCACTCACATAAAGTAACTGCCCTTGCTCTGGTCGAGCGCGGGCGTATTCTCCGCTCTTCAATAGCATGGCACCCGCGCTGTGTGCACACACGTGGCTCTCAGTAGTCGAAGTTTCGCACTACCAATCACAACACTGCGGTGGCTCTATGCAGATGCTGACCTTCGTCAGCATGACATCCCGGTGAAACCCACAGATTACGATAATGTTTCGACAAAATACATATCAATCTCCCCCTTATTCTTCGCCTGTATTTTACCACGGTGAAAACAATTGAATTTATCTTTCACCAATTCATAAGTAGCACCGCTGATATTTATTTTTCCGGCTTCGGAGTTTTGTTCCATGCGGGCAACTATGTTTACGGTGTCGCCCCATATATCGTAAGCAAATTTCTTAACGCCCACTACACCGGCTACCACGGGTCCTGTATGTATTCCTATGCGAAGGTCAAATGGAATTTCTCCCCGCAATTGTTTTTCTTTTTTGCGTTGCGCCATAAAGCTGCGTATTTCAAATGCTGCATTCATCATATCCACAGCATGGGTGTAATTGCTCACAGGCAGTCCACTTGCACAGAGGTAAGCATCACCAATGGTTTTTATTTTTTCAATGCCGTATTTATGCAAAATATGGTCGAAGGCGCTGAAGCAGGTATGTATTTCGTCCACCAGCAATTCGGCACTTATCTTTTCACTTACACTTGTAAAGTCTTTGAAATCAGTAAGCATCACCGTAACCATGGTGAATGCTTTTGCCTTTACAGTTCCTGTATATTTTATTTCTTCGGCCACTTCGCCCGGTAAAATGTTAAGCAACAATTCATCACTTCGTTTCATCTCTTCCTCGGCACGCACTTTTTCTTTTTTTGTTTTATTGCGCTGCCTGAAAAATATTCCTGCAAAAAGCAGCACTACGGCAAAGCCACCCATAAATCCATTTCGTAATAATTTCTGCTTCTGCAGTTCTTTTTCATTCTCCGCTTTTGTCAAGGTTTCTTTTTTATCAAAATCATATTGCATCTGCTGCTGTGTGAGCTTTTTGGTATTGTCAGTGCTCCACAGGCTGTCGCGGAAACTGATGTATAGTTTGTAGTGCTCCAGGGCCTGTTTAAAATTACCTTGTGCACTATCCACTGCTACCAGCGAGCCATGGAGCGAACTGATAGCATCTATATTGCCTGTAATATTTGCTATCGCCATTGACTTATTAAAGTATTCAGCAGACTCAGCATATTTTTTTTCCAGCATATAAATCTCACCGATGTTATTGTATGAATATCCCATGCCAATTTTGTCATCCACCTCCACCTCGGTTTTTAAAGCATCCTGCAGGTATTTTAAAGCTTCAGGGTAGTTGCCCTGCTTCATATATACTATACCTATTTCGTTATAAGAATTAGCTACGTTAAATTTATCTCCTGATTCCCCGTAGATTTTTAAAGCGGACAACAGGTACTTTAATGCTTCCGCGTAATTATTCTTTAACCGGTTAACGATACCCATGTTGACGTAAACATTAGCCATCCCTACTTTTTCCCCAAGCTCTTCGTATATTTTTAAAGAAGCCGACAGGTACTTGAGCGCATCAGGGTAATTGTTTTGCCTCATGTGAATGTTTGCTATAGCCGCCAGGTTATTAGCCTGCGCTGCTTTATTACCTATCTGTTCATTGATTCTTAAGGCGTCAAAATAATTTTTCAGGGCTTCAACATAATTGCCCTGGTTCTCATAAGCACTTCCTGTCTGTTGATAGGCCCATGCAACACCCTTCCTGTTTCCCATTTCTATTCTTATTGCAATAGCTTTTTTAAAAAATTCAATTGCCATAGCATAATCCCCTGTGTTACTCTTGATAAGGCCCATGCTGCTCCAGGCATTGGCTTTTCCTCTTTTCCATTCAAGCTCTTCGGCTATAGCAAGGCTTTGACGCGCAAGCACCATGGCTGTGTCAGGATTATTGTATGTGTATTGGTATGCAAGGTCATTTAAAATCCATGCTGCAACAGTATCGTACATAGGTGGCACATTTTTACCAAACTCAAGTTTACGTGCATAGTGATTTTTAAGCTGCGTTTGAAATGAGTCAACTGTATATGTATCTTGTGAAAAGGAATAGCTGTTAAAAGCGAACACTATTAAAAGCAGGGAAAGAATTTTTTTCATAATTTATTTGTCGGAAAATAATTTTGAAATTAGCTGTGATATTAGAATTTAGCCGGTAAAAGAAGCTGCGCTAACAAATGTAGAAAAACATCTGAACTTCAATGGAGTGATTTAAACTCTTCCCGATGCTCGGGACAAGCTCTTCATGACGGGAGGGGGCATCCTTATACCCAGCCGTGTCAGAGTCCAACGTGTTTTTATTTTTTTTGGGTGTTGCCCCGATAGCTATCGGGGCTGCCACTAAGAAAAACAACTGAACTTCAAAAGTTTGCTTTACATTTGAAACAAATCAAAAAACTTCATTATGAAAAATTCTATTTGCTTATTCCTTATTGCAATGAGTTTTGCCTGTAGTGTTAATGCGCAATGGTCAGTAGAGCATTTGTCACAGGCGCGCATATTTCCCGGGGCAATTGGCTACCAAAACAAAGTATATGTGGGTGGTGGATATTTACAGGCGCTCTCAGCTATTATGTCTGACCGTGTGGATATTTTTGATAACGCAACCGGTAGCTGGACTGTTGATTCACTTTCGTCAGCCCGCGGTGATGTGGCAGTTATTGCAGCTGCCGGCAAAGTTTATTTTGCAGGTGGAACAACCAATGGCCTGGGAAATGCAAAAGGGGTTGACATTTATGATATCGCTTCAGGTACCTGGTCTGTGGATTCATTGATGACTACACAAGGCGCATGCGTTCCTGCAATCATTGGCAATAAAATTTATTTTACGGGCGGCACCTCCAATGTAACAGGTGGTGTAACCAAAATGGTGAGTGTTTACGATTATGTAACCAATACATGGACAACAGATTCATTGTCGCAGGCACGGTTCGGGCATGGCGCTGCAGTGGTTGGGGATGTTGCAGTATATGGCGGAGGCTATACAAACACATCATCCTATCCTACAACAAAACGGGTTGACATTTACCATGCAACTATCGGCATGTGGGATACGGCTTCGCTGTCGCAGGCGCGCGGAAATATTGCTGCCATTGCAGCAGGTGGTAAAATATTTTTTGCAGGAGGCTTGATAAGCGTAAGCTCGGGAGCGCTTTCGGCTGTAGTGGATATATATGATGTGGCTGGTAACAGCTGGAGCACTGCAACGCTTTCGCAGGCAAGAAGAAGCATTGCAAGTGCAACTATAGGCAATCTCGTTTTCTTTGCCGGTGGCGAGAGAAATTTCAACCAGAATACCTCTTCCAACAGGGTGGATATTTATAATTTAGCTACAGGTGCATGGACCATAGACAGCATGTCGGTGCCGCATGACGGAGCAGCGGCTGCACAACTGAACAACAACAAAGTATTTTTTATCGGGGGCGGTACCTACATGCCTAATGCACCCATAGATGAAGTTGAAATTTATGCTAACAATGCTGCAGGAATAAGCGAACCGGCCAGGAATAATAGGTTTACAATTTCTCCAAATCCCTGCAACGGATTGGTAACAATTAAAAACAATAATGGCAGTTCATTCGATTACAACATTTATAATTCAACAGGTCAGTTGATTCAATCAGTTAATAACACTCCATCAGAATGCAGGCTGGATTTAAGACCATTTAACGGCACTCTTTTTTTTATCAAAATAAAAAGCGGAACTGATGAATTAACTAAGGTTGTTTCAGTAATGAGATAGTTTGATAGTCCGCGCAAGCTGGTAAGCGCCTTCAGCAGTACCCGCTCCCACGGTGCGTCCTCGCATTTTCCTTTCACTCGTAACGCTACCAATGCCTCCACTCCCGATAGCTATCGGGATGTGTGTGCGCAATACTACCCAACAAGGGCTGAAATTTTTATTTTATAATTGGTAATGCAAAAGAAAAAGAGGATGAGGTTTGATGAGCGAACCTGGCGCGAAAAAGGAATTTTATTGATGCATGAAAACTCAGACTACCGGGAGGCACGGGCGTGGACAGCGGCAGCGGGGGGGTTCGCCAACGCTTTGAAAAAGATACTATCATATCTACCTTTGTATCAAAGAGGAAACAAATATTTAAGCAATGAACATTACAAAAGTTACCATAGAAAATTACAAATGCTTTAACGGCAAATTCACTCTTACACCAAACAAAGGGTTGAATATAATTGTCGGAGACAATGAAGGAGGTAAGTCAACCATTTTGGAAGCAATTCATTTGGCATTGACAGGATTGTTAAACGGCAGGTATTTGAAAAATGAATTGACACAATACCTTTTCAATATTGAAACGGTTAATTCATATGTAAAAAATATCAGTGAGAAAAAGCCAGCCACCCTCCCACATGTTTTAATTGAGCTTTGCATAGAAGGTGAAGACATTGCATTATTTGAAGGAGACGGAAACATTGACAAGAAAAAAGATTGTGGAGTATCATTTAGAATTTGCTTTGACGAAAAATATCAAGCCGAGTATGAGGAGTTATTAAAGGCAGGAAATATTAAAACCGTTCCCATTGAATACTACGATATTGTTTGGACTTCATTCGCAAGACAAGGAATAACAGCGAAAAGTATTCCTTTGAAATCAGCACTCATTGATTCAACAAGTAGTCGCTATCAAAATGGTTCAGACATTTACATTTCAAGAATCATTCGGGAAAATTTAGAACACAAAGAAATTGTTGACATCACTCAAGCATATAGGAAAATGCAAGAGGTATTTATGGATGAGAAAGCAATCATAGCAATTAACGATAAAATAAAAACTGCTGCAAAAATTTCCGACAAGGATGTAAAACTCTCTGTTGACTTATCTTCAAAGAACGCTTGGGAAACAAGTTTAATGACATACTTAGACGACATTCCTTTTCACAATATCGGTAAAGGTGAGCAGTGCATAGTGAAAACAAAACTTGCGTTAGGACATAAAAAATCACAAGAGGCAAACATCATTCTAATTGAAGAACCCGAAAATCATTTGTCTCATACAAAGCTGAATGAGCTAATACAAAGCATTAAAGAGAACTTAGGAGTAAAACAAATTTTCATTTCAACCCACAGTAGTTTTGTTGCGAACAAACTTGGGCTTGACAGTTTGATTCTTTTAAACGATAGTAAAACAGTTACGCTAAAAGATTTAAAAACCGAAACGAAAAATTTTTTCAGCCATCTTTCGGGTTACGATACTTTACGATTGATACTTTGCAAAAAAGCAATCTTGGTTGAAGGTGATTCTGACGAGTTAATAATTCAAAAAGCATACATGAACACAAACGGAAATAAACTTCCGATTGAAAAAGGCATTGATGTAATTTCAGTTGGAACAGCATTTCTAAGATTTTTGGAAGTAGCGGAAAAATTAAACAAGCCAGTTGCAGTAGTTACCGACAATGATGGAGATGTTACGGCACTTGAAACTAAATACGAAAACTTCATCGGAAGTAAAATCAAACCGAACATTAGTATTTGCTATGACCCAACCGTTGATTCGGGAGCATTGGTTATAGGGAAGAAAAATAAACCATTCAACTACAACACACTTGAACCAAAAATTCTGAAAGAAAATAGCAGAGCAATCTTGAATACAATTTTGGGAACTGCTTACACAACCGATGACGATTTGCACAAATACATGAAGGCAAACAAAACAGAATGTGCGTTGAAAATATTTGAAACAGTAGAAGCAATAAAATTTCCTCAATACATTTTGTCCGCAATCAAATAATGAAATCAAACAAACTTATTGTTGCGGCAGCAGGTGCAGGGAAAACTACTTTTCTTGTTAATGAAGCTCTCAAACTCAAAGACGAGAGAGTTCTCATTACAACCTACACACAAGCAAACGAAGCAGAGATAAGAAAGAAACTAATAGAAGTCAATCAATGTATTCCACCTAATGTTACAGTTCAAACATGGTTTTCCTTTTTATTGCAGCATGGAGTAAGACCATTTCAAGGCGGACTGTTTGAAAAAGAAATCACAGGTTTAATTTTAGTAAATAGCCAATCAGGACTTAAAGCATATAGGAATCAATGCGAAGACTGCAAACAAAAAAGGATTGTTAAAGTATGTAGCAAATGTAAAGACCCGATTTATTTTGGAGAGGAAAAAGAATTTGAACGCCATTACTTTTCCAAAGAGCATAAAATCTACTCTGACAAAATTTCAAAATTTGTTTTTAGATGCAACACAGTTTCACAAGGTTCAGTTATTGAACGCTTGTCAAATATTTATTCTCACATTTTCATTGACGAGGTTCAAGATTTGGCTGGCTATGACTTAGAACTATTGAAACTTCTTTTCAAAGCAAACACAAATACTCTTTTAGTTGGTGACCCAAGACAAGGAACATATTCAACAAACAGTTCAGCAAAAAACAAGAAGTTTAAAAAAGCAGCCATCGTGAATTTCTTTGAAGATGATTCAATGAATATTGAAATGGACACAACTTCTTTGGTTACAAATTATCGCTGCAATAATTCCATTTGCGATTTGTCAAACAAATTATTTCCTGATTTGCCGACAACAACATCAGGTAATAATGAAACAACAAATCACGATGGTGTTTTTCTTGTTAGAGGTAATGATGTGAATGAATATTTGAATTTACACTCTCCTACCCAGTTAAGAGAAAATATAAAAACAGAAGTAAATCAAAATTACAGAGTGATGAACTTTGGCGAATCAAAAGGACTTTCATTTGACAGAGTTTTAATTTATCCGACCAAACCTTTTTTGAATTGGCTTGCAAATGATAATTCGGAGTTGGCTACAACAAGCCGTTCAAAACTTTATGTTGCTTTGACAAGAGCAAGATTCAGCGTAGGGATTATTTGCGACTATGCTGACGAATTAGAGATTGAAGGAATGAACAAATGGAAGTAAAATAAAAAACACAACGCACAAAAAATGAAGATGTTTTTTGCCTACGCTTTGACAAATACAGAGGACAGAATCATATTTTTGCCTAACTTTCCACGTTTAAATTTCAGAAGAATTAATGACCGAGTTTGAGAAATATTTTAAGTCCTTACAATCACAGAAAATCAGCGACATCACAGAGCATTCACACCGACTTGCATTAAAAACATTGGTGGAAAGTTTCATTGGTGCGAAAGTTAAAGTGCTGCATGAGCCAAAACGAGAAGGTAAATTCGGTTCGCCTGACTTCAAAATTACACACACCGAAAGCATCATCGGTTACATTGAAAACAAAAAGATTGAGGAGAATCTTGACAAGACAATTAAAAGCGACCAGATAAAAAAGTATCAGGCACTTTCTGACAATATTCTTATCACAAATTACATTGACTGGGTTTGGATTAAAGGCGGTGAAATACAAAAGCGTGAAACGCTTTGTTACATCACCGACATTGAAAACAAAAAAGCAAAACTTGACAACACAAAAGTTTCAGCAGTTGAGAAACTGATAAAAGGTTTTCTTTCACAAGCACCAAAAGAAATTGCTGATGCAAAAAAGTTAGCCGAAGAATTAGCAATAAGAGCAAAGCTCTTAAAGGATTTTTTGCTTGACGAATTAAAACGACAACAAGAAGAAAAAGCAGACGGGAGATTATTTCAACTCTATGAAACTTTTAGGGCTTTTGTTTTTCACGAACTTACTATCAGTGAGTTTGCTGATGCCTTTGCACAAAATCTTGTTTATGGTTTGTTCCTTGCAAAACTTAATGCCGACACACAAACTGTAAATCTTTACAACGCCAAAAAATTTATCCCTGCATCTTTTGACTTGATAAGAGAGTTAGTAAACTTTCTTGACGAGTTAGACAACGAAGAATACAGAGAAACAAAATGGATAGTTGAAGAAGTTTTGACGATAATGAATAACCTTGATTTGAGAGCCATTCAAGATTCACTTTCGTTTACTAAAAGAAGAAAAGATGCAAACAACTTTACAATAAAAGACCCTTATGTTTATTTCTACGAAAACTTTTTGGCGGCTTACGACAAAAAACTTCGTGCTGCAAAAGGCGTTTACTACACTCCACCACCAGTTGTAAATTTTATTGTTCGTGCCATTGATGATATTCTCATAAACACTTTTAAAATCAAAGAAGGACTTGCAGATAAAAACAAAGTAACCGTTTTAGATTTTGCAACAGGCACAGGAACTTTCTTAGTGGAGATGCTTCAACAAATGTTTGAGAAGTTGCCAAAAGATTCTGGCAAAAAAGATTTAATCATTAAAGAGCACGTACTGAAAAATATTTTCGGCTTTGAATATTTGATTGCTCCATATACAATTGCTCACTTAAAACTTTCACAGTTTTTAAAAGACAATGGTTACATCTTGAAAGCAAAAGAACGCTTGCAAGTTTATTTGACCAATACACTTGAACCAATTCCTGCACAAATAAAAATTCCTCTGCTTCCTGCATTGACAGAAGAAAGCAAGCAAGCGCAGAAAATAAAAGACAAACCAATTTTGGTTATCACGGGCAATCCGCCTTATTCTGTTAACTCAAAGAATAACGGTAGTTGGATAAAGAGTAAAATTGAAGATTATAAAATTGTAGATGGTGTAAAGTTTAAGGAGAGAAATCCCAAAGGGCTACAGGATGACTATGTAAAATTCATTCGCTTTGCGCAAGATAAAATGGAAATAGTTGAGGAAGGTGTTATTGGAATAATTACTAATCATTCCTTTCTTGATAATCCAACATTCAGAGGAATGAGACAAAGTCTGTTGAATTCCTTTAACCAGATTTTCATTATTGACCTTCATGGTAATTCTGATAAGCAAGAAGTTTCACCTGATGGAACAAAAGATGAAAATGTTTTTGATATTAAGACAGGGGTCTGCATTTCAATTTTAATAAAGAAAAAAGGACTTGAGCAAAAAATCATGCACTCTGATTTTTGGGGATTAAGAAATCATAAGTATCACCTTGCTCTTTCCGAAAATTTATTTGGTATTGAAAAAACTACAATAATTCCACAATCGCCTTTTTATTTATTTAAACCCCAAAACAATTTACTTTTCGACACCTATTCCAAATGGTTTTCGGTTAAAGAAATTTTTAGAATTAGCCAGGAGGGTATTAAAACCCATAGAGACCATTTTGTGATTGACATGCATAAGGCTGCGCTTGAAGAAAGGTTGAAAATTTTCATTAACAAGAAATATAGTGAAAGTGAAATTGAGGAAAAATTAGGCTTAAAATCTAATAGAGAGTGGAATCTCAGCGATTCAAGAGTTAAACTCAATAAAACCAATTATTCAGAGATTGAAAAGTCAATAATAAACATTCAATATAGACCATTTGACTATAGGAAAATCTGTTTGCGTAAAGAATTGGTTGACTGGCCCCGCGAAACAACAATGCAGCACATGATGAAGGAAAACATTTCGATATGTGTACCAAGGCAAGTATTCTCAAATGGATTCAGACATGCAATTGTTTCTAAATTTGTTACCGATATAAACCTACTTCAACAAGCAAATGGACAGCAACATTTTCCTTTATTTCTATACTTAAAACAAGAAGGAATTTTAAAGGAACCGCCAGTTCAATATGGAAACAGAACTATTGAAGATGATTTTGAAAAAATTGAAAACTTTACTTCCGACTTCAGGAGGTATATTGATAAGTATTACAATCATCATTTTTTCCCTAAAGAAATTTTCAGTTATATCTATGCAATACTTCACAGCCCAACTTATCGAAGCAAGTATGCGGAGTTTTTGAAAATTGATTTCCCAAGAATTCCATTTACAGACGACAAAAAAATTTTTACACAGTTATCCGATTTAGGTACAGAGTTAATCAATGTTCATCTTTTTAAAGAAGGAATAAGGTTTGATGAATCGTTGGGAAATTATTGTGCAAAGGATTTTCATACTGTAGAAAAATTGGCTTATAAACAAGAAAAGAAAAAAGGAAGGTTATGGATCAATGCGAAAAGTTACTTTGATAATGTGCCTGAAGAAATCTATCATTTCTACATCGGGGGTTACCAAGTAGTTGATAAATTTTTGAAGGACAGAAAAGGAAGAAACCTTAGTTTTGACGAATCAACACAGGTGGAGAATATAATAAGAGCAATTGATTTTACTATAAAACAAATGAAAAAGATTGACAAAGCAGCACAGCCATGGATATAATTAAAGAACCATCTGCAAATGTGCGGATACATTTTTTCAGAAATACCAATCACCCTAACTGGCATTTTGTAAGGAACTTTACCGATAAAAGAGCCATTAGTTTCTATTTGTGTTCAAGACATTTACCACCGCATGAGGAATCCGGTTATCAAGATTTGCCTATTGAGTGGGCTTTTGCTTTGGAGTTTGGAGAAACTGATGACAATAAATATTTGAAATTTGTTAGAGAAGAAAAAGGCATTAAACACACAGATGAAACGGAATCCGTAGCTCATTGGATTGGTGAAAATGGATGGTATGAATTTACGGACATCAAAAACATAGAAAAGTGGTTAGTGGACTTTTACGAATTTCAAAAACAACAAAGACATGAATTTCAAAAAGCAAATGAAGGTGGAAAGCAAACAGCTATGTTCTAAAGTTAACACCAACACTTTGCCCCCCTGCCCCCGGCTCTTTCATAGTATGGCTACCGCGCTGTGTCCACACACGTGGCTTTCGGTAGTCGGAGTTTCGCACTACCAATCACAACACTGCGGTGGCTCTATGCAGATGCTGACCTTCGTCAGCATGACATCCCGGTGAAACCCACAGATTACGATAATGTTTCGACAAAATACATATCAATCTCCCCCTTATTCTTCGCCTGTATTTTACCACGGTGAAAACAATTGAATTTATCTTTCACCAATTCATAAGTAGCACCGCTGATATTTATTTTTCTCCCCGCTGTAGGCAAGTGTCCTGTGTCGCTAAGGTAAGGTGTCACACCCGCCTTTGCAGTGCAATTATCCCGATAGCTATCGGGACGATGCGTTTTACTAAACCACAAATTCCTTTTTTTGTAATTTCATCTGACAGGTCTGCGCCTATCTTTCAAAATTCATTTCTGATTCAACCAGGCAGTTCAGCACCAGCTTTTAATCTTATAAAATTATGTTGATTTACTACCCCAATTTACAGGGAATGATATTTGCATCCAATGTTTTAAAATATACATAATATGAAAAACAATTATAAATTTGGAATATGGATGGATTCAATGCATGCCACTATAATAGAAGCAGATAAAGAAAATGGAAAACTAAGGGTGTTAGCCCATGTAGAAGGAGAGGAGCCCACTGCCCACGAAAGTGAGAAAACCGAAAACAATCAAAAAATTATGTTGCAGGCAAAATATTTTAAGGAAATAGCCTCTCACCTTCAAAATGCGACCCATGTACACCTTACAGGAACGGGTCAGGCTCAAGAGCAGTTTATACATTACCTTTCTCAAACACCACAGTTCAAAAACACCCAAACAGAAGAAACAACCACTAACCGCATGAGTGATGAAAAATTGCTTGATTATTTTAACGATAAGTTGAAATAATTTTATCCTCCGCTGCCGCAAGTCGTCCACGCTTGTGGCAACACATCCTGTGAAAAACAAAACATGATGATTAGTTGTTTCTCGCTGTGGTAAGGCGTCTCGCTTACCCGCCTCCCGTTTTACGGGACAAGTTGTGCAATGCAATTTGTAGCAGATGCATTTTGCTAAACCATAAATTTCTTTTCTTTGTGTGGTACTCTATAACAACATTAAAGGAAAAGAATAAGCGCTTAATGTTAATCAGCTTAGGTATATGTTAAAAAAAGCATATTTCAAAAACATAGACTTGTGTTAACCACCAGCCGGGAGGCTGGGCGGTAGCGGGGAGCATCCACATGTGAGCGCAATGCTATGCTGTCAATGCTTTTATTTAACGGCAAGAAAAATATTTCGAATTGCGTGTAATGCCGCCTCACACACAAGCGGGACGCATTGCGGTAGCGCTACAGAACACTTTGCGGCAGCGGTGAGAATGATAGTTGGTGATAGTTCGTTGGTGTTGCGCGGTCCAAACGGATGCCTGAACCATGTGGTGACCCTTGCGCTATTATTTTTTTATATCCTTGCACTATTGGGAGGCAGCGCGTGAGCTTTGCCGGGGAATAGCGGAGGTTGGCACTATTAAGAAACTTGTGAGGGAAAATAATTATTTAACTTTGATAGATAAAACCATTTAACAGCTATGAGCAAAAAGATTTATTTGATTACACTTGTGCTGCTATGCAATGTGCGGCTGATGGGGCAGGCACCCGGTTGGGCATGGGCGAAGAGTGCCGGAGGTACAGGCGATGATTATGGAAAAGACATAGCCCAGGACCTGAATGGAAATAAATATGTGACAGGAGGGTTTAACAGTCCAGGTATTACGTTTGGGAGTACAACGTTAACAAACGGAGGTGTTGTAAATTTCTTTATTGTTAAGTATGACATAAATGGCAATGTGCTGTGGGCGAAAGGGGCAGGCGGAGGTTATCACTCGGGCATGTCAGTGGTTACTGATGCAAATAATAATGTCTATGTGGCTGGTACTTATGGAAGTTTTGGCACCACGGTTTTTGGAAACGATACTTTACCCAACGCTGGCAGCAACGATATTTTTATTGTAAAATATGATTCAAACGGAAATGTAATATGGGCAAAGGGCTACGGGGGTAACCTTGCAGATTTCCCTACCAAAATCTGCATTGGCAGCGATTCTAATATTTGTTTTACGGGACATTTCAGGAGTAATTCCATAACATTTGGAAGCACTGTTTTAAATGTTGGCGGTTCGTTTGCTGAGTCTTTTATTGTCAAATGCGATACGGCAGGTAACGTAATATGGGTAGCAGGTTCGCACAACGGAGATGATGTGGAGAGCTATTCAATGGCAGCGGATGCTTTTGGAAATTATTATATCACAGGTTTTTTTACAGGCCCTTTAACTTCGAGTGTTGCGTTCGGAAATATTGCTTTGGCTAATTCCGGTGGTTCCGGTTTTAATCCTGCTGATATTTTTATAGTAAAATACGATTCATCAGGAGATGTGGTTTGGGCAAAAAGACCTATAGCATACGATTCGGAATATGGATTCAGCATTGCCGCTGACCCCGGTGGAAATATATATGTAACAGGATTTTTTGGGGGATCACAGATAGTCTTTGGAAATGATACGTTGCACAGCACAGGGAACTGGAATATTTTTATTGCAAAGTATGATTCTTCAGGTGCTTCATTGTGGGGAAGAAGCGCATCAGGAACTAACCAGAATTACGGTGGTAGTGTGGCAACCGATATCAATGGTAATAATTACGTGACAGGGACTTATAAAAGCAGCACTCTGACATTTGGAAGCACCACGCTCAATAATGCCGGTGTTGAAGATATTTTTATTGTAAAGCATGATTCTTCAGGCAACCTGCAATGGGCAGAAAGCCAGGGAGGAAACTCCAATGATGTGAGTAACAATATATATGTTGCTGCAAATAATGAAGTATATATTACAGGAAATTTTAAAAGCAGCGCCATTGCATTCGGAAATGATACCTTAATAAATGTGAGTGCCGGAACAAACGGTGACCTGTTTTTTGCCAGGACCGATCCGGTGTTTACAGCAGTTGAAATAAATAGTTTTCCCTCAATGAGCATTTTCCCTAATCCCTCCCCCGGTGAAATTAATATCAGCAGTGCAGAAATAATTGATCAAGTAGAAATAAGAGATATGATGGGAAGGGTTATTTATTATGCAGAGCCAAACGCTAAAAGTGTGCAAGTGCAGATGAAGAGTCGCGAAGGGCCTGGAGGAATTTATTTCGTGAGGGTGAGAGTTGGAACAGAGAGTATGGTGAGTAAGGTGGTACTGGAGAGGTGAGTCCGCGCTTCTTACAAGTCAACGATTATCTGCTGATGGAAGCGTGGGATGAACGGATACAAACAATTCATTGCTATATCATCACAGCACAGGCGCGCAAGTGAGACACCTTGCGTAAGCGTTCGCGGGAGCGCCTTGCCGGAGGGGATGTGCTCTGGGGGAGCGGGGGGTTTATACGCAACCAATGTAGGCACCAGCGACTTCAAACATTTTGCAAGTAATTAACAATGGACGAGAATCAAAACGAGCTTAAGAAGACGCGAGACATTCTCATGGCTACGCTGGACTATACGATTGAGTTGTACGATAAAAGCGAGCAGAAATTAGAGGGCTTCAATCCAATAGCTAATTTAAAAGACCTTAAAAAGCAAGCGGAAGAGCATTATCAAAAAGGACGCTTGACAAAGCTTAAACAGTGGCTCCGGGATATGACAGAAATGCCGAGAGAAGTTGGTGACTTAACCTTCACTATTTTTATCAAGAAAAAGACAGGTTATGATTACGACATCTTTTCTGCTTTCAATAGGAACATTGAAAAGATAATTGAGAAAGGAAAAATTACAACAGGAAATCAATTTAGAGATGTAAACTCAATGGTTGATTTTCTTTGCCAAACCGACCCACTTGACAAAAAGAAAATTGAAGTGTTAAATAAGTTGCTTCTTGATTTTGAAAAACGTTTAAGTAACTAAGCGTGGTCAATTACTTGCATGCTTTGACTTATTACATGCATGTTTTGATTCATTACTTGCTTGCTTTGACTTATTACTTGCATGCTTTGATTCATTACTTGCTTGCTTTGATTCATTACTTGCTTGCTTTGATTCATTCCTTGCTTTGACTCATTACATGCCTGGTTTGTCTTATTCCTTCCTTGCTTTGACTCATTACATGCTTGCTTTGAGAAATAAATAACATGGTTTGTCTCATTACATCCTTGCTTTGTCTCATTACATCCTTGCTTTGTTAAGGATAATTATAATGTTAGCTGATGTTTAACATTGCATTCATTTCTACTAATCAGTACCCGTGATGTTCTCATAACCTGAGCTATAAAGTGCAGTATCAAATACCACAATATCATGTGCATAATCCTGGCCCGCAGAAGGGTTTACTGTTTGTACCCAGGTAATTTTTCCTGTATAGAGATTACGCTTTTCAATCCGCCTTTTGTTATTACCGGGCTGATGGTCATTACCTGCTATGTATATACCTGAACTGTCAATTGCGTTTTGCCGCGCACGTTCATCATTGCTGGTAACATTACTGATATCCGACCAAAGAAAATTGAAATTTTGTGCTTCCACATTTGATAAATTTTACTGGCTTGAAAACTCAGACTACGCTACCGCAAGCGAAGACGCGTTGCGGTAGCGTAGAGTAGCAAAAGGGTTAGCGTATGGGTCTTGTCGCGTTCCAAGTCATGCGGCAGCACGTGGCCCGGGAAGACTTGAAACAGTGGGAGGAAACTTAGAAGTACTCATCTTCATAAAGTCTTCACTCGTTATTTACTAACCTTGATTTTTAATATCATAATTAACTCACTTAATACATTAACAAAATGAAAAAATTATTTTTAATTATCTGTGCTTTTATCCTTACAGCAGGCATTTTAACTGCCCAGGATAAAGCTGCTCCGGCTAAGCCAGCAGCAACTACTACAAAATGTGACATGAAAAACTGTTGCATGATGAAAAATAGTAAAATGGTATGCATTAAGGATGGCAAAGAAATGACTATGGACAAAGAAATGACTATGAAAAACGGAACCAAATGCATGCCTGATGGTTCTTGCATTGGCAAAGACGGAAAGAAAATGATGATGAAAAATGGCGATTGCTGCGATATGGCAGGTAACATGTGTTCAATGCCTGAGCATAAAAAAGAGCCTGCGAAAAAGGAAACCGCTGCGCCTGCGAAGTAGTAAATTAATGATTTAAGCAAAAGGGCGAATCAGAAATAATTTCTGATTTGCCTTTTTTTATTTGCCAATTTATTTTGTTGCAGATTGCCCCAATGATTCCAGGCTGGCGAAAAGCATTTTGCTTGTGCCAGCGCTGTATCAAAGTGCTCTCTGTCGCTGTGGTAAGATGTCTCACTTACCTGGTCTTGTATAGCAGTAGTAGGGCTTCTCTTTTCGAGCCGCCATTAGTAATCAGTACCCGTGATGTTCTCATAACCTGAGATATAAAGTGCGGTATCAAATACCTCAAACCAAAATTTCCTCAATCAATCAACCCCTACTCCCCAAACCTCCCCGCCTTCATCCCTCCCCACCCACATTCATCACATTTATTTCACAGCTTTTTAAAGTGAATGCACTATTGCACTCATTATGTCACTGCTGAATATAGATAAGATAATTATTAACAGAACAATTGTAGGAATCAATTGCACATCGTGCGGTGGCACATTACAGGTGTTAGACAAAAAATCTTTCTGCAACAAATTTCTCAAAGCAATTTCCTTCGGTAAGCTTAAGCCGAAAAACTACCAATGCGAATATTGTAAAAAGGGGTTCATGCTTATTGGATAATTGAAGATGGAAAAGATGACTACACTCTATTAAACACTTAAGGTGCTTGTCCACTCCGGGAGCAAGAGGTATCAGTTGCAAGTTTTTGTTATCTCAATATTTCGCACGCTGAAATTTAACTAATACACTAATAATTTAATCTCAATTAAAATGATGAAAAATTTTACAAGGCGAATCCTATTTGCCGCTACACTTGGATTATTATGCTTAAACCATTCGGCTAAAGCTCAGAATTACACCATCACCACCACCGGCAATGCTATTGTAATAACCGATATAAGCGGTAATGGTGACGCGCTATCTATCAGCCAAAATGTAAGCAGCATCAATTTTGTGGTGTCGCCAGCTACGCGCACTTATTCAATTAATGGCGGAGCAATTACCGCTTTCACCACGCCTGCCAACGCAGCATTAGCAGCCGCCACAAGCATAACCGTGAATGCTGGCGCAGGTGACGATATTATAAACATAGCCGGTTTTACAACCAGCTTACCCAACCTTACAATTAACGGAGGCACGGGGGATGATGAAGTAAATTTTAATGGTAGCATCACTTTTGCAGCTAATTCAAGTCTTGATGTGAATATGCAGAACGATGACGCCACACCCGGAACAGACAATGTTGCTTTTGGATTGGGTACTGCCCTTATTTTTTCAGGCAGCGGTACTGCAACTATTAAAGTGAGTAAAGATGTATATATGCCGGGTGGTAATACACTACGCACTGTAAACGGTAACCTCACCATAGAGGCTAACCAGCAGGTTATACCTTCACCAGGGGGTTTTAGAGGAGTCTTTGTTTCAACTAATTCAACAATAGAAGCAACAGGAACAGGTTTAGTAACTATAAAAGGCAAAGGGGGAGATACAGGCAATTTTAATCACGGAGTTTATGTTTACAACAATAGTAAAATAAGCGGGGGAACCGCAGGAAATCTTGTAGTGGAAGGCACCGGGGGGTTATCTGCCTTGCATAATAACATGGGAGTAATGGTTGAGGTAACAAATTCAATTATTACCTCTTACGGTGGTAATGTAAATGTTACAGGACAAGGTGGCGGCAGCAGTGGGTCAGTTGGTAACTTTGGTATATATGTGACAAGCTCAGGAACAATTAAGGCAGGAAGCACTGGAATTGTTAGTGTGGAAGGTACAGGAGGTTTTGGTACGGGAGGTGGTGATTATGGTATAGCAATGGGGGCATCAGGTTTAATTACTTCATCAGGCGGTAATGTAAGCGTTAACGGGCTGGGAGGTAATTTAGGCTACAGCATTGGAGTAAGTATTCAGGGGTTATCAATAATTACTGCGGGTGGCAATGGAAATGTTATTGTAACCGGCACCGGGGGAACATACTCTTTTGGTCAGAACCATGGTGTGCAAATTGCCTTCACCGGAGGAACAATTAAGGCAGATGGTAACGGAACCGTAACTGTACAAGGCACAGGAGGTGCTTCCACAGGCAATTTCAATTATGGAATAAGAATTGACGGGGCCAGTTCACTTATTACTTCATCAGGCGGAAATGTAAGCGTAACGGGTGTGGGAGGTGGCATCGGTTCAGGTGTAGCTAATTACGGCATTATTGTTTCTGCTTCAGGAAAGCTCAACGCTGGTGGCAACGGAACATTGACAGTGCTTGGCACAGGGGGTACATCACCCGGGGCTGGTCACGATGGAGTAAATGTATCAGGCGGAACTATAACTTCGGCAGGGGGTAACGTGAGTGTAACCGGTGTTAAAGGTATTAACAGTACAAATGCTGCAGATATTTATTTTATGAACGGAGGTGCAATAACTTCAACCGGCACAGGCGGTAATATAACACTTACAAGCACTACGGGTGGCACGTGGCCAAATACAAGCACCACCGATGTGAGCACCACAAGTAATAAGTCATTAAGCTTTGGTAACAATTCAAAATTAAATATTGAGATAGACGGTATTACTGTAAACACACAATACCAGCAATTAAGTGTAACGGGTCTTATAAACCTTAGCAATGCCACACTAACGTTTACAGGCAGCACATATCTTCCCGTGGGGGGAGAAACCTTTACAATAGTTAATAATGATGGTTCGGATGTCATAACAGGAACCTTTGCGGGCCTTCCGGAGGGTGCAGTAATAGGCAACTTCCTTGGGTCATCACAGAGTGCCCAAATCAGCTATACAGGCGGCACGGGCAATGATGTAGTGCTCACTGTATGCAGCCTGAATCCATCAATCAGCGGCAGCACTACATTTTGTTCGGCAAGCTCAACAACCTTAAATGCAGGAAGTGGATACAGTTCTTACAATTGGTCAACAGGCGCAACAACTCAAACTATTTCTGTAAACACAGCAGCTACATTTACGGTAACTGTTACTAATGGGAGCGGATGCACCGGTACTGATAATATTGTAACAACAGTTAACCCTAGCCCAGTTGCATTAATTACCGGCAGCACTTCTTTCTGTGCGGGAAATTCAACAACCTTAAATGCAGGAAGTGGTTTCAGTTCTTACAATTGGTCAGCAGGCGCAACTACTCAAACTATTTCTGTAAACACAGCAGGTACATATACTGTAACTGTTACTAATGGAAATGGATGTACAGGCACAGCAACAAAGACTACAACTGTTAATGCAAATCCAACTCCGGCTATCACCGGAAGCACTTCTTTTTGTGCAGGTAGCTCAACTGTTTTAAATGCAGGAAGTTTTAATGCATACGCCTGGTCAACAGGTGCAACTACACAAACTATTTCTGTAAGCACAGCAGGTACATTTACGGTAACTGTTACGAATGCAAGCGGATGCACAGGCTCAGACTCGCATACAACAACTGTTAATGCAAATCCGGCTCCGGTTATCACCGGCAGCACTTCATTCTGTGCAGGTAGTTCAACTGTTTTAAATGCAGGAAGTTTTAACTCATACACCTGGTCAACGGGAGTTACAACACAAACAATTTCAGTAAGCACAGCAGGTACATTTACAGTAACTGTTACCAACTCAAGTGGATGCACAGGCTCAGACTCGCATACAATAACTGTTAATGCAAATCCGGCTCCGGCTATTACCGGCAGCACTTCATTCTGTGCAGGTAGTTCAACTGTTTTAAATGCAGGAAGTT
>JBDTRM010000004.1:0-22657 GCA_039931675.1 Bacteroidia bacterium | reverse complement strand
CCAAGTTGAAAACATCATGGTAATTGGTCGGAGTAAACTGAATAAGTTTTACAATCTTACCCTTCGGTCCTTGAGCAAAAGGTATATCTTAAAAGCGTAATAAAAAAACCTCACTTGAAAATTTCAATTGAGGTTTTTTATTTTCTAACATGATTTTCACACAAAGTTATATCTGTAATCTTCATACCTCCCAAGGATTTGTTCAACATGAAAAACTTCATCACAATCATCAAACATAATTACATCTCCGTCAGGCAAATAATATTTTCTTCTCTGCGATGCGGACAATTTTTTTATTGAAGGGAAATAATTTATCGGAACAAGGATAATTCTTCCATCTTCAAGAGCCACAGTCATTTTTCCTCTTAAATTAAAATCAACTTTTTTTATTTTGGGCTTAATACCGTTTATTCCTTCTGTTGCTATCATGATTATTTTAATTCTATTGTTTTTACTTTTTCACCTTTTTTGAATCTTTCAATGGAATCAATTATTTCCACCTTGCTTTTTTCAATCAATTTAGATGCGAGATTAATTTCTCTCCTCGTTAAATTACCTTGCTCAAATACTTCTAAAGTATCCAACCAAATTTTAGCTGAATTTGCATAACTGCCATTCTTATTAAAAATATGAAGGTGCAATCGTTCCGATAAGTCATACGAAACTAAATAAAATACCAGATACTTATACGTTGCAATTTTGGGCATCAACTAAAATTAATTTTTTTATTCCTGACATTTTTTATTACAACATTAGTAAGTTTTTTTTAGCACTCCCGCTATATCCAGGCTCTCTCGTTACGCTCCCTCAAGTTTCCTAACTTGTGGTTCGGTAGTCTAAGCTGTTTTTGAGTTTAACTTCCATACACTAACGTTAAGCCCTTTTGAAATTGGCAGACATAATTTCTTTAATGACTTTTTCAAATTCCTAATGCTTTTTCAAAGTTAATGTCGCGCTTAGTATCTTGCTTTCAGAAGACTTCAATTCATCAAATGTTGTAACCTTTTCTGCTTTGTTCAATTTTTAGAATATTAGTGTCTCAATGTGCCTTACCGCAAAAATACAATTAATCCGTTTTATCAGAGAAACTTGCATAGAATTAGGAACCACAGGACGCGAGGAACGAGCGGGCGAGGAGTAGCAGCGCCCGCCTGAATGAATTTATTCGGGCAGGGATAGCGGGATTGGCTCCAAAAAATTAATTGGTTTTGGTAATTGTAATGTTTGCAAAATCTCCTCCTGAAGTATCTGCAACATAAAACCCGATAAGACCGGTAGAAATATTTGTAACTTTTTGGACGGTTAAGCTTGCTTCTTTGCTTCCATTAATGTAAACGGAAACTGTGGCATCTTTTATTTCGATTCTTACCCTAACCCAGGAATTCGGGTCAAGGTCTTGTTTAATTGCATTTTCATATTTATTGGGAAATTGAGCACGCAAGACTCTCCAGGTAAAGTTTGGTAATGATATATATTGGATGGAATGGTTTTTTAAAGCTTCATCCTGGGCTCTAAATTGAAATGGCCGAAGGTATATTGCATCATAAGTAGAATCATTTATGCCATGGAATGCGACTCCAACAAAACTGTGTTGTTTTACGTCTTCTCCCCTCACATCAAATTCAATAATTCCGTTTGAAAAATCAATTCCTTTTAACCATGCAACTCCTTCTCCATAATCTTTGCTCAACCTGATACCTGCATGTGATTCTTCGTTAAGCAAGGTTAGTTTCCTGTTGAATACATCAATGTTATTGTTTTTAACCGCATCATGAAGGTCAATCACTTTAGCATTTTGGGAGTAAGATTTATAACCCATCATTAGTAAAAATCCGATAAGGGAGATATAGAATACTTTCATAGCTACGTTTTTAGATTTTTTAAATAAAGAATAATAGTAACTCATTATATGTAATACTTAAAGGCACATATTAAATATCACAATAATTGCACATATATTTCCTACAGTTTAATAAATTTTAACGCATGCTGCTTATTGTTTTTTGGCTGATGCCCCAATTGTAAAACGTAATGAGATTTAACAAACCGGTGCAAATCTTTCAAGTCATACAACAGAGCATGGCTTAAGAACAGGTGAAACAGATAGGGAAAGCAAAAGCTATATGATTAAAACAAAAACGTATGCAATATATTCCTCGAAATGGTTTTTGAAACTGCTTCGCCAACAGAATTTACCTGCAGCTTTTGATAGATTCTCCTGATGTGAGAATGAACGGTTTCGTAACTGATGTTCAGTTCATCGGCAATCATTTTATACGATTTGCCTTTTACCAATAGCTGCAGCACATCTTTTTCGCGGCTACTGAGGTTGTAATCTTCATTTTTTATTTGTGCCGGTTGCAGTTTGGTAAACTGGTTTAAAACCTTGCGCGCTATAACAGGTGTCATGGGAGCACCTCCGTGATATACTTCGTTTATATATTGAATGAGCGATTGCATGTTGGCATTTTTCAAAACGTAACCATTTGCACCTGCACACAGCGAGGCAAAAACTTTTTCGTCATCCTC
This sequence comes from Bacteroidia bacterium, assembly GCA_039931675.1. Classification (GTDB taxonomy): domain Bacteria; phylum Bacteroidota; class Bacteroidia; order AKYH767-A; family OLB10; genus JAEUTH01. The sequence continues at coordinate 20,128 of JBDTRM010000004.1, read as the reverse complement.
AAAACCTGTGAGCATCAAAACAGGCAAAGCAGGAAACCTGGTTCGTAACAGTTTTACGGCATCAATTCCGGTAATCACAGGCATGTCAATATCCATCAAAACAATATCGGGATTGGCGCTTTCAATATCAGCCAGCATATTTTTGCACGAATCAAAAGCACCCACAAGCATCATGTTATCAGTAGTTGACAAAAGCAAACCGATAGATTCGCGCACATTAATGTTGTCGTCAAAAATAATTATGCTCAGCAATTTCTTATCTTCTTTTATCATGATGCAAAAGTGGATGTATTTGTTTTCAATGCCAATAACCAATTATGGTGAAGCGATAAAAATTATATATGCAACTCAATAGTGGTTCCCTTGCCGCTGAGTGAAGTAATGCAAAAACTTCCCTTAATTTCAGCAGCTCTTGATTTCATATTCTTGATACCATTGCCGTTATAAACCTCACCCCTGCCCTCTCCCAAGGAGAGGGAGTCAAAACCGTTTCCATTATCCGATATTGTAACATGTAATTTATCTGCACTTTTCTTAATGGTAATGTTTACCTCGGTGCAGTTGGCATATTTAATTATGTTGTGCACAGCTTCTTTGTATATCAAAAAAATATTTTTCCGCTCTGTCATTTCCAATTTCATATCAGCAATTCTTTCGTCATAATCAATATTAAACTGGATACCTGCTGCACCTAAAATAGATGCTGAATAACCTTCTATACGCATGATTAAATTTTGCAGCGTATCGTTTGATGCCTTTGCTGCCCAAACCACATCACCTGTTTTATCAATAATTTCAACAGATGAGTTTTCTATTTTTTCCAATATGGATTTTATCTCTCCTGTTTTATCGCCAGTTAATTTAGCATTGGCTATCTGGCTGTAAAGGTGAATGCTTCCTAACGTGGAGCCTATATCATCATGCAGGTCGCGTGCTATTTTATTGCGCACTTCCTGCAGTTTCATTATCTGGCGAATACGGTAACGGTAAAATGCGTAAACCATACTTACCATCAACACGACAATTGCTACATAAAAATAAATAGTGTTGTAAAATGGCGGGGTGATAATAACCGGCAGCAACATTACTTCACTTTCAATTCCACTGCTGTTAATTGCTTTTACTTTAAGTGTGTAATTTCCATGTGGAAGATTGGTGTAAGTGATGAGCGGATTATTCTGGTTATTGTGCCAGCCATTATCAATCCCATCCAGATAATACATAAATGTAGTTTGGTCTGTCTTTGAATAGCAATTTGCTGAAACATAAAATTTAATAAAATTTTTATCATGCTCCAGGTTCAAATCCGAAATCAATAAAGAGTCTGAGGGCACATCCATTATCCACAAACGCGTTATATATACCTTAGGCTTTTCATTGTTATTGATTATTTTATTTGGATTAAATGAAATGAATCCTTTATCGAAACCGGCACATAATTCATCCGAATTACGTTGAAAAAAATAGCCTGAAACGCCATCGGGAATTCCATCACTCCTGGTGTAACTTATGTAGTGATTTGATTTGAGATTGTAATGCAGCAAACCTGATGAAGCAATCATCCAAAGGTTGTCATCATCAGCTTTCGCAAGCCCCTGCGCTGATTTAAATATACCTGAGTGGGAAACAAAAAAAGAATCCTCGCGGTTGGGATAAAACTTAATAAGCCCGGAACCCTGTGTGGTGAGCCAATAGGAGCCATCATTGTTTTCGGCAATGTCATATACATCGTTAACAATCATATTGCCTGAACGCTTATTACCCCATGTGCGATATGGAAAAATAATATCAGTGATTTTGTTGTCACAGAATGGGAAATTGCTGAAAGTAACTGTATCGGGAATATACGCTTGCGAAATTCCAAGTGATGCACCGCAAGCCCATAAATTGCTTTTTGAATCAACGAATAATTTCCGTGTGAGGTTATCAAAATAATCTTTCCCGGGTCTCGCAAAGAGCATTCTGAAAATGTTTTTCTTTTCAGGATGGACTATATGCAATACATGTCCATAAAGGGAAATCACAATTACTGTATCTGTCTTATGCACCATTTGCGCAATGCTGTTGATGCGCGAAGAGACAATGGAATGGAAGTAATATGATTTTAATGCATCATGGCACATCATATTGCTGATAGTGATGTTGATGGTGTCAAGAAAAAATGTGGTTTTGTGGCTTCCTATGTAAACGCGGTTTTTATAATCTTTGAAAATGCTATAGAGTTGTTGCTTCTCGTTACGGTAAATCAAATCTTTGTGATGATACGCTGCTTCGTTTTTTGTCTTGTAAAATAATCCACATTCTGAAATTACAAGGTCAAGCCCTCCCGGTAAAATTAACCGGTCCATCACCTTGCAACGCTCGTCAACTTCAGGAGCAGGAAGATTAGTAACGCGAAACTGATTGCTCAAAGGGTCATAAATAAACAAGCCTGATTCCGTGCCTATCCATATACGTTTGTAATTGTCTGCATAAAGACAGTTAATACGCATAGAATTTATTCCGGGAAGTTTATACTTCTGCAAAAATGTTCTTGTTTTCAAATCAAAGAATTTGATGCCGGTTGATTTTGTTCCGCACCATAGTGTTCCATCCTCGTCTTCAGTAATTGAAATTATTTCATTGCCTGACCGATTCATCTGACCAGAGCCATCAAAAAAGTAAGTATTTAAACGCCTGGTTGCAGTATCAAATTCATGCAGGCCATTGTCCCATGCGCCACACCATAAATGGTTATCAGTTGCATAATAAATAACATTGATGGTGCGGGCAGTATCAGAAAGAGGTATACGGTTTCTGCCGAGCTTTCCTAACCGCTTAAGCGATTCATTTATACCGGCCAAATAAGGTATGGTATCTTTTACGATAATATCATAGTAAGTATTACTCGATATTACCTTGTCAATAGTTTTATCTTTAACTCTTAGCAATTGCACTGCACCATTAGTCACTCCAATCCATAAGGCATTGCGGCTTTTATCATAAGTAATCTTATTCACGTTGTTGGTTGCAAGCGGTGAATTGGATTTATTGAAAGAAGTAAATTTTCCTGTTCTGAAATTGTAATATGCTAAACCGGAAGAAGCAGTGCCAATCCACAATATAGAATCGTCATCCAGTACCAGGCAGGTAATATTATTACCGCAAAGCGAATTAGAATCATTTTCAAGTTGCCTGAAAACATAAAATTCCTTTCCATCATAACGGTTCAATCCATCCTTTGTCCCAATCCACATAAAGCCCTGCTTATCGCGCAACATGCAGGTGACCTGGTTGTCAGAAAGTCCCTCTTGAGAAGTGAATCTTTTTAACGTAATTGTTTTTTCCTGCGCAAACGCAATAGAAAAAACACTGATTAAAAAGATAAAAAGTAAAAATCGGATTCTCATTTTAAACAAGAAGTACTTATGGAAAGAAAGATTTTATGAAAGACTTTATGAATGCTCTTGCATCAAATACATTTTAAAGGGTTAGCTCTGAAACATTTTTGTTAAATATAGAAATAAAAACAAAAACATTTAAAGAGTTTAGTGCTTCCACAAAAAAAAATCCAATAACCCTAATAACGAGACACAATGAATACAGGAATAACCTCATATATTAAATAATTTCCCTTGGGGGAGATGTGAAGGCTTGGGTATAGAGGTTTTTTAAAGATTCATTTATTGAGGATGAATGGGCAGGTACAAAGGTTCGTGAAGATGTGACGGGGTTGCCTGAACAGCAGACTAAACGGATTGAACGGATATCGCAGATTATATTACGGCACCAAAATATTCAGGCTGCTTTGAGCCGGATGATTTCTACTTCAGCGCCATTTTTAATTGCGGCATTTCCTGCCTCAAGCACCTTTTCAGTAATTGGTTCATCTAAATAGTATGCACCACAGATAGGACACACTAAGGCAGGAACATCTTTAATAATAGCGGTACAATTATTTTTATCAAACGACACTGTTACTTTTCCTTTTACGGGAACACCGTGCTTACAATCGAGACATTTCATATTATTTGTTTTTTCTTATTTTAAAATCAGGTTCAAAGTTAACTGAATCGGGAATATAAACCGTTACAATTATTTCCATGTTTTCGCTCGCATTGTGCGCCACGATAATGTGAAGTGGTGTGCCATTTATTATTTTAAACATAAGGCACGAAGGGTAGCGGAAATCATCTTTATATTCTTCAATTATTTCTCCATGCTTCAAGGTTTCGACAACTTCATTTTTTGCAATACCCCGCTCCAACATTCTGAGAATAGCATGATCTTTAAAAATAAAGCATTCCTATGATTCAAAGTTTACTGTCTTTTTTATTTTTAAGTGAAAACAAAAAACGCGAGATATTTTGTCTCGCGTTTTTTGTTAATCAATTGCGTTCAATTGTTAGTAAACCAATTTCTGACTTACCGTTTTTTCATCATTAATCAATGAAATAGCATAAATACCGTGGGCAAGATTAATCGGTATCACAATACTGTTTTCACCGCTCGCTGCATTGTGACTGTCGCCTTTTGCTACAACATTTCCGAGCATATCTGTTACCATATAGGTAAATGGCAAGCTACTGTCGTAATTAAAATCAACCTTTATTGAAGCATTATCACTTGCAACTACGTTCGTAATTTCAAACAGACCTGCTGTTCCGAAATTAACCGAAACCGGTCCGTAGTACTTAACTGAACCATCGGTATTGCTTGATGCAAGACGATAAAACTGTGTGCCTCTTAAAGGTTTATTATCCCATGCTTCATAATTCAAAATGCTGTTTGAAGGACCTGTAGGTAATTTACTTGTTATTAATTCATAGAAACTTTGATCAACAGTGCGTTCAATGGAATAATTAGTCACGTTTGTTTCAGACTGAACATTCCACCATAATTTAACACGCTTGTCAATTTGTTTTGCACTGAAATTGGTAATGCTTAACGGAAGCGGTGATTGTATTCCATTTATGTGAACCACAGTCCAGATGTTGTAAGTATTATCAATATAAGCGGCAGAGTGTGTTACCGAACTTTTACCTGCGACCGATGCATCAGATTGTCCCGGATATGGTACATGCCAGCCCGGAGTAACACCAGTAACTTCATAACGTTGTGCTTTCATTTCAGTAGCTACGTAATTTGCAGTTACTGTTCCTTCGGCATTGTCATATTCAAAGTTTATAGTGCCTGTTAATGGTGTTGCAGTAGTACGTTTAATGTACCAGAAACGGTCAACAGTCCACGGTGTTGCATCTACAATAATCGGTGTTGGGTTAGTGGTCATTGACATTACCGGCTGTGGTGCAACAGGATATGGTGTATTATTCCAGATAGGTGTTCCATAAGTTGCTACCGTTAAGTCGCCAACATCTTCGCCTGCTATTGCTTTATTATAGCTAAAGTTGAACACATTTGCAGGCGCTCCTTTAAACGGAATCACATAGTTACCTGTTGTTCCTGTGCTTATCTTCCACGTAAACTTGCTTTGAACATTGCCTGCAACACCTGCACCTCCGCTGTTGTCCTCACTGCGTATCCAACCGCCTCCTGCCAATCTTGCAAGATAAGAAGCATTAGAGTTTTGCAACGTAAATTCTCTCCGGTTCAGATAAAGCTCACCTGTTGTTAAGGCCAATGAATCAGCATTTGCACCGAATACTGAAAGAATATTTGAATTCAATCGAACAGCCTTCGCAGTTGCAGTTGCCTTTTTTATTTCTAGTTGATTAAACACAGTGCGTGCATCATTCAAGCTTGTAATATCCTGGTCAATATCCGCAAGTGCGCCACCAAGCGATGCAGGCTGCACAGCCGTATTCCAGAAATTGATTCCTGTTAAACCTGGAGAGTTAACAGTGCTGCGTGTAGCAGTTACAGGGTCAAAAGAAACCAGGCTATAACCAGCGCGGAAACCATCAGAACCCGGCACTACCGAAGGTGCTTTAACACCTTTGTTATTATTAATCCAATCCCCGCCTATTACAAGGACTGCCTTATCATAAGGGCGGTGCCATTTGAAATCCAATCGCGGGCGGTTATTGGACACAGTTGCAGTTATGAAAGGATTTGAACCTCCTGTCCAGTGACCTGCCCCATCAATATTATAGCCTGTAATAGCACCCGGTACAGTATTATAATTAACGGATAAAACATTAAATGCACCATTAGGTTCATCATAAAGAACGTAACTTTTAACCGGTGCAATTCCAACGCTTGTCCAATTTTCAAAGGACAATACAAGATTGCTTGCGCCATCCCAAATTAAGGTATTTGAAGGGAGCGTATTGGGTAGAACAAAGGTGAAATAATTACCTCCTGCCTGTGTGCCATTTACTCCCTGCGGCATGTTCAGTGTTAATGGTGCTCCGGTATAAATTGTTTTAGGCCATCCTAATACAATATTGCCCATATAAGGCCCTGTAACGGTTGAAACTGAAATTGATGTATTTGCCGGAGCTGGAAAAGGAAAAGTAATGGCTGCGCCACTTACTAAATAAGCCTGTATCCTAAAGTTTTGAAATGTTGATGGTCCTGCACCGCCTGAAATATTATTAACTTCTATACTGATCTGGTCAATCACATCTCCTTGTTTCCATCCGAAAGTACCCGCAAGTTCGGCAGGGGTATAAGCTATCTGTGTTTTAGCCTGCGCATTTGCTCTGAAAGGAGTTTGATTGAGGAGTGCTAACCCCAAAGGCGGAACTGATGACTTACCCGGTATAGTGAGTGTATTCTGGAAGTTACTAATCACATTTATGTTAGCATTTGAACCGGCAACAGGCGCACTCTGTCCAATAATTACATCATCAGATACCAATAGCAAACCGTTTTTAGTAGCATCAATATTTAATTGAGCACCAGCACCGGCACCATTATCCATTAGTTTTAAAATACGGCAAGTTGCAGTTGTATTTTCTTTTATGGTAGGATAAACGAAAGGCGCACTTACAAGGGGAATATAAGCCATGTCATTAATTGTAGGTTTTGCAGGACACCAGTTGGTTGCGGCATTCCAATCATTTGTGTTGCCGATCCATTTGCAAACATTCGTTGCAGGTGCAGGGCAGGCATCCAAAACCTGAATGGTATAATCCTCTACCTCACCAAAAGTATAAATAGACGCAACCGGATCAATATTGGTAGCTGCAAACACTTCACGTACTCGCATTCTTACATTTCCCAGGAATATCGGTCCACCGGCTCCTCCTACATTTGTTACTACATCTGCTTTATCGGGCACATCAATTGTCCACGTGGTATTTGCGGGCCAGGCTAAAATCGGGTAGTTATTCAAATCACCATTAAGCATTGTTTTTGTTCCATAGTTTTCAGAGATTGGACCACCTAATCCATTATATGAATCGGTGAAATCACCATCCTTATTCCAGTCAATAAAAACAGCTATGTTATTTGAATTAAAGGGCCATTCGCCCGGCTGCGATTTTAATGTATAAGCAGGGCCTAATCCACGCTTGCCAAAACCAACAGTAAGCTGCACTATACGATTACGGTAGGTAGCAAGATTAAGTGGCTTAAACTGTGTATAATCAGGAGGGTGACATGCCAGACGAATACAATGTGCAGGGCTAAGTGCAGATGGTACACAAACTCCGCAAATCGCGTCATGATCATAGTTGTTCAACTGCGTGCCGTTATCACCAATAAGATTTACAGCACTTACATAGTCATTTTGATTATATCCCAAAAAAGAAGTTCCAACAGTATAGGTAGGAATGGTGTATGACTGATCAATCTGTCGTGCCTGTCCCAAAGTTTGCGGCAGTATAGGGTTCGCAATAAGATTAGTGCTTGATCCCACATTACCGTAATAAGTGCAGGTTCCACCCGGGCGAACCGTTGCAAATTGAAAATCGGCACCGATGTAATTTCCCGCTGTTGCCGCAACGTTAACATCAACAGCATACCAAACATAATTTTCGCTTCCGGGGTTTAAATTCATGCTTGCAGGTGTTAGAGGTGCAGGGCATCCCGCACTCCACCATCCATAATTAAATGTGCCAACACCGGGACCGGCCACGCCAAGCGATGGCATGGAAACAGCACCTCCGGCAGTTGCAAAATTTGATGAGCCGCCTGTAAAGTAAGCATAAGATGCCGTTACATCGCCTAACCAGTTGGTACTGCCATTAGATGAAAAAGTTGCTCCGTCCAATCTTAATGGATTAACACTTCCTTTGGTAGTTACTGATACGCCAAGCAATAAATTGCTTAGGCTGCCTTTACCAACATCGGCATTTTCCTGGTAAAACAAAGTTGAGTTTACAACCTGCATGTTAGTGGGCCAGCGTGAGAGATTAAAATTATCGAGATAGATATTATTTCCGCCTGCACTTGTGCCAACTATGATAATGTAAACATTACTTGAACCACCAGTTGGACTTACATAACTTGCAAGATTAGGAACGGTATAACTATACCAGTTCCAACCCGGAGTTCCGGTTACAGGAGCTTGTGTTGTGGAACGATGCACACGGTTTGATGCACTGATTCGTTCACTTAAAAGTGTAGCACCTGTTGTGCTTGGAGAAGTATTTATATAAACTTCGATGTAATCCAACACCCCGAGAAGCGCACCTCCTGAATTATCACGCCACATTGCAAATCCGAATGTATCGGCAGCAGCGTTATATAAAGTATGACCTGAAAAATCTAATGATCGTGTAGCAAGAAATGCCTGATCTCCGGGTGCTGCATAGTTTACTCCGGCAACTCCACCGCCATAAGCGACAGTGCGGTTAATGTAACGCACAAAACCTGCACCAGCCGGGAAGCCTGCAATATTTACGTTGCCTGCTGCGGGATTAGCAACTGCATTCACCCATTCAAAATCATTGGGAGCAGTGGATGTTCCTAATATTTTTCCCTGGGTCCAATCTGCCGTGTCAACACGGAGATTCGGATTAACAATGTTATAAGGAATGTTGGCAGCAAATGCCTGTTGGGTAGTGTAAACTGCAGGTTGTGCCATTACTTTGGCACCTGATAAAACAATGATCAGCATTAAAATTGCCGAAAATGCTTTTAGCCTTTCAATCGGAACATGTGTTGTGTAGAGATTTTTCATATTCTAAAATTTTAATTGTAAATATTTGAGTTTAGTATTTGAATAATTTGTCAGCTATAAAACAATTTAATTGATCTTTAATTAAATGAGATAAAGTATACAGTTATTGATATGCATAAAACTAAAATTGCTGTAACAACATTCATTGCACAAATTTTATAATAACAACTGCTGCTTAAATAATAATATCAGACCTTCGGTTACAAGGATAATTGCCCGTTAAGTTTAAACTTTTTTTGCAAATACAAAAGAGGTAGGGTGAATGAAAGTAAAACTATTGTGAGCGTCTTTTTTTTTGATTCGGATGGTGTTTTTGGAGAATTTAATTTTACTCTGATAATCCAATTAGTATTTCTGAAAATTAAAAATTTGTTCCGGTTAAATTTTTAATTGTTGTCACAACTTCAGTTAAAAAAATTCAACTTTTTGAAATGAGATTAATTTAACCAATACAATAAACCTATGTTGTAACATATAAAATCTTGTAAATTAATAGTGGAATAAAAGGTAGTTGTCCAGAATTAAATAATTATGATTTCTGTTCCTTTTCTTTTCTTCGCATGCAATTAAAAAACGTTATGGAGAATTTATGAAAAACATAGTCATTTTTGCTTCCGGAAATGGGAGTAATGCTGCACGAATTATCAGGCATTTTAATGGCGGAAACAAAGCGCATGTAGTCGCAGTAATTTGTAACAATCCAAACGCATTTGTATTAAAAAGGGCAGATGAGTTGAAAGTACCATCTTTTGTATTTAATAAAGAAGCTTTGAATTATCCTGATGCATTGTTAAACAAACTCAAAGAACTTAAAACTGATTTAATTGTACTTGCAGGATATTTAAAATTGATGCCTCCCATTATTGTTGAACATTTTACTAATCGTATAATAAACATTCATCCTGCATTGTTGCCGAAATATGGAGGACGTGGCATGTATGGAATGAATGTGCACAAAGCAGTATTTGATGCACATGAAAATGAAACAGGAATCACAATACATTATGTGAATGAAAAATATGATGATGGAAAAATTATTTTCCAGGAGCGTGTGCCGGTGGATGAAAATGATACACCTGAAACAATAGCTGAGAAAGTAAGTGAATTGGAAAAAAAGAATTTTACAACGGTTATTGAAAAGGTAATTGATCAACTTTAGTTAACATGATATAATGGAATCAGTAATTACAAATGGTCAGCTTACAGCAATCATAAAACATCATGGTGCTGAACTTTGCAGTTTGAAAAATAAAGACGGAGTGGAGTTTATCTGGCAGGCTGATAAAGTAATATGGGGGCGACATGCACCTGTTTTATTTCCTATTGTGGGCAAGTTAAAGAATGATAGTTACACTTATAACGATGATAAATATTCATTATCGCAACATGGTTTTGCACGTGATAAAAAATTTGAATTAACAGATATCACAAGCAATAAAGTTTCTTTCTCGCTTAAAGCTGATGATGAAACAATTTCAAAATATCCTTTTCGGTTTGAGTTACTGATAATCTATGCGCTGAAAGAAAACAGCATAAATGTATTGTACGAAGTATTGAATAATGATAGAGGTGAAATGCCTTTTTCGATTGGGGCGCATCCGGGCTTTTGCTGCCCGATCAGTAAAGATGAGAAATTTGAAGATTATGAAATACGATTTTCTGATAATGAAAAATTAGAAACGGCACTATTGAAAGAAGGATTATTTAATGGTGAGAAAAAATTATTGGCTGCTAATGATAACGTTATAAAACTTAATGCCGATACTTTTATTAATGATGCGTTGGTTTTTGAAAATCTGAAATCAACACATGTTATTTTGCATTCAACAAAATCAAAACATTTTGTTGAGCTTAGCTTTAAAGGATTTCCATACTTAGGAATATGGAGCAAGCCCGGTGCACATTTTGTTTGCCTGGAACCCTGGTGCGGGAAGGCTGATAGCGTAACTCATGATGACAACATTATGAATAAAGAAGGTATTATCATTTTAAAACCGGGAAAACATTTTAGCTGTTCATATAATATAAAAGTGAGTTAATAAGTTTATCCTAAATTTGAATCCCAATTCAAAAACATATAACACCAAACATTATGAAAGAGCAAAATTTTAGTAATCACAGGAGATACATTCCCTCGTACCATTTCTTCTTTTTAACTGTGATAATCATCACGATGATTGCCTCATTAATAAATCTTTACCTGGCGATAACTAAAGGAGAATACGCACTGATTTCATTAATCATTTTTCTTCTTTCTCTTTCAGCCTTGTTCGGATTTTTCTTTATGCGCATTTTCGCACTGAAGGCGCAAAACCGCGCTATACGGGCAGAAGAAAACCTTCGCTACTTTGTATTGACAGGAAAATTGTTTCCTCATGAATTAAAAATGTCACAGATAGTTGCATTGCGATTCGCGCCTGATGAAGAGTTTACAGAACTTGTTCAAACCGCATTGAAAAATAATTTAAGCAACATTGAAATAAAGAAAGCTATTAAAAAGTGGAAAGCTGATCATCATCGGGCTTAACGAATTTTTTTTCTTCAGTTTCAACTTCAGGTTTGGATAATTCTTCAATGTTATTTGTTTCAACAGGTGCATTTTCACTTTCATCATGTTTTTTGAAAATGCGGTTTCGAAAAATTATAAAAAATGAAACACCAACTGATATTGCCGAATCAGCAAGATTGAAAACGGGGCGGAAAAATTCAAAGTCATCGCCACCAAAAATTGGAATCCATTGCGGGAAGTAACCTCTTAACAAAGGAAAATAAAACATGTCAACCACACGCCCGTGTAAAAAGGTTCCGTAGCCACCTTCTTTCGGTAAAAACTGTGCTACCTGGAATTCGCTTGCTGAAAATAACATCCCATATAAAACACTGTCAATTATGTTTCCGATTGCACCGGCAAAAATCAAAGAGAGCGCAATTACCAAAATAGAATTGGCTTTTTGTTTAATGATATTGAACAGGTAATATCCTATTGCGATAACAGCACCAATACGAAATAAACTCAGTGCAATTTTTCCGTAGCCACCGCCAAACTCAAGCCCGAATGCCATGCCGGGATTTTCAACAAAGTGAATGATAAACCAATTGCCGGCTATGTGATATTCCTGGCCGAGGTACATGTGGGTTTTGATCCAGAATTTTAAAGCCTGGTCAGCGATGAGAACAAGTGTAATGATGAGCAGTGATTTTCGAAATAGGTTACTCAATGATTTAAAAATTTTATTGTGATGTGAAATAATCAGTAAGCTATACTTAAATAAAACATGACAAACTGTTGCAATTTATTTTGTTGTAAAAAAGACATTTTTCTTTAGAAAGAACAAACCTTAGTAGAAAAATTTATTACCTCAAATGTTACCTTATTACCTTATTTTCCAGAGACATAAGGTAATAAGGTTTTGGTTTCGGGTACTGGTTTTCTACTAAGGTTTGAATTAAAATTTAAGGTTAAATACCATAATAATTTATCCCGTTTATAGTGTCAACAAAAAACGAACGGCAACGAGATTTCATTGCCGTTAGTAGTAAATCTATTTTCAAATCTATAATCAAAATTGTTTTTATTGATCTTTGTATTGCAACAATTTTGCTTCAATGCTTTGAGTGGTATGAGGTACAGCTTTAAGACGCTCCTTAGGAATTAATTTGCCCGTAACCCGGCATATACCGTAGGATTTATTTTCAATTCTTACCAATGCACTTTCTAACTGCTCAATGAACTTACGCTGGCGTGCTGCTAACTGTGCTGCTTCTTCTTTTGCTAAAGTTTCTGAACCATCTTCCAGCATCTTAAAAGTTCCGCCCGTGTCGTCAGTTCCATTTTCGTTGGCATTATTAAGCTGCTGTTGCAATAAAATATATTCTGCTTTTGCATTTTCAATTTTCTCAACAATCAGAGTTTTAAACTCTTTTAATTCTTTATCACTGTAACGCGATTTTTCGCTTCCATCGGGATTCATTTCTTTAGCTGTTGAAGGTGCAGGCTGAACTTTTTGTTTTGTAAACGAATGTGTAGTTTGAATTGTAGATAACTTGGGTAATTCATTTTTTTGCATGATTTCTAAACTGGGCTTTATATCTTTTTGGAATTCTTTTTCTTTATTATTCTTTTTTGTTGAATTCTTTATAATTGCTTTAGTAACCGGCTTTGGAGCAGGTTTAGCAACCGGCTTTAGAGCAACTTTAGCAACAGGTTTCACAATGGCCTTAGCGGCAATGTGTTTAACTATCGCTAACGGCTTCACAACTTTTTTAGCAACTGGTTTAACTATTGTTACCTGTTTCTTTTTGGCAACAGGCTTAGCCTTCACAATAGGTTTAGCTTTCACAACCGGTTTAGCTTTCACAACAGGCTTTGCTTTTACAACAGGCTTTGCTTTCACCACAACTTTAGGTTTTGCTTTTGCAATTACTTTTTTAGTAACGGGCTTGGCCTTTGGTGCTGCTTTTTTAACTGCTTTTTTGGCAACAACTTTAGCTATCGGCTTAGCAGCTTTAACTGGTGTCTTTGCTTTTTTTGCTGCGGGTTTTGCAACAGGTTTTGCTTTTATAGCTGACTTTGCTGCCGTGGCAGGTTTTCCTTTCTTAACAGTCGCCTTGGCGGCTGGCTTTACTTTCGATTTTGCCATATTCTTATAGAATTAATTTTTTGTAATTGTTAAAATGGTTTTTATTTTTTCTTCAACCTCTATCTCAATTGATTCGCGTACATCAAGCAAATCAACCAATTCGAGCGAGGTGGCTAAAATTTCCGCGCAAATATATTTTTTATTTTCACTAACGCTATTAATGATTGATGGGTGTGATTGAATTTTAACCGCAATTTTATCAGTTACTTCAAAGCCTTTGTCTTTTCTGATATTCTGAATGCGATTTACCAATTCGCGTGCTATGCCTTCGTTTCGTAATTCATCTGTAAGCGTAATATCTAACGCCACTGTAAGTTTACCATCGCTTGCAGCTTGCAGGCCGGGAATATCTTCTGAAAGAATCTCTACATCCTCTAACGTCAATTGAATGGAAGTGTCGTTTACTTTGAGCAAATATTTTTGTTCCGCTTCAAGGCGGTTGATTTCTTCATGCGTCATTGCAACAATTGCAGCAGCAGCATCTTTCATCATAGCACCTGCTTTTTTGCCTAACACTTTAAAGTTAGGTTTTATTTTTTTCTTCAATATTCCCGATGCATCAGTGATGTATTCTAATTCTTTTACGTTTACTTCTGAAAGGATGAGTTGTTTTACAGCATCCACTTTGGCTTTGAAACCATCATCTAAAACAGGAATTAAAATTTTATTCAAAGGCTGCCTTACTCTTATATTTACTTTTTTGCGAAGCGATAAAACCAATGAGCAAATATCCTGCGCTATTTGCATGCGTTCTTCTAATTCTGCATCAATAAGGGTTTCATCAACTTGTGTAATTAATGTGTGATGAATAGACTCATAAGCAAGCGGAGTGTTACGCTGTTTTGCAATATCGCGAACACAATCGCTCAGGTTATGATACATCCAGTCGCTGAAAAAAGGAGCAATCGGACTCATCAATTGACTCACCACCATAATACATTCATAAAGCGTTTCATAAGCAGCTTTTTTATCAGTTGACATTTCGTTGCGCCAGAATCTTCTTCTTCCTAAACGTACATACCAATTACTCAGATGTTCGTCAACAAATTTTTCAATTGCCCGCGCTGCTTTTGTAGGTTCGTAATCATCATAACTTGCGCAAACATCTTTAATTAAATTCTGAAGTTTTGAAATTATCCATCGGTCTAACTCGCTACGTTGCGCAACTTTTATAATATCATGTTCATTGATTTTAAAATCATCAATATTTGCATACAAGGCAAAGAAGGAATATGTATTATAAAGCGTTCCGAAAAATCTTCGTTGCACTTCTCCGATTCCATCTGCATTAAATTTCAGATTATCCCACGGCTGTGCATTGCTTACCAAATACCATCGCGTAGCATCGGCACCATATTTTTCAATTGTTACAAAGGGATCAACACTGTTGCCCAATCGCTTGCTCATTTTGTTGCCGTTCTTATCCAGCACCAAACCATTGCTCACTACATTTTTAAAAGCAACAGAATCAAAAAGCATAACACCAATTGCATGAAGCGTGAAAAACCATCCGCGCGTTTGGTCAACACCTTCGGCAATAAAATCAGCAGGAAAAGCATGTGCGCTTCCAAAAGGTGCTGTATTCTTGTCACCCATATAATGCCACTGTGCGTAAGGCATTGCACCACTATCAAACCACACATCAATTAAATCGCTTTCGCGAATCATTTTTTTCCCTGAATCAGAAACCAAAATAATATTGTCAACGTAAGGGCGATGCAAATCGAAATCGGCTGATGATGCATCCACATGTTCTAAATGTTTTGCATCCATAAAACCTGCAGCGATTGACTTTTCAATTTCAGTTCGTAGTTCATTTACAGAACCAATACATTTTTCTTCATCATCTTCACTCCTCCATATTGGTAAGGGAATTCCCCAGAAACGCGAGCGAGATAAATTCCAGTCCACTAAATTTTCTAACCAGTTGCCGAAGCGACCTGTGCCGGTGCTTTCGGGTTTCCAGTTGATGGTTTTATTCAATTCAATCATCCTGTCCTTTACAGCGGTTGTTTTTACAAACCAACTGTCGAGGGGATAATATAAAATCGGTTTATCAGTGCGCCAGCAATGCGGATACGTATGTTCGTAACGCTCCACTTTAAATGCTTTGTTTTCAGTTTTTAATTTGATGGCGATTCGCTCATCCACATTCAGATATTTATCGCGACCTTGTATCACACGCCAATCTTCTTTTTCCTCATCGCTTAAATACTCTTCTTTCACAGGTTCGTTGGCAAAATCAGTTATCTCTCTTACAAATCGTCCGCGCTTATCAACTATAGGCATATCGTTGCCGTTATCATCTTTCACCATGATTGGAACAATTCCCATTTGCTTTGCAACACGAAAATCATCTGCACCAAAAGTGGGAGATATGTGAACGATTCCTGTACCATCTTCAGTAGAAACAAAATCTCCTGCTATTACTTCAAACGCTTTGCCTGCAGGCGTTACGTAAGGAAGTAGTTGCTCATATTTTATGCCGACCAAATCTTTTCCTTTAAACTCGCTTTGAATTTTAAATGGAATTTGTTTGTCTCCAGATTTGTAATCCTCCAACTTCAACTCTGCATTTTTTTCAGGAAAATATTTTCCGAAAAGGTCTTTCGCAAGTATTACATTGATGGGTTCAAATGTGTATTGATTAAAAGTGCTAACTAAAACGTAAGAAATATTTTCACCTACAGCGAGCGCTGAATTTGCAGGTAAAGTCCAGGGAGTAGTTGTCCATGCGAGTAGGAAGACCTCACCCCGACCCTCTCCAAAGGAGAGGGAGAATTTTCCGACTTCCGACTTCCGGCTTCCGACTTCTGATATCTTAAATTGTGCAACAACAGTCGTATCCTTTACAGGCTTATAAGTGCCGGGTTGATTTAACTCATGCGAACTTAAACCTGTGCCTGCTGCGGGAGAATAAGGTTGTATGGTGTAGCCTTTATAAAGCAATTGCTTATTATAAAACTCTTTAAGAATAAACCACACCGACTCGATGTAATCATTTTCAAAAGTTATGTATGGATGTTCAAGATCAACCCAGTAACCCATTTTACGAGTTAAATCATCCCACACATCTTTATATTTCATCACCTCAACACGGCACTCTTTATTATAATCTTCAACAGAAATTTTTTTACCGATGTCATCTTTAGTGATGCCTAAAGTTTTTTCAACACTAATTTCGATTGGCAAACCGTGTGTATCCCAGCCGCCTTTGCGTTTTACCTGGTAACCTTGAATAGTTTTATAGCGACAAAATAAATCCTTGATGGTACGTGCCATTACGTGATGAATGCCGGGCATGCCATTAGCCGAAGGTGGTCCTTCGTAAAATGTAAATGGCGCAGCACCTTCGCGCACATTGATACTTTCTTCAAAAGTATTTTCCGCAGCCCATCTTTCCAGTATTTCCTTATGGATAGCGGGCAAGTCAAGCTGCTTGTATTCTTTGTAATTCATATAAATTTTAAAAATTTACCAAATCTGCAAGCAAACTGAATTTGCAGGGCAAAAAGATTCTGGGGTAAATAAAAAAGTTGGCGAAGGTAAAAAAATTAAGCGTTGGAAAACCAAAAGTATAACCCCCGATACAGAAGTGGTAAAACCTAACCAGCCAACTGCTGTTGCACTGCTTTTAAAAGGTCATTGCTACGTTGCGAGCCGATCATGTATTTCAATCCGTCTTTATCAGTTAGCACCACCGCTTCTTTGCCCGAAGTATAAAAGCGTATCGTTCCCTTAAAATGCAGGTTGTATGCAGGATTGTTGAACTGAAAAGTTTGGTAGCGGCTTTTTTCTGCCGAAGTAATACTGTTTAAATCAATCTTTACTTTTTTCATACTCCAGAGGCCTGTAAGTTCAACAGAACCTTTCATTACTTTGGTGTGAAGATGCACTACAAAAAACATGAGAATGGAAATTATTAATATAATATTCCCAATCCATAATAAAAGGTCGCCATTGATTTCGCGATCATCAGTAAAGTAGTAAGCAATGTAGCAAAATGCAGCCAGCGCAAGACGAAACATCAACGTAAAATTGTTGAAGCCTAACCTTTGTTTTTCTTCGAAAAATATTTCGCTTTCCATGATTTTAGCCTTTAGCTATTAGCTATTAGCCTTAAGCTTTATGCAGTTTAATATTTTTATTGCAGATTCCTTTGCTAATGGCCAAAGGCTAAAAGCTAACAGCTATCTGCAACATCTTCTTTGTTTCCGCAGTTACTTTAAATCTTTCATCGCTTCGTTTTCCTATAACCCAACAAATTTCATTCCCGGATAACAGTAACCATATATGTTCTTTATCAGGAAGCGAAATTTTTTCATCTGTAAAATAATCACTCAACTTTTTTCGCCTGCCTTTCATGCCGATAGGGTGAAAGTAATCACCTTTTTTCCACGTGCGTAATTGCAAAGGAAAACTAATTTTATCAGCATCAAAATAAGCCACATCGGGCGACTTTATGAAATCAATTTTTTTTGTTTTGCTTAATGAGATGCGTTTGATTTTAAGACTGAATCCATCACCAATCAGGCCATCATCCCCTTCCTGTATCTCATAATAATTGTGAATTAATTGAGTTTCATCATGCAATTTTGTGATAATTAACTGATCACGGTTTGTAGTGAGCTGATGAGTTTCTGATAGAAATTTTTTCCCCGATGTACTCCCCATGTTTTCATAGATTGCCGATGTAATTGCATTTTTAAAACCAAATTCCCGAAGCAGAAAATAAAGCATTGCAGGGGCATTTTCATATTGATTCAATTTTGAAATGACCATGTAAATATTGTTTTTATCGGAAGTGAAAACATGTCTTCTTACAACTTCTAAAAACCCCTGAAGCAATATTTCTGCATCATAAAAATGCCGGGCATTTTCGGTAAAAGTTTTTTCTAATGAGGGATTAATCTCTTTTAAAACCGGCAATACTTTTTGCCTTATTTTATTTCTTACATAATCATCGTGAGAATTAGAACTGTCTTCGCGCCACTTAATTTTTTGCGCTTGAGCAAAGGCGAATAATTCATCATGTGTAGTAAATAAAAGCGGGCGAATTATTTTTCCATGCAAAGGCAAAATGCCATGCATTCCTGCAAGACCTGTACCTCTTACCTGGTTGATAAGAATAGTTTCGGCCACATCAGTTTGATGATGTGCGGTGGCAATGAAATCGTAACCATATTTTTCACTTAATTCATTAAACCATTCGTAGCGCAATTCGCGCGCAGCCATTTGTGTTGAAAGTTGACGTTGTGCAGCAAATTTTTTTGTTTCAAACTTCTTAGTGTGAATTTTTATTCCTGATTTTTTTGCAATTGATTTTATAAATGTTTCATCACCATCTGATTCATCATCGCGCAATTGAAAATTGCAATGTGCAACTGCAAAGTTTAATTCAGCCAGTTCAAACAGTTTCATCATTACTATAGAGTCAACACCACCGCTAACTGCAAGCAATACTTTGCGAAGCTTCAGATTCGGAAATTCTTTATCAATAAAATTTTGAAATTGTTTAAGCATTAATGTTTGTTTTATTCTTTTTCCAATTTAATGTTGGTTGAAGGTTGGCGGGACGCCAACCTTGGATACCATGTTGGTTGAAGGTTGGCGTCACGCCAACCTTGGATACCCGTATTCCCGTATTCCCGTATTCCCGTATTCCCATATTCCCATATTTCCTAATACCCTATTTCCAATTCCGCCACTATCCCAGTGCCTTTACCATCGCCTCTAACTTCAACATGCACTCTTCATATTCTTTTTCAGGATCGGCATTGATTGTAATTGCACTGCCAGCCCATACTGAAAGATAATGGTTATCTTCATTATAAAAGATGCTTCGTATCACCACGTTAAAATCAAAATCCCCATTTGGGGGAATATATCCCACAGAACCCGAAAACAATCCCCGCTTTGCGTCTTCGTAATCTTCAATCAATTGCATGGCGCGGATTTTTGGTGCGCCTGTCATTGAACCCATCGGGAATAACGCCTTTAAAATTTCTGCAAACGTAACTTCTTTTCTTACGCTGCAACTTATAGTTGAGATCATCTGATGCACCGTTTTGAAAGTATAAATTCCAAACAGTTCTTCCACTGTTACACTTCCTTTTTCAGCAACACGGGATAAATCATTTCTCACCAGGTCAACAATCATTACATTTTCAGCACGTTCTTTTTCATTGTGATAAAGTTCTGATTTTAAAAATTCATCTTCGCTGGTGAAGTTTTTCGTTTTTGGTTTTAAGTTGTAGTCTGATAATTGAATAGTTGTCAACCCACTACCACTACCATTGCTACTACCACTACCACTGCCACTGCCACTACCGCTACCACTACCACTACCACTACCACTACTACCACTACCACTACCACTACCACTACCACTACCACTACCACTACCACTACCACTACC
>JBDTRM010000003.1:0-7081 GCA_039931675.1 Bacteroidia bacterium | reverse complement strand
CAAGGCGGTGCCGAATGTGATTTGGTTTTTGTGAACGGCATAAAAGTTATTGCATGCGCTGAAATAAAGTTGTCGCGCAATGGTAATGTAACCAAAGGTTTTTATGAAAGCATTAGCGATTTGAAATCGAAAAATAATTTCGTAATTTCTTCTGATAGCGATGACTATATCAACAAAGCAAAAGTGCGACACTGTGATTTGAAAACTTTTGTAACCAAATATTTACCCAAATTGTAGTTTTTATCAAGTACGGTAATTTAAAGTACCGTTTTAAATTACCGTACTTGCTTTTATTAAAAATACGTTTAGAATTACTTTAATTTGATTATTTTAAATTTGCTCTGTTAAAAACACAATACATCATGAAACACTTCTTTAGTTTAATCATCATCATTTTATTTTCCTCTTATACCAACGGACAAAACGGATTCTCACGCGAGTTCAGAATGAAATCACCTTTTCCTATTACAGGTAATTCGCGGGCAAGTATGTTTCAAACAGTTGATTCATCGTACATGGCAGTTTACAATGTTAATGATACAGCATCAGGCACAGACTTGATGTTGGTGAAAATGAATTGGAACGGAATTGTGTTGTGGGAGAAAAAAATTGTGTTGCCAACTTACATGGAAACTTTATTGGATGCAGTGCAAATGCCCGATAGCACAATCAATATTTTATGCACGTATGATAACCCCGCCATAATTTATGACGAAGAGGTTTATTTTGTAAAGATTGATTTAAGCGGAAACTTAATCACCACAGATTTTATTACAAGCAGTGGAATATGTTGCTGGGATATTTGTGATGGAAGATTGAATCTTAGCAACAACAATAAATTATTGCTCACACACCGCTCGTTCGGAATTTCATTTTCTAATGGGGTTGTGGAATTGATAGACACCAACTACAATTATATTTATGGAGCGATTGACGGAACTGCCTTGTATCATGCAACTGCTTTTCAAGATGTGGATAATAATTATTTGTCATTCGGTCATGAACCTGTAACGCAACAAAAGAGGGCTTCGTTGGTTAAACGCAATTCTGGTTTTACCTATCAATGGCAAAAATTTTTCCGCCACAGCGCAACCAATTCGACCAAGTTGACAATAGCGGATGATGCAATTCGTGTGAACAGCAACTATGTTTTACTCATGCACTTTGAAGACACCAATGCCTTGAACAATATCTACATCGTTAAAACAAATTTGAATGGCGATTCGATTTCATCGGCTCGTTTTATGAACGAAAGTCAACCTTTTGGAATTTATTCGCTTGGCGCTGATGGTTATTGCATTGCCGCAAGTAATTATTCAAATGCCAATAATTATTGGATGGAATTGATTCGCATCGATACTTCATTCAACATAATTGCAAGGCAGAAATACCGCTACAAAAATTTTAATGAAGCATGTTTTAGTTTCAAGCAATCGAGCGATGGATATTATTTATTGGCAGGAAGTTCTGACAGTGTATTCACAAGAAATATTCATGTATTAAAAGTAAGACCCGATTTATGTGTTGATCCTTCCCCCGATTTCACAGTAAATTATAACACAGGTTTTGGTGCAGGGCAAGCAGGTATCATCATCAATAACATTTCAGATAATGGTGTTTATGATACTCTAAATACAACCACAACCATAAATTTTGGTGACGGCCCTGCCGTAAGTTTTGTTGGTGATACCATATCGCATTTGTATGCAACGCAGGGAACTTACATCATCACCATAACAGTTACTACACCTTGCGGAACAAAATCAATTTCGAAACCGATTACTGTTCCATGCACGGGGCAACCAAGTGCATATACTTACACAACAAACGAACTTACGCTTAATGTGGCATACAATCATGTTGCTTCAAATTACGATTGGGATTTTGGCGATACGGGAACTGCGAACACACAAACCGCAACACACATTTATACGTCACCCGGCACTTACTACATTTGTTTGAATACCACCAATACCTGCGGCAACATCACTATTTGCGATTCGATTGTTGTGCAATGTCAAACTCCTGTTATCCCGTTTGCTTCAACTGCAAAGGGATGCAACGGCACAACTATTTTAGTGGATGCCGGCAATGCAAATAAAGGGTGTGTTTATTTATGGAGCGATGGGCAAACCATACAGCAAGCAGCTTTTACTATTGCAGGAATTTATTCAGTAACCGTTACAAATGTTTGCGGAGAATCTTCTTCTGCATCGGTTGATGTTCAGTTCAGCGCATTGCCATTAGTTGATATTGGTGCAGACAGCATCATGTGTTTGAATGATGTTGTATGGATGGGTAACTATGCATCAAACAATCCTTATGGATTCGAATGGTATATCGATAATCAGTTGATCTCAACAGGAAGTCAGTTATATTTTTCGCAAAGCAGTTTAGGTTTGTATCATGTGACATTGATAGCAAATAATAATGGTTGTGTTGATTCTGCTTCTCGAAATATTTCGGTTAATCCAACTTTATTTTGTGATACGGCAAATTACTGTATTCCAATTTACACAACAGGAACTTCGCAAGGCGATTACATAAAACGTGTTGGCATTGGCACCATAAATAATATAACAGGCGGAACTGGTCAGCCGGCTTATATGGATTACACCAACATCACAACAACTTTAAATGCAGGGCAATCTGTTACGCTTACACTTGATTTTAATGAAGTAAATCCGATGTATTACAGAATATGGATTGACTACAATCAGGATGGTGTGTTTTCATCTTTGGAAACATTAACCAGCAATGCTGTTAACTCTGGTGTATCAACAACATTTACTTCTATTTCTACGAATGCCTATGGCGGGCCAACACGTATGCGCGTGCGTTGTGCAAACAGCACCAGCACTAACATAGATCCTTGCGCAAGTTATGCTTATGGTCAAACGGAAGATTATACTTTAATTATTTTAAACGGTAACGGAGCACCCATTACAAACTTTAAAGCAGACACTACACACATTTATATAAATGACGTTGTCAACTTTACCGATTTGTCATACAACACTCCAACTGCATGGGAGTGGACTTTTACAGGTGCATCAACGCCATCATCAACTGTAAAAAATCCGGCCAACATTGTTTATCCGCTTGCAGGTTGTTATCCGGTTACATTAAAGGCAACCAATCCAAATGGCTTTGATATAAAAACAGACACGTGTTACATCTTTGTTGATTTGGCTCTTGGCTCGCAACAAATATTTTCTGAGGATAAATTTAATGTGCAACCAAATCCGTTTACAAATTCATTCACGTTGAATTACAGCGTTAAAGAAAATGCAGTTGCAAAAATTCGTGACATCACCGGAAGGGTTGTAAAACAAGTTGAACTTTCAAAAAACAAATTCTCAATTGATGTGGATATGAATGGTTACTCAAAAGGAATTTATTTGCTTGAAGTGGAATGTTACCAGCAGAAAATATTTATGAGCAAGCTGGTAAAGGTTGAGTAATGTAGTTGTTTTCAGATGTTACCAAGTGGTAAGGTACTACATGGTAACATCAAATTGGAGGATGATAATTTAGTATGCCAACACAGTTCCCAGCCACTTCTCAACTTCTTCCGCTTTCATATTTTTTCTTCGTGCATAATCTTCAACCTGGTCTATGGCAATTTTTCCTAAACCAAAATAATGTGAATCGGGATTTGAAATATATAAACCGCTAACTGCAGCAGTTGGATACATTGCCAACGATTCAGTCAAAATAATTCCTGTGTTTTTTTCTACATCCAATAATTTCCACAAGGTTTTTTTTTCTGTGTGGTCGGGTTGTGCCGGATATCCTGGTGCCGGACGAATGCCCTGATAATTTTCTTTTATCAATTCATCAGTTGAAAGATTTTCGTCTTTTGCATAACCCCAAAACTCGGTACGCACACGCTTATGCATGAGTTCGGCAAATGCTTCGGCTAATCTATCGGCTAATGCTTTTATCATTATTGAAGAATAATCATCATGGTCTTTTTCAAATTTTTCAATCTGTTTTTCGATTCCGAAGCCGGTGGATAAAGCGAAGCCTCCGATGTAATCAGACCTCACCCCCAACCCCTCTCCAAAGGAGAGGGGAGGTACGGTCACATCCATGTTTTTTACAAAACCCCTTTCTAATTCCGTTTTAATTTTATCAAGAACAAAAGGTGTATAGTTTAGCACTTCGTCATTTGTAAACCGAATTACGCGATAACCAATTTCATTTAATTCATAACTGCGCCCCTCATCATATTCTTGTTGTGTCACATGAATTTCTCCATCAACCTCAATGATTAATTTTTTTTCAAGACAAATAAAATCAGGAATGTAAATATCTAATGGATGCTGTCTTCTGAATTTATATTTCAATTTTCTATTTCGTAAATTCTGCCATAAAACATTTTCTGCCTCTGTTGGATTATGTCTCATGTTCTTTGAATACGGCAAGAGTTTTTGCCACTGCTTAACAGTAGTTGTAAAATATCCTGGAACATCAATTTTAAACAAATCTGATTCGGAGACGTCCCCCCTCTCCTTTGGAGAGGGGTCGGGGGTGAGGTCTCTCGGTAGAATAAAATCCGACAGCGCAATATTTTTTTGCCCGGCAGGTTTTTTAGTCTGTTGTCGAAGTGTATGGAAAACACATTTGATTTTTTGGGTTGAAGAATCATCATAAACCTCAATATCATCTTCATCATTTGAATTGGCAGGATAAATTCCAATCACGGCTTTTGCTGTTAACCATTTTTCTTTAATGATGCGTTGCAACATTTTTTGTGCATCATCAAAAAGTTTTTTTGCTTCAGTGCTACGTTCTGCATCATCAAATATTTTAGGGTAACTTCCTTTCATTTCCCAGCTATGGAAGAAAGGCGTCCAATCAATGTAGGTTGCAACTTCATCTAAAGGATAATCATCAAAAACTTTATTGCCGATTAAATTTGGTTGTTGAATTTCATTTTCATTTTGCTGAATGGAAAATTTATTTGCTCTCGCTTCTTCAATCGAAATAAATTTATTTGCAGCATGAGCATTCTTATTATGAAAACGCAAACGCTCATATTCTTCATTCGTTTTTGAAATCAAGTCTGCACGTAGTTCTTCGGAAATCAATGCTCCCGCCACAGGTACACTTCGCGATGCATCATTCACATGTATCACTGCATTTTTATAATGTGGAGCAATCTTAACTGCGGTATGAACTTTAGAAGTTGTTGCACCACCAATCATTAACGGAATAGTAAATCCTTCGCGTTCCATTTCTTTTGCAACGTGAACCATTTCATCAAGTGAAGGTGTAATCAATCCGCTCAGCCCGATGATGTCAACATTTTCTCTGCGCGCTGCTTCAAGAATTTTTTCGCAAGGAACCATCACACCTAAATCAATAATCTCATAGTTGTTGCATGCAAGTACAACGCCAACAATATTTTTTCCGATGTCGTGTACATCACCTTTAACGGTTGCCATTAAAACTTTCCCTGCATTCTTACTTTCATCACCAACTAATTTTTCAGATTGCAAAAACGGTTCGAGATAAGCAACTGCTTTTTTCATCACTCGCGCACTCTTTACTACCTGCGGTAAAAACATTTTTCCTTGCCCGAATAAATCTCCAACCACATTCATTCCATCCATTAACGGACCTTCAATAACATGTAGTGAACGCTCAGATTGTTGTCGAGCTTCTTCCACATCAAGTTCAATATAATCAACCACACCTTTTACAAGTGAATGCGTTAAACGCTCGCCTACTGTGCCTTTACGCCACTCTTCATCACGTTCATTTTTTTGTACGGTTGTTCCTTTTAAAGTTTCGGCATGATTAATTAATCGCTCTGTTGCATCTTCTCTTCTGTCGAACAATACATCTTCAACCAACATTAAAAGTTCTTTTTCAATTTCATCATATACCTGCAACATACCCGGATTTACAATACCCATATCCATACCTGCTTTAACAGCGTGATATAAAAATGCAGCATGAATTGCTTCACGCACATGGTCGTTGCCACGAAACGAAAAGGAAACATTACTTACACCACCACTCACTTTTGCAAATCGAAGATTTTGTTTAATCCATCTTGTAGATTCAAAAAAGTCAATCGCATTTTTGCGATGTTCATCCATCCCGGTAGCAACCGGGAAAATATTCGGGTCGAAGATGATATCCTGCGGAGCAAAGTGAACTTCATCAACCAGAATATCGTAAGCGCGTTTACAAATTTCAATTCTACGGTCAAGTGTATCTGCCTGTCCTTTTTCATCAAATGCCATTACGATAATTGCAGCACCAAACTTTTTTACCAATCGCGCCTGGTCTTTAAATTTTTCTTCGCCTTCCTTTAATGAAATTGAATTTACAATTGACTTGCCTTGTGTACATTTCAATCCTGCTTCTATAACATGAAACTTTGAAGAGTCAAGCACAATTGGAAGTTTGGAAATATCAGGTTCAGAGCCGACAAGGTTTAAATATTTTGTAATTGCATATACAGCATCCAACATTCCTTCATCCATGTTGATGTCAATTGCCTGTGCACCACCTTCCACCTGGTCTCGCGCAACACTTAATGCATCTTCGTATTTATCTTCTTTAATTAAGCGAAGAAATTTTTTCGAACCGGTAACATTTGTCCGTTCACCTATATTCATAAAGTTACTTTCAGGGCGAAGTGTTACTGCTTCCAATCCGCTTAGGCGTAAATAAGGTTCAACAGTTGGAATTTTTCGTGGCGTAGTTTTACGCGCATGTTCAGCAATATGACGTATGTGTTCGGGAGTTGTGCCGCAGCATCCGCCAACAATATTTACAAAACCACTTGCAAGAAAATCGTGAATCTCACTACCCATGTGCTCAGGAGTTTCATCGTACTCGCCAAATTGATTGGGCAACCCCGCGTTAGGATATGCACTTACAAAGAATGGCGCCTTCTCGCTCAACTCTTCAATGTGCGCGCGCATTTCTTTCGCGCCAAGCGCACAATTCAAACCAACACTTAATAAGTCAACATGCGAAACGGAATTTAAAAATGCTTCAACAGTTTGTCCTGATAAAGTTCTTCCACTTGCATCTGTAATCGTTCCTGAAATCATAA
>JBDTRM010000002.1:0-48836 GCA_039931675.1 Bacteroidia bacterium | reverse complement strand
GAAATAAATTTTTGAGGTTGTGTCACTTAGGGTCACGCTGAGCGAAGTCGAAGCGTGTGTGCATGCCTTTGCGCTGCTTCGACTTCGCTCAGCATGACCCACTGCTTCTTACAATTCCTGCATCAGAACTTTATAAGCATTCAACATACTTTCTATATCTTTTTTATGTACTTTCTCATCTGGCGAGTGAACAAAATCTTCGGGCGCGCCAACGAAGCACCAGTCAATAGGGTAGGGGGAGCGTTGAATTTCATTGCCATCACTTCCGCCACTGCTTTCCACTTCTAACTGAAATGGAATTTTTTTGTCTTGAAGAATTTCGATGATACGATTAACATAAACTCTGCGTGGTATGCCTGAATCGCGCATTGAAACTACAACCCCCTTGCCATGCGTTACTCCTTCAGTGATCCAGGTAATATCAGAAATCAATGATTGTGTTACATCATATTTCTCATAAAGGAAACGTGCAAGATAATTTGCTGATCCGCCACCATGTTCTTCCCAGCATGAAAAACAAATTGCACCATCTTCCAAAGTTTTACAAAGTTGCAATGCA
Source organism: Bacteroidia bacterium (assembly GCA_039931675.1). GTDB lineage: Bacteria > Bacteroidota > Bacteroidia > AKYH767-A > OLB10 > JAEUTH01. The sequence goes on along the minus strand of JBDTRM010000002.1, from coordinate 48,277 downwards.
TTCCAAACTCCGAGACGATTATCAAGATAACAACTCTGAATAAAATTTTCATCTTCACGAAAGTTCATTTTAAAACTCAAATCAGTACCGCGATCAATTTCTCTTTCATAATCGTAAGTTAAATTTCCATGCTCTTCATCAACTAATAAGCAACAAGTTATTTCGCCAAGTGAATCATTGCCAGTTAAAAAATATCCTTGTTGAGTTTTGGGTCCACCGATTTTTACAAGTTGATTTTGATATCTTACTGTGAATCCGATGTTATCAATGTGTGCATAAATTGCAGTGCGTGGTTTTCCGAAAACCAATACAATGCAATTTTGAAATCCTTTACCATGATAAATAACAGGCTTTGCTTTCCAACTGCGTTGCTCATCATAAATGTATTGTAATAAAAATTCTGTCATCTGAGTTTCATTGCCAGATGGCGCATGAATAGAACAAAGTTGCTTGAGTAATTTCACTGAAAGAAATTTGAATTTTGAATTATGGAACATCAACGCACATGCGTCAGCCTGTAACAGCGAACTTCAGTTCGCTCTAAAAAACAAACGTAGAGCGATATTATTTTTAAGAACCAACTAAAGTTGGTTGTTACAGGCTTACGCATGTGTAGTGCTACCGGTGTTGTCATTGCTTCTTATTTTTATTTTGTCTTTAAATAGATAATTAGTTGTGATTTCATTTATCAATAAATCAGCTTTTGATTTTGCAATTTCAAATTTGATGATGCATTCATTTTCAAAAGTGTTTTCATAAATTTTTGCTGAATGATTTTTTAATAAGTTCATCACATCATTCATCAGATCATAATTAAAATTGAGTTGGTAATGTTCGGTAATTTCTTTTAAAATTATGGTTGCATTTTTTACCGATTCCTCTGCTGCTGATTTGTATGCATTTATTAATCCAGGAACACCGAGTAATGTTCCGCCAAAATATCTCACTACAATCAATCCGCAATCGGTGGTATCATTTGACAATAAAGTGTTCAGTATTGGACGGCCTGCTGTGCCTGCAGGTTCGCGATCATCGCTTGATTTAAATATGCTGCGGTCGGGCGTGAGCCTAATTGCATAACAATGATGATTGGCTTTGTGATGCAATTTTTTTAATTCATTATAATGCTTTTTAAATTCAATTTCATTCTTAATTGGAAAAAGCAATCCGATGAATTTACTGCCACGATCGCGAAAAATTCCTTCTGATAAAGTTGCAATTGTTTTATATGAATCATCGAAAAGCATTTCTTGATTGTAGTTTGTTGTTTCCGTCATTGCGAGGAACGAAGCAATCTGTAATTAAGTAGTAATATTTCCCAGAGATTGCTTCGTTCCTCGCAATGACGTTACATTTTTAATAAAATTTTTATTTCGTTGAAATGGTCAATACTATTCGAATACCATTCGAAGCCGGCATATTACTGATATTACCTGCAAACGGATAATTAAAAAAAATTTCAGCACCGATTCCAATATCGCTTACAGGTTTAAATAACATCTGAACTGTGCCGTTACCGCCCAGTGCCCTGTAAGCCTTCCTGTTCTCATTGTCGCCTGAATAATAGCCCGGACCTATTGACAAAGCAATCATTACCGGTTTATGAAAACCTACTGCATAGCCTGGTGCAATGTTAATTCCAAATAGTGAGGGTATGTCCTGGTAAAGCGATCCATGAATTGCACCCTGTATAAAAATCAAACCAACTTTACGGTTATAATCTGCACCATAGCTTCGGTTGGTCACATCGCTTTTTAATTCTGTGAGTCCAAATCCTAAACCAAGATTTCCCCATTCGTATTTATTAGGATTCTTTTTTTTCTTTGGCTTTGTCTGTGATAAAGTTTCAGTTGAAATAAAGAGCGACATTAGAAAAGCTGCAATGCAGTAAAAAAAATTGATTTTGTATTTCATCTCAAACCACGTCAGAATTATCAGCAATAATCATTTCTAAAAAAAATTCAAAACTTTTTAATCCTTGCGTTCATAAGCACCTAAATCAGGCGGTGTGTGCTGTGTGCGATCAACACCATTCAAATCAAACTGCAAAACAGGATTTGAAAGCAGGGCAGGATCACCTTTGTCCTTTGCGAATGAAAGTGTATCTAAAGTAAAATCATAATCGTTGGTATTTTTAAAATCAGGATCGTTGTTTTTGTAAATGACATTATAATGTAAAGGGTCAGTTAAGTCAGTTGTGCTTTTCACTTTTAATATACTATGATCAAAGAAATAATTTGAAGTGGCTGATGTAATAAAATCTGTTTCAAATTCATTTTCAATATTACCGTATATAATGCAGTTTTTAAAATCTGCTTTGCTTAACGAAACACCAACAGGATTTCCATTGTTATCCTCACCATAATTATTTAAAAAAATGCTTGGCGTGCTTCGTTGACTGTAATGCCAATAGTTTGCAAACGTACATTGGTTAAAACCATAAGATCCGCCAATGGTAAGCGCTGCCGAATATGATCCACAATTACTGATCAAACAGTTATTAAATGTTGCATCATAATTCCGCGTAAGAACTCCCACGCCATTCATGTTTTCGATAATTGTATTATTAACTGTAATTCCCTTAGGCAAAGTTGGTTCAAACAATTCTTCCAGTTGCAAACCGATGAAACCATTTTTTATCACCGCATAATCAATCGTATTATTATTGCTGCCTTCATTGATCCAGATTCGATCCCATTGATTAGGTTTATCATCATAATAACTTTCTAATCGTGTTCCACGAAAAGTTACAGGATGTTCTTTTGTTCCGTTTACATGTATGCAGCCACCGCTAAAAACCCATAAGCCCGAAGCATTATAAAAATAAATTTTTGTTCCTTCTTTGATTGTTAAACAACATCCCGAATCAACTACAGCGTAACCATAAATAACATAAGGCAAAACACTATCCCATTCAGCATTGCACGGTATTATGCTATAATCAGGTAAACCCTGCTGATGCTTATTAGGATGAAAAAAGTGTGCGTTTTGACCCCACGCCACAAGATCAACATCCTGCATATTGCCGTTTGTTTCAAATACAATTGAATCAGTTATTATAAATGGAAGAGTTCCGGAAGTAGGATCAACAGTAACTTCAACAAAAATGAAAATACTGTCATTGGCTGCAATTTCAATATCTTTAAAAATGTATCCCGGGGTTCCGTCAACATTAATTCTGAAACTTGATGAAGTGCCACCAGCCAGTCTTATACTTGAAATATTTATTTTCTGATTGTTATTGTTATGCACTATAAGTTGATTGTTGGTTGAACCCATCGTTACAAAAACTGTATCGAATATTATAGTGTCTTCGCTAAACTCAAGTTTAGCTGATGAATCAGTTATGAAGGTATCTTTTTTGCAGGATGACATCCACAAAATAATTGTTATCAATAAAAATAATGGTGTAAGAATTTTTAATGTTTTCATTTGCCGCAAACGTAATATAAATTGATGATTTGATGATTGCATTGTTAAGTTATCCGTCATTGCGATCCCGATAGCTATCGGGAGAAGCAATCTGTCTATGTTTTGTAAATTCATCCATTAGGATACAAAATTTAAACAGTTTTAAACTTCAAGAGATTGCTTCGGAAGCTACGCAACCTCGCAATGACGTTACTATTCGTAATTTGTTGAATAGATTAAACTTTCATTTCATTTTTTTATTGTAATTCGCAACCGAACAATAAATCTTATATGCATCACAGCACTACAAAGAATCCTTTAAATATAATTGTAATCATAGCCGCACTTGGCTATTTTGTTGACATCTATGACTTAATTCTTTTTGGAATCATTCGCACACCGAGTTTAAAAGGCCTTGGAATAGTTGATCCGAAATTGATTTTAGATTACGGAGTACACCTTATCAGCATTCAAATGATAGGTATGCTGGTTGGAGGAATTTTATGGGGAGTGATGGGAGATAAAAAAGGTCGTGTATCTGTTTTGTTTGGTTCTATACTTCTTTACTCTGCAGCCAATCTTGCCAATGCTTATGTTCAGCATATTTCAGATCTAACAGGACTCAGCATCATTGACACTTATTCATTAATGCGTTTTATTGCAGGTGTTGGTCTTGCGGGCGAATTAGGTGCAGGCATCACGTTAGTAAATGAAACCATGACCAAAGAACATCGCGGTTACGGAACGATGATAGTTGTTTCATTTGGTGTGTTGGGAGCTGTGTTTGCAAACCTGCTTGCTGAATTTGCAAATTCATATTATGGTGTAACTAACGGATGGCGGGTGTCATACATTGCCGGTGGCGTGATGGGATTGGTTTTATTGTTCTTGCGGATAGGTGTTTATGAAAGCGGAATGTATGCAAGCCTTAAAGAAAAAGATGTGGTCCGCGGAAATCTGCTAATGCTTGTTAATGATAAAGCGCGATTCATAAAATATTTGCGTTGCATCGGGCTTGGTGTTCCCATCTGGTTTATGATTGGAATATTGGTTATCCTTTCTCCTGAAATAAGTAAAGCAATTGGTGTTGAAGGTGTACAAGGAGGTAAAGCTATCATGTGGTTTTATGCTGCAACCTGTGCAGGCGATTTTCTAAGTGCATATTTTTCGCAGGTTTTTAAAAGCAGGAAAAAAGTTTTGCTGGCATACATATTATTAAGCATCATTCTCACCCCAATTTATTTGTACATGATCAATGGGGTTTCGCTAAATGCATTTTATGTAATGTGTGCATTGCTTGGTTTTGCTGCCGGTTTCTGGGCTGTATTTGTAACTACAGCGTCAGAGCAATTCGGCACCAACCTCCGCTCTACAGTTACTACTACAGTGCCCAACATGGTGCGTGGTTCGCTGGCATTGCTTACGTTGATACTTTCAATGCTAAAAGAAAATACAGGTTTGGGTTTGATTAATTCAATTTTAGTAGTTGGGATTTTTGCATTTGCAATTTCATTAATATCACTTTATAGAATGGATGAAACTTATGCAAAGGATTTGAATTACCATGAGGCGTGAAGCACCGTCATTGCGAGGCACGAAGCAATCTTTAATCAGTGGGTAGTATCCGGGAGATTGCTTCGTGCCTCGCAATGACGAATAAAACAACATGTAACATTACTCTTCATTAATCATCCAAACATTATCAATTCCCCTTAACACGATTTATGCAGCAGAAACAAAGTGAGTTTCAAAAAATTTACGATAAGCACCGCAGCAAAATATTTAAGCTGTGCTTAGGTTATGCTGGCGACCGCGATATTGCAAATGATTTGCTACAAGATACTTTTATTAAGGTGTGGGAGAATTTGGAAAAGTTCAGAAATGAATCAGCTATAAGTACATGGATTTATCGCATTGCAGTAAATACCTGTTTGAGTTATTTACGTTCAGAAAAAAATAAAGCTAAAGATGAATTGAGCGATTATATTTTAGAAACACGCAGTGATGAAGTAAGCGAAAAGGAACAACAGGTAGCATTGTTGTACAAATGTATTTCTAAGTTAGAAGAGCAGGAGCGTATGATAATTACAATGGTGCTTGATGAAGCAGACTACAATGAAATTGCTGAAGTATTTGGCATTTCAGAAGGGAATCTGCGTGTAAAGATTCACCGGATAAAATTAAGATTAACAGAAATTTATAATCACTATGCAAGACTTTGATGAGTTGAAGAACATCTGGCAGCAGGAAGAACCAAAGCAAATGCCCGAAGCAAGTGAAATACTTTCGCGCATTAGCAGCACGAAAAATTCGCTTGCTCAAAATTTACTAAAGGCAATTGTTCAGTTGGTGCCTGCATTTTTAGTAGTGCTGATTATAGCCATTTTTATAAAGTTCGATTCGCAGGTTACATACACAGGCATTGTAATTATTTTAGTTTCAATTGTAGTTTATGGATATTTTGTTGTGCGCCATTATTTTGATCTTGCAAAAGATTATTCACTTTTAAAACCTGCTGAATATTTAGCCGTAATTCAAAAACAATACGAAGTGCGTAAAAAATTTAATACTATGGGTGGCCTTGTTTATTCAGTGATACTTTACATCGGAATAATTTTATACATGATTGAAGTTGCCGGTCATTTATCATTGCTCTGGCAAATTGCAGGTTACGGACTTACCACACTTTGGTTCTTGTACGTTTATTTTGTTCTTAGTAAAAAAGTAATCAAAAGTGAAAATGAAAAGTTTGAAACTATCATCGCGCAATTGAAAAAACTTGCGGGACAATTTGAGGAATGACCAAAAATGAAACGGTACTTTTACTTTCGTCCCGATTTTATCGGGAAACTTTCCGAAAGTTTAACAGACGTTCCTTCAGACATATCGGAATTCAACATCACTTTACTCCAAATTAACCAATGCTAATAGCCTTACTTTGTCTAATCGCTTTTCTCGCAGGCTTCACTGATGCTATTGTAGGAGGTGGTGGCTTAATTCAATTACCTGTAATGTTTATTGCATTCCCCAATTGGTTACCAATAAATGTTTTTGCAACCAATCGTTTTGCAAATGCAAGCGGAACATTAATGGCAGCAATTCAATATGCGCGAAAAATTTCAATCAACTGGAAAATTGTTTTGATTACTTCCGCTGCTTCAATGATTGCTGCATTTGTGGGAGCAAGAACAATGCAAATGATTTCCCCTGATGTTTTTAAACCGATTGTGTTGTTCGTATTAATTGCTGTTGCACTTTATACTTATTCAAAAAAAGAGTTTGGTGTAATAGGTAATGATGAACATGTAAACACTTTACATTTTTTATATCCTGTTGTAATTGGTTTGCTGATTGGTTTTTATAATGGATTTATCGGACCGGGCACAGGCAGTTTTTTGATGTTTGCATTTATTGGCTTATTGCGATATGATTTTTTAAAAGCATCGGCATCTTCAAAAGTGATCAACTTTGCTACCGATTTTTCAACGCTTGTTTATTTTGCTTATGCAGGTGCAATTGATTATAAAATTGCATTGCCAATGGCAGTTTTTAATATTGCCGGAGGTTATACAGGGTCTCATTTGGCAATGCTTCGTGGCAGTAAATTTGTCCGCATTTTTTTTATCATCATCGTTTGCGTTGTGATTATTAGATTTGCATACGATATATTTCACGTTTAAAGTTTAAGTTTTCTAAAATAATGTTCAGAGACAAAAACCAAATATCAAATATCAAATATCAAATTTCAAGTGTTCTTTTCCTGCTTTGTTTTTATTTCAATTCAAATGCTCAATTAAATGAAGTTCACAATGAATGGGGAGCATATTTTGAAAAATTTAAAGTTAAAGGAAGTTGTGTGATTTATGATTTAAAAAAGGACAAATATTATTTTTATAACCGTGCGCAATTTACAGTACCAACTACACCTGCATCCACATTTAAAATCTTGAATTCATTAATTGCTTTGCAAACCAGTGTGGCGCCCGATGAAAATTTTATTTTAAAATGGGACGGAAAAGATCGCGGCAATGAAGCATGGAATAAAGACACTGATATGAAAACTGCTTTCAAGAATTCAACAGTTTGGTATTACCAGGAACTGGCACGCAGAGCAGGTGAGAAGCGAATGAAAAAATATGTGAAGAAAGCTCACTATGGAAATAAAGATATCAGTGGTGGGATTGATCAGTTTTGGTTAACTGGTGGATTAAGAATTACTCCTCAGCAGCAAATAGAATTCCTGGTAAAGCTTTATAAAAACAAATTGCCTTTTAAAAAACATAATATTGAAATTGTAAAAAATATTATGATACAGGAAGACACCCTTGGTTATGTGTTGCGCGGTAAAACGGGATGGGGTACAGATATGAAAACAAATATCGGGTGGTATGTGGGATATGTCACCAAAGGTGATAATATTTTCTTTTTTGCAACACGCATTCAGGATGATGCCATGGAGAATAAAGATTTTTCGAAAAGCCGATTGATTATTACGAGAAGAATATTGAGAGATTTAAAAGTAATTCCTGAACCTGAACAGGAATAAAATTTTATAAAAGCTCTTTTACAAATTCCAACTGCTGCTCCAAACTCCATTCTGCATCCATCCAATTTATTTTTAATCCTGCCCGTTCCATTTTTCTAAAATAAGTCATTTGGCGTTTTGCAAATTGCTGTATTGCAATAGTGAGATGTTCAACTAAATAATCGTAATCAATTTCTTTCTTTAAATATTGAATTACAAACTTGTATTCTAATCCGTAAAAAATTAATTTTTCCTGTGATACTCCATCGGTTAATAATGTTTGTACTTCTTCAATTAAGCCATTATCCAAGCGGTGTTTCAATCTTTTTGCAATCCTGTTTCTGCGTGTTTCAAGTTTACCTGACAATCCAAAAACTATTGGTTGTAATTTTGGTAATGATGATGTTGGTACATCTTTATTTTCATTAAGCCATGTGGCAATTTCAATTGCTCTTGCCATTCGTTTATGGGTGGAGGTATCGGCAATATTATGATAAGAGGTAGCTGGAAGCTCTGAAAATTGCTGTTGTAATTCTTCTAAGGTTTTTGAGTGTAATTCATTTCTTAAAATTTCATTCACCGGCACACCTGTATATTCAAAGCCATTTAGTATCGCATCAATATAAAGCCCTGTTCCACCACAAAGAATCGGGATTGTATTTTTTGTAGTTATGGTTTCAAAAGCAATTTTAAAATCATTGATGTAATCATTGAGATTGTAATCACTTCCGGCATCTACGATATCAATTAAATGAAATGCAATTTGTTTATCGTTTACAATATATTCATCCAGGTCTTTGCCTGTGCCAATGTTCATGCCTTTATAAACCTGTCTCGAGTCGGCACTGATTATTTCAATATTAAGCAAATGAGCAACTTTTGCTGCAAGCCTTGTTTTGCCTGAAGTTGTAGGGCCAAGGATTACAATGATATTATATGGTTTATTGGAGGCCAATCTAAATTGATGGTATTGATTTTTGAATCATGATTTTTTTCTCAGGTCTAAAATAAATTTTGTATTTCCAGAATTGTAAATTTTGAAATATCCTTTTGTTATTAAAAAATCTTCAAGTGTTTTTTTCTTTTGCAAATTAAATTCATTCATGAAATCTTCTGGCATACGATGTTCATAATAACGTTGCATTCTTGTCGGATGTATCCAGAATAATTGTGGTGGTGTATTTTCAATTTTTATAAATCCAAGCTTTCGGTAACTATCACCGTTGCTCCAGTCTCTGTCAGCATAAGTCATTAGATGCTCTGCATTTTGCTCTTTCATAAAAGCCGAAATCATTTTGCTTAAGCCGCCAACAACTGAAAGGCCAGACTTGCTGGCAAAGCGTATTAATTCATAAGAGTGAAAAACCTCTTTTTCATAAGTCATCAACCTGCTTTTACTGAATGTGGCAACTGCCAGCAATTCATCTTTATAATTTAATCCCAACCTGGAATTGCAATTAGTTGATTGTTGCAAATGATATGCATCCAGAAAATCGTCCGCTTGTTTTTTATCAGGTTTGATCACTTCAGTTAAGCGGCCATGAACTTTTTTACTGATTCCTAATTGTGAGAGTAATCTTAAACGTACTGCTTCATTATGGCTGAGCCACACATCTTCCCACAGGTGAATTATTTTAATGTGATGCTTAGCAGCGTCATCACTCATTAATGAAAAAAGATCAGGCTGCAGGTGAAACAGTTTTTCTTTATCAATTTCTATAAAATGCAATGTGATTTTCTTTTCAGGAAAATGTACAGCATGAAAAGGTGAATGAACGGAGCCTTTATGATTTTGTTCAATGATTAAATCTGTTGAACTTTTAAGAAAAGATAATACCGATTGATAATATTTAGTTTGCATTTTGCTGCGAAGGTATCCGTTTAAAATAAAAGGCGGCTAAAGAGAAATTCTTTAACCGCCTTTTCATTGTCTGAACCGAAGATTAATCTGCTTTATTTGATTTCGCTGAATTGATTTCTTGCGTTTATAATCATGATTAATCATATAATCAGAGGTGAGTTTTTGTTTGCGTTGATTTCATCTCTCACATAACAATCATGTTTAATCACTGAATCAGGTTAATCTGTGGTTCAGACATTTTATTTTTCCGTCATCTGCTCCACGCCATCCCAATCATTTAATACACCTTCAACCATAAAGCGTGCAGCGTTTTGAAGGTATCTTCTTGCGGCTTTATCCTGTGGGTTTTCATCTAATACTTTTTTGAGCGAAAGGGCAGCTTCGGCAAAGTGCTTCTCGAAATAATCTTTCAATCCCTGGTTAAAATTATCGAGCGTTTTTTCTTTCTTTTCCATCAGTGCAGCTTCGTCAGCGCTGAACATTTCATGCACGGCCATTACATCTTCTTTGCCTTTTACTTTAATGCGGCCAAGGTATCTGAATTTAAAAAGTTCAGGATGTTCAATGCGCTCCAATGTTTTATCGCTCATTAAAATACTTGCACCGAATATTTTTGTAAGTCCTTCGAGGCGCGATGAAGTATTAACTGCATCTGAAATTACATTGGCATCGTTACGCTGGTCATCGCCAATAATGCCCATCATTATCGGGCCTGTATGAATACCGAAGCCTAATGCAATCGGCACATTTCCTCTTGCAATTCTTTCCTTGTTGTAGAGGGCAATTGCTTCAATGATTTCCATGGCAGCATGCAATGCATTTTCAGGAGTGTTTTTGAAAAGCGCAATAAATCCGTCACCATAATAATGATTAATGAAGCCATTATTTTTCTGAATCACCGGCCCAACTCGCTTCAGATATGCATTGATGAAATTAAAATTTTCTTCAGTGCTCATGCCTTCGCTCATCGAAGAGTAGGAGCGTATATCGCAAAACATCACAGTCATATCCTCCTTAATGTGATCACCTAATTTAACCTGTAATATACTTTGGTGACCAAGTGCGCTGATAAAATCAAGAGGAACAAAACGCTGGTAGGCCTGTATGAGTTCAAACTGCTTGCTGTAAAGGCCGGCATTCTCTAATGAAACAGCCATCTGTCCTGTAAGCATGTGCAGCACATTTAACCGCTCGGCATTAAATGTATCGGTGCTTGTTTTATGTTCAACATACAAAATGCCGTTTGTTTCACCTTTATAGTTAAGCGGCAGACATAAGAAAGATGAAGGTTTCCGGTTCTTAAAATAATCATCGCGATCAAAAATTTTATTTATTGATTTCTGATCAGACAATACTTCTGCTTGTGTCCTAATCACATAATTGATTACAGAAACAGGTAAGTCTTTTACGCTATCAAGATCTTTCGATTCATAATGCATTCCTGTGTTTTGTTCAATATTAAAATCAGCTTCCACTTTCCATTTTCCTGAATTTTGAAGCATCAGCACAGCGCGCTGGCCTCCGGCATTTTCAATTACAATGCGCAGCATTTTCTCTATCAGCCTGTCTAATTTTATTTCTTCGCTTAATGCATGTGAAGCTTTCATTACACTGAGCATATCAAACTCGGCAATGTCGTCAGTATTTGATTTTAACTGGTAAGTGCCTGTATGTTCATGCGTGGCGCTGAATCTTGAAGTGGCACTCAGCAATAACTGGTGTTTTTCTTCTAACAGTTTTACTATACGTAGATAACCAAGCTTCTCATAAAGATATCGCGAGCGTTCGAGATGCGGCTGTGCATATAAAGTATTTCCCTGTTTAATCCAGAATTCTCCTGCTTTATGATGTATGAGTGCGGTTTCACGTTCAAACTCAAATTTATCGGCTGATGCAATTGCCTTGCGGTAATTTTCTATGGCGGGCAAAGTATTTCCTTTAAGGCGATCAATCTCTGCAGCCACTAAAAAATACTTATGTTCAAAGTTGGATGGATTCTGATCTGACCATGTTTTAAGCTGCAGTTGAAAGTCATCTATTTGTTTTAATTGATCAGCATTATGCTCGCCTGCTTTATCCATTAATCCTATTAAAGTTAATGAATAGAGCATGTTAAAAGTAGAGTGGGAGGTTGCGTTACCTGCAAGCACACCTGCAAGACCTGCTACCACCTGCAGGCAATACAAGGCATCAGCAAGGTTGCCGTATAGATAATAAGCCTGCGCTTTATACAAATGAAACATGGTGATGCCATAACCATCGTTCACTTCTTTGCAATAAGCAAGCAGGTCAGCGCCTGATTTTTCGGGCAGATCGAAATCAGATGCAGTGGCAGTAATGCCTGCAAGATTTGACATGACTAATTGCAATGCGCGTAATGAATCATGTGCAAGGTCGTGGTGAATTTTTTGCGTGAACTCTAACGCATCCGGTAAACGTGACAATAACCCAGGCAATGGTTCCTTACCCCAGAAATAAGAATTGTATATAGGATAGAAGCCTGTGTAACCTGCATAAATCAATTCACCGCTATCAAGACTAATCTGGTAATACTCAGGGTTAAGCTTGAATGTTTCGTTAATGTGCTTAACCCAGGGCGTATTGTAGTTGGTGAAAAGATGACCGGCACGGCATAAATGACGTGGCGATTGCTTACGGAATTTTTCTACAATACGTTTACTCATCAGCGCAGCAGGATAAGCAAACTCATAATTACCCATTATGAAAAATATTATTCCTAACTCGGAAAACGAATATCCGCCCTGTGGCGAAAGGCCATGCTCAATAGTGAGATTAACTTTCAATAACACATGCAGTATCCACATGTTGGTTTCACCTGTAACATAAGTAGGTGGTGAAAGATTATCTAAAATATTCATTACGCTGAGCAACCGCTGATCGCTCATCCCCGGTTTTTTGAATACGGAATCCACACCATGTTCCATAAAATAACCAATTACTTTGCCCATTTCAGCGGGTATTAATGCAGGGCAATCATCTTTTTGGGGGAAAACAAAATCAAGCAATTTTAATCCCTGACGTGCAGAATCAATAGCTTCATAATATTTCGTTCGGTTGCTTTGATTTTGCATCAGCATAAAATAGATGTCGCTTTTTTCGGCAGGCGTGTTTGCTTTTTCAAGGCAGACATGTATCAGGTTTTCTGAAGTTTCGAAGTTACCGTTGAGGTATTCAATTTCTGCTGCGGCCTTATTAAGTTTAAGCGCAAACGGATAATCTTTTTTCCATACTTCATCACCCGCTAATTCTTTAGATACTAATACATAATTTAAGGCTGATCCATAAGCGCTGCTATCGCGTGCCTGCAATGCTGCTTTAAGATTAAGTTTTGCCAGTTGAGATTTTTCTTTTTCGCTTTTAATCAGCTTGACTCCTTCATTGCAATGATTTACGATGTCGAAAATTGTTTCATCATCGGCATCACGATGTTTCAATAACAGGCGGCCTATTTCCAAATGTATTTGTGCATGGTCGCCTTCATTCATTAATGAATATGCTGCCTGCTGTATGCGATCATGCGGAAACTCCATTTCAATTTTATAGTCGCTGTTGTCTTCTATAAAGTCCACGTATTGATATTTTTCACCCACAGGCACCAGCAAACCTTCTTCAACAGCTATCCAAAGTTGTGCAAGGGTTTCTTTGATGGTTTTATTATTGATAACTGAGAGTATGCGCAAGTCGAACAAACCACCGATGCACGATGCCAGCTTTAAAACATTTTGCGTAGCAGCAGGAAGCACTTTAATTTTTGAAACCAAAAGTTCAACTACATTATTGGTGATTCCTTTTTTCTTTATTGCTTCAAAATTCACCTCCCATTTTCGCTGATCGAAATTGTACCTGACGAGACCAAGCTGATTTAATGATTTTAAAAATTCAATTGTGAAAAATGCATTGCCCAGCGTTTTCGAAAAAACAATTTGTGTAAGCTGATGTGCTGCATCATCATCAACCAGTAGCGATTCTTTTATGATCTGAAATAGATGTTCTTCTAATAAAGGTTTTAGTTCTATTGTATTGATAACAGCTTTATCTTTTGCAGCATCATCAATCATTGCGAGCAGTGGATGCCCGGCATTAACTTCATTACTACGATAAGCTCCGATAACCAACAGGTAAGGATTTCTTGTATCGGTAACTAATGATTTAATGAGATTGAGTGAACCTACATCAGCCCATTGCAAATCATCTATGAACAATACAAAAGGATGTTCGGGCTTGCTGATGGTTTTAATAAAATTCTGAAAAACAATATTGAAACGATTAAGAGCTTCCTGCGATTCTAATTTTACAATTTCAGGTTGAGTGCCGATAACATTTTCTAATTCGGGGATTAAATCAGTAAGCACGCGCCCGTTTTCGCCAACACTTTCTGAAATTATTTTTCGCCACTGATCTAAACTTTCCTTTTTCTCGGTTAGTATTAACTGGCAAAATTCAGTGAAAGCATGTATAATAGCATAGTATGGTATATTACGCTGGTATTGGTCAAACTTTCCGCCAACAAAATATCCGCGATGTTCAGTTATCGGTTTATACAATTCGCTTATTAAAACTGATTTACCAACACCTGAATAGCCTGCAACCAAAAATAATTCAGTGCTCCCTTTGCCAACGCGCTCAAATGCTTTGAGTAATGTTTTTACTTCTTCATCGCGTCCGTATAATTTTTGCGGTATCTGAAACTTACCCGAAAAGTCTTGCATTCCAATCTTAAACTCTTTTATCTTTTCAGACTTTGCTAATTGTTCAACACATTGCACCAGGTCATGTTTAAGTCCGAAGGCTGATTGGTAGCGGTCTTCGGCATTCTTAGCCATCAGCTTTGCAATAATGGCTGAAATAACAGGTGGAACCTTTTTATTTTCAAGATGAGCGAGCGGAACAGATTTTGCAATGTGAAAGTGAACCAGTTCCAATGAATCATTTGATTCAAAAGGAAGCTTACCTGTTAAGATTTGGTACATGGTCACTCCCAAAGAATACAAATCGCTGCGGCTGTCAATTTTACGATTCACTCGACCTGTCTGTTCAGGCGACATGTGTGTGAGCGTGCCTTTTATTTTATCAGGGTTTCCTAAATTATTGCTTACAAGATCGAGACGGTTAGAGATGCCGAAGTCAATGATCAACGGTTGTTTTTCTTTTTCTATCCAGAGTATATTACGCCCGTTAATGTCTTTATGAATGATTCCTTTGAGGTGAAGTTTGCCCAAAGTGTCGGCTATCTGGATAAAGGCATTCAGTATTTCAGTAAGCGGCCGATCCTTACCGATAAATGCTTCATCTAATGTGATGCCATCTATGTATTCGAATACAATGGCAAGATGATCATGATCTTTTTGAAGTGCTAATGCTTTGCGTATTCCTGGTATCTGAAGGTCTTTCGTAAATTCATATTCGTTGTTAAAACGTACTACCAGATCAGGTTCAGGTGCATCTGAGCGTAAAATTTTACGAATTGTTTTTTTTCCTTCTTTTTCCTCAAGGTAGATGAGCGACTCTTCGCTCTCATATAAAAGTTGACGATTATTATTCATTGATTTATTTGGTTACTGATTAATTTTTCCTGAGAGAAAAGCTTTGATGGCAATTTTAAAAAATGATGGCCTGCCTGCTTTCAATTTCTTCTGGTCATCTTCTGCCTGCTGCCTTCCAAATCCATCACCGGTCATGAAATGTTTTGCTCCCCATGTTGCCTGCGAATCAACAACGGCCTGCATCATGTTATGCATTCTTACTGAAAGCACACTGTTATTATCACGCGATTTAAAATATCTTATCCATGACCATGCATCAAAGATAAAATCCTGCAACTTATCTGCAAGTATTATTATCCAAAGAAATTTACGACTCAACTGGCTCAAAGGAATTTTAAGTTTATCTTCAAAAAAAGATTCATCAATATCATTATTAAATCGTTTGATAATGGCATATACATATTCAATTTTAGGAAGACGCGCAAATTGCTGCACAAAGGCAACCAACGGATCAGCCAATGCAGGTGCTATTTTATTTATTAATGGAGTGCCATTGGGATTTACAGGAATGAACTGCACATCGTAAATGCGTTGCTGCAATTCTTTGCCGTCATTATAATTATCAGGATTTATTTCGGTCAATACACCAAGATGCCTGCCTATGATATGCCAAGCCTTGTAATAAGTTTCTTTATCATCATCACTGATGTCTTCGCCTGATTCTATAAGACCCTCAATAACTTCCACACTAAAGGTATGCACAGCAAAAATCATATCCTGCTGATTGATGGGTGATCCCCATAATTCTGCTCTCCATTCACCGCCTTCCCAAAAGGTTGTTGATATGTCCATATCACCTTTTACTTTTTGATTGCCTGCATCCTGTGCCGATTTTAAATTAATACGGGCACGGATTAACGCATGCACTAAGCGTAACTTTTGAATTGCACGCTTACCCGACCCTTCTGCCGTAAAAGCATCGGGCGACATTACATCTAATACAAATTGCATGGTGGCTAAAATTCTGCGGTGCGGAAAGTCGGGAAGTATTTTAGTGCTGCCCAATACCTGCGTGGCATTGTATGCAGCATATTGTTTTAATAAGGAACGCACTGCTAATATCAACGTACATTCAACAGTACGAGTATTAAAAATCATCGCCCCCTTTTTAAGAATTTCTATTTCATCATCAGTGATGAAGAAGTGTTTCGGATCATTATTATCTTCAAAATAATTATTGAGTAGCGAGACTAATTTTTGATGCTCTTCATCGGTATCTGAATCTGTTCCTGACATTGCATGGTTAATAACTTCAAAAGTTTTTAAAGTTATCACATCATCGTTTTTCACAATGGAGCCTAATGCTGCATAAACCTGGTTTCGGTGAGGCGAAGCCATTATTGTTGAAGCCACATCATCGGCATGTTTATCCTGCATTTGCCTGTAACCGGCAAACCATGTATTGAATTTTTGTGTCTCCCAGCTTAATGGTTCAAATGTGCTCATGGGATTTGGTAAAATAGAATTTGAAAAGAGAGTTTAAAAAAAATCAAAAATTTTAAAATATTATGCGTTTTAATTTTTTGTCACCACGGCTGCCTGTTTTGACGCATTATTATCTGAAGATGAAAATTTACCTTTTATATCTTTTATGACTTTATGATACACCGAACTGAGGACAATCGAAGCAAGGGAACGCTGTTTAAGTTTGCTTTCATCAATAACTTCTCCTTCAGCATCGGTACCGCTAAAGGATGCGCCATGAGGATTATGCGATTGCAGAGTAAGTTGAGAATCTAACATATCAACGATGCCAAGGTGTCGTAAGATAAAAGAGCTGTAATGATAATCAGGACTATTCCTTGACTTTATAAATTTCCTGATTATCACAACAAGTTTAAGTGAAAAGGTGGCAAATCTCAGTCTGAAGAGATTTCTTTTATCAATATCTTCCAGGTCAATATCTAAGCAACTTTTGAAAATTTCTTTTACTTTTTCATTTTCTTTTTCGTCAATAACCTGGCCGGGATCAAACACCACTTTATTAGCTTTAAGGTCATTTACATTTACTTTAACATTGAGTTCTTCAGGCATATAAATATTATAATTTGCTATAACAGCATTTATTTGCCTGGGGCGGTTAAAGGGCAATACGATTTTTAAAAATTGCAATAAAGGTTTCGCCAAAGCAGGTCCGTTAGGATTGTATGCTGTATTGAATTCTGTTTGGTAAATAAGTTGTTGCATGTTATGCCCATCTTTGTAGGTTTTAGGGTTAATAGCATCTTTAACACCTAAGCAATGCCCGATATGATGCCAGGCGAGATAATAGCTTTCCACTTCATCCTTAAACATTTTTTCGCCCGAAGCTGCAAGGCCATCAATAACTTCCACACTAAACGTATGTATGGCAAAAATCATGTCTTGTTGATTAATAGGCTTACCCCAGTCTGCTTCATGCCATTTTAAATATTTTGAATTGCGCTCTAATTTGTTTACCACTTCAGGAAAAGTGGTGGTGCGGCCATTGTCAAGCAATACATTTATTTCATTGTATCCTTTAGAGTTTTCTTTCAACCATTGTGCAGCGCCCGCGAGATATATTTCAAGATCATTTAAAAAGCTGATGGATTGTTTTAAATCGGCAGCACGCTGATCAATAGTGCGTGGAGGATTGTTCTTGTTTTTTCGCTGCTCATTAAATGCTTTTATCTTATCTACTGTATCATTAAGATGCTTAGCGACATCTTTTAAGTAATTAACTATTTCAATTAATTTATTATCCTGTGGTTCCTTGCTGTCTTTGCTTTTTGCCGTAGGGTCATTTACTGAATCAGCAAACTTGGTGAGATACAATGTTTTTTCGCTGATATATTTTGTTCTATCGTATTTTCCTGAATTAATACGTGCCCGTATTACCGCATGAACCAATCGTAACTTTTGAATGTTGCGTATGGCGCGCCCGTTAGGATTGTATCCGTCAGGATCCATTACATCGCGCACAAAACGCATGCTCTCAAGAATTCTCCTGTTAGGCGCATCTTTAATCATTTGCGTAAACATGAGCACATTTGTGGCATTAAAAGCGGCATATTGTTTAAGCAATGAACGTGTTACCAATGCAAGCGTTCCGGTAGCGTTATAAATATTGAAAAATTCACATCCTTTTTTTACTTCTTCAATATGCTGCCCCATATAATCAGCCATAAATGTATCTCTGAAATATCCATTCAGTTTATCGTTAAGCAGTTGATGTTTTTCATCTGATCCGCATAACTGACAGGGACCATCACCACTGCCTGCTGCGCGGTATTTAGGAATTTGAAAGTCAACTTTTTGATTGTTGTATTCAATTTTTGCCCATGCCCTGAAAACTTCGGCATAATGAGGTGACTGAACAATTTCTTCGGCTACAGCATCAGCAAAATCATCTTGAATAAACCGATATTCTTTAAACTTCTTTTTGTAATCGGGTTGTTGCATTTCTGCAGGATTGAATTCCATATTTTAAGAGTATTTAGTGATGCGATATTACAAAGGTTTTTTTGCTGAATAAAACAGGTATTTCCAAAGACCTTTTTTAAAGGCTTTATATTGATAATATGTGGACCAGGTATTAGCAGTTTGAATTTTATTCCTCATGCCCAATGCCTGCGAAATATAAGTAACCGGTAAGCCGGGAAAGAATGAATAATACAACCTCTTAATGCTTTTTATAACATGCGAAGTAGCGTCATGTTTTTTACAAGCGATAAAACCTGTTACATTCATTTTATTCCAGAACTCATCTTCATCGGCATACGCTTTTATTGCCCATGTGCTGGTCCATTTATCCATAAGTTCTGACTCAATGGTTCCTTCATTTACTCCGCTGCTGAAAAAATCGGCCACGATAACACGGCCTCCGGGTTTTAATATTCTGAACGCTTCGCGTAAAAAATCTGCTTTATCATAAGCATAGCAAACACTTTCAATACCCCATACTACATCAAAAGTATTATCAGGGAAATCGGTTGCGAGGTAACTCTGAACTTCAAAAGAACATTGATTGCTTACACCATGTTTGGCAGCATTATCACGGCAGGTGGCTACTTGCTTTTCGCTTAATGTAATTCCCTTCGTAATACAGTTAAAAGTCTTTGCAAGAAATATTGACGAGCCGCCAACACCGCATCCGGCATCCAAAACATAATCGCCCTGTTGCACCTGTGCATAAACTGCTACACGTTTATTCATATTAACTAAAGCCTCGCGCAGGTTAGCTGTGTCATTATCCCAATAGCCATAATGCATGCACATTTTGGTATTCAGATGCCATACTAATTCATAATCTACCTGGCAGTGATCATAATAATCTATGATTTCTTGCCTGTTCAGTTCAGGATTCATAATAGGGTAGGGTAAGCCAAAATAACGAGCGGGAAAGTTATTATAATTGTTGATACAAAGGAAGAAAAGTTGGGAATTAGGAATTAGGAATTGGGAGTAGGGAAATATGGAAATATGGAAATATGGAAATCGTAAAATAAGAAATACCGAAAGCATTTGAGCGAATTAATAATGTCAATCCACATATAGTGAAAGTACACACACTTCCGAAATCATTGCAAAGCCAGACGGGTTAAACCAAAGCGTAACAGGCTACTAATGCTTTGTTTTTACAATCTTGAATAAATCTTTTTTGTTTTGATATGATATTTCACAAAAATAAAATCCCGCATCAAGATTTTCTCCGATAATAAAATTATCAGAATTTGTGACGGTATGATTTTCTATTTTCTTACCCGATAAATCATAAATCATTATTTCATAAGTGCAATTACTTTTCAAAGTAACAGTGAAATAATCTGATGTTGGGTTGGGAGAAATTTTTATCAGATCAAGAGATTGATCTGCAATATCTCCAAATCTGCAATTAGATGTAACTGTTTTTTGACTTGATAATTTTGAACAGCCAAAAGCATTTGTTACAACCACCTTATAAATACCGGGTGAAGAAGCATAATAAATATTTGCAATAGCTCCCGGAATATTTGCATTATTCTTTTTCCATTGATAAAGATTGCCCGTTACCAAAGGAACTGCAAATTTCACGCTGTCGCCAGTGCAGGTATTAATTGACAGCGATCCTGTAACGGTGATGGTTGCTGAAGGCGGCCCTGTAACAGCTATTACATTTGAAATTTTTGAGCAACCATTTTGGTTAGTTACTACTACTTTATAACTGGCAGCAACATTTGCTGTATAGGTTGATGAAGTTGAATCAGTAATAACTGTTGAACCTTTTTTCCATTGATAGGAAAACCCTGTTCCCGTATTTGCTGAAAGTTGCACTGATCCACCTGTACAAAAATTTGCTCCGCCATTAGCAGTAATGCTTGCAGGCGGTGTAGTGTTAACCTTGATATAATTTGTTTTCACAATAGTATCGTGCGTGCTGTTATTACCTGCTATAAGTGTAACTGAATAAGTACCTGCGGCAGGGTATTGAACACTGGGGTTTTGCAAAGCTGAACTGGATGGTGTTCCTCCCGGAAAACTCCATTGCCATGAGGTGGCATTACCACCACTAAGTTCGGTGAAATTTACAATTGAGTTTTTGCAAACGGATGTTACATTCGCATTAAAATCTGCATTGAATTCTTCATAACATGCAAGGCTATCTATATCCGTAACTACAAAATCTTCTGACCTGATAAAACCTTCGCCATAAGGCACATCAACATAGTAGGTGCCGGGCGTAGTAATCTGTATGGAAGCTGTTGTGGCTCCTGTTGACCATAAATATGAACTGTAATTTGCTGATGTTACGATATAATTATTACTTCCTTGTTTGTTGCAGCTTAACAGTGGACGATGGAAACTCCACGGAAGTGTTCGGTAAAAAAATACACGATACATTACAGAGGTATCTAAAAATCCAAATTCTGATATTTGATTGTTCAATGAATCAACCAAAGAGAAACAATGAGTTCCAAAATTACGGTGACCTATGTTCACTAAGTTAAGTCCTCCGGGTATGCGTTGCGAATTTCCTGCGCCACCACTCCATAAGGCAGGATCATAAGTGTAGTCCCACATTAATGTAGCTGTTTTGTTTACTTCATCAAGCTGATATTCCACACCGCGAGCACCGTGCGATGTGTAGTGCTTTCCGTTATCCAATAAAGTTACGCGACCATTGCCAACTGTCCTGATATCGTGTTGTCCCCAAAAGGGAAAAGGGTCATTTATAAATGTGAACTCATTATAGTTTCCACCCATGCGCCACATAACATCTCCGGTGGTACGGTTAATTTTGGTGATCTCATTAAGGTGCCTGCTCGACATGAGAATGTTACCATCATAATCTATTTCAAGTGCATTGCTGTGCGTCCAATCTACTACGGTATTACTACCCATATAAAATGTATCCACAGAGTTGAATGGCAAATGGTCTAAGGTGCGCCATTCGAACAAAAGATTTTTATTTGAATCCAATTCCTGTATCACGCTGCCGGTTACTAAGGCACTGGTACTGCCGGCTGTTCCATTTTTTTTGAAAAAATGATATGCGCTCAGGTCCATGATACTGTCATGAAGTCCAAGAAGCAAGTAATGATTGTTGCTTAGAATTTGGAAATCGTGAGTATCTATTTTGTATCCGAGACAACTCACTGTATCAACCACTGTGAAAGTGCTGTCAAGAATCACCCAATTCGGGCCTCGTGAACAAGTAATTTTTCCATTGGGCTGCATTTTGAAATCACCACCTCTTATAGCCTTGTAATAAACTACATTGCCCTTATGATCAAGTATTATTTGTTTGTGGGGGTAGCCTGTTTGATTATCGGTCATCTTTTTGGTTGCCAAAAAATAATAGCCGGTAACAGTTGTATCATAAACTGTAAATTGATGAGGTGGCAATACTTGTGATTTGCTTATAAATGGCGATAAAATAAACATGGCTATTAATATGTTTATCAGCCTGCAGTGGTTTGTTGACATGTGAATTGGTTGTTTGAAACTGAATACTAAATTATATTCAACTTGTTGCGAACATAATACTTTTTAATTTAGGCAAAGAAAAACATCAGGTTAATAATTCTTTTAACAAGGTAGTCTTAAACCATATATTCCTAAAAACTTCCTCGCTGTTGCAGAAATCACGAAGTGGTAAAACTTGCGCAAGAATCTTTGTTGATTCACGCCACATCTAAAAGAATCGGTCACACAATACAAATTGCTTTGGGTTATGGTATATGTTAGCCACTGAATCACTGAATAAAAAATTTATACATGTTTTTCGGAAACTAAGCCCTGGCTATCGGGCAATGTCATTTATACATAAAATGGGATAACAAAGTGTATTTTCCCGCAAAGCCGCAAAGTTCACAAAGGTTATATTTCCCTTGTGTTCTTGGTGTCTTTGTGGGAATCATCCCGATAGCTATCGGGAGTGGCAATTTATCCCGTGCTCAGTATAGTGAGGAATCTCATCCCATAGAATTCGGGACTTATAACCGGACAATTACAGATAATTAGCCATTAACTAAATGACATTGGGCTATAGAATTATGCTGAATGCAATCAGCATCATTAGTAATTAATCAGAATGAACAGCGGAGCCATTGATTTTCTTTAATGATAAATACAATTCTTTTGTTTCCTCAAGGCTTGATTTATTAAGTGGCTTATTGATAAATTTTTTCACTAATGTATTGTTATGAGCCCGTTCATGATCAGCAGCATTAAGTGAAGAAGAAAGCATGATGACAGAAATCTGCATTAATGATTTTGGAAGCAAGGCCAACCGCTCCAGAAACTGAAAGCCATCCATTTCGGGCATGTTGATATCCAAAAAAATCACCTCGGGCAGTTTTTCAGGATGATGCTGGTGCTCTTCAAGATATTGAATGGCTTTGGTGGCCATATCAAATTCAGTAATCTCCATCGCAAACTGATTTTTTTTAATTATATGTGAAGCGATATACCTGTCAATTTTGGTATCATCAACTATCATAACTCGATTGAAAGAAAAGTTTTGCAAATCCATTTTTTTGATTTTTAATTTTGAAATTTATTTGTCTTGAAGGGCTTAAAATATTAGGCGCCTACAGGCAATGCAATAAGAAATAATTATTGGCATCTATATCATCAATGTTCTTTAAGAATGAATACAATGCCATTGTTTGTTCAAGATTTGATTGGTTCAATGGCTTATTCAGAAATTTTTTCACCAATGAATTACTTTCAGCGCGTTGCTGATCAGCAAGACTAGTTGAACAAGAAAGTATGATCACTGAAATTTGAGTGTTCAATTCGGGAAGCAATGCCAGCCGATCAAGAAACTGGAAACCATCCATTACCGGCATCCGGATATCCAAAAAAATTATTTCGGGTAATTTTTCAGGATTATTTTGATTTTCTTCAAGATATTCAATGGCTGTGGTTGCCATATCAAATTCAATAATTTTTTTTGCAAACCCATTTTTTTTAATTGTTTCTGCAGCAATGCGCCTGTCAATTTTCGTATCATCAACTATCATAATATGATTGAAAGTAAAGTTTTGTAAATCCATTTTTTGTTTATTTTAATTTTGAAAAATTTAAATTTTATTTGTTGTGTAGAGATTAATTAATGGCGTCTCTATGTGATTTTTACCGATGCCGTTTTTTTTGTTAATAATTAGGCCGCGATATCATTATTATTATTTAATAATAAATACAATGCTTTTATCTGATCGAGGTTTGCCAGGTTCAATGGCTTATTAAGAAACCGCTTCACTAATGGATTGCTTTCGGCATGCACGCGATCATAAGCAGCATGTGAAGAGGATAGCATGAATACATAAATTTCTAACAGCGATTTGTTAAGCAATGCCAACCGATCCAAAAACTGAAAGCCATCCATTACGGGCATGCGGATATCAAGAAAAATTACTTCAGGTAGTTTTTCCGGTTTGTGTTGGTTTTCCTCAAGATATTGAATAGCCTTAGTGGCCAAATCAAATTCAAGAACTTCAATTGCGAAATTATTTTTTTTCATTACGTGCAAAGCAACAAACCTGCCTATTTTGACATCATCAATAATCATAACACGTTTGAAAGAAAAGTTTTGTAAATCCATTTTTTTGTGATTTTTATTTTTTTAATTTTTAATTTTTTAATTTTTAATTTTTATTTGACTGGCAGAGATGACATGCATGGCGTCTCTGCATGGTTGGTGTTTTTTTCACGAACCATTATATGATTAAGCACGGAGAATAGTGGCGCCATTAATATTCTTTACCGATAAATACAACTCTTTTGTTTCCTCAAGGCTTGATTTATTAAGCGGCTTATTGATAAATTTTTTCACCAATGAATTGTTATGAGCACGTTCGTGATCGGCAGCATTAAGTGAAGAAGAAAGCATGATGACAGAAATTTGCAAAAGCGATTTGGGAAGCAATGCCAGCCGTTCCAGGAACTGAAAGCCATCCATTTCGGGCATATTGATATCCAAAAAAATTACATCAGGAAGTTTTTCAGGATGATCTTTATTTTCTTCAAGATATTGAATTGCCTTTGTAGCCATATCAAATTCAATAATCTCATTTGCAAACTGATTTTTTTTAATAATATGTGAAGCAATATACCTGTCAATTTTTGTATCGTCAACTATCATAACGCGATTGAAGGAAAAGTTTTGTAAATCCATTTTTTTTGATTTTTAATTTTTTTGATTTTTATTGGTCGCGTAGAGACGTAATATATTACGTCTCTACAAGCACAAATTAATTTGGAAATTGTTGTGAATATAAATTAGGAATATTAAGACTGAATTTGGTGCCAAGGCCCGGTTTTGATTCTACAGAAATCTCTCCCTGCAGTTTATCAACCGTTTCTTTAACCAGGTATAGACCAAGCCCTGAGCCAACTGAATTTTCAGTTACACGGTAAAACATTTCAAATATTTTTTCATGCAATTCATTGCTGATTCCAATGCCGTTGTCATTAATAATAATATTTACTTCTTTATCCGAAGTATCCACTTTGATTTTTACAAACGGTTCTGAAATTTCAGGATTCTGATAGCGAATGGCATTTGAAATAAGATTACTTAACAGCACGTTGATTCTGCCTTTGTCGGAATAGAAAGGTTTTTGATTATTAACAACATTTACATCAATACTTACCTCGCGGTGATTATCGCTCATGTGCTTAAGATTATTTGTTATGTCATTTAGCATCTCATTAAAATCAATTTCTTCTTTCTTGATATCTGCTCGTGCATTTCTTGCACAATCAAGCATATCAATTATGAATGTATCGAGTTTTGAAATACTGCTCTTCAACATTTCGAGGTGTTCATGAACAATAGGGTCGTCACTCATCTCCCCGGTTATCTCCACTATTCCCGTCATGGATTTTAATGGTGCGCGTAAATCATGCGAAACACTGTAAACAAATTTGTCTAATTCCATGTTTGCTTTTTTCAGCTCATCCGATTCCTTCCGAAGTTTATTATTTAACTCAATCATTTCCGAAGAGCTTATGTCAATCGAACGTTCCAGCATCTCGCGATCCTTTTCATAGTGGTCATAAGATTCGCCAATGATTTTAAAAAGCCCCGCAAGATTATCAGGTAACTGATCCGCTTCCGCAAAAAACTTCCTGATCTGACGTTGTAAAAGCTTATTTTTCATTTAATTTTTTAATAAAGTAATTTAACTATTTATGTTTACGGTGAAAAAATTATTCTTCTGAAAAAGTAGTTATAGTCATTGTTTGATTGTGCAACGCGCACTTTGCAAAATTAAATGAGGGAGAAATTTCACCATAAGAATAAAATCCTGTAATGGCAGTGGTGTTACCATAAATGGCTCTTACTGCTTCCACTTCCTCTTCAATGCGCTGATTCAAGACCAGTTTTCTGCCCACGCAACTTATCAAAATTGCCAGTTCAGGTTTGTGCGAATTCTCATCGAGGCTATTGACAGCAGCATTTGAAGCACCATCAACAAGGCGGTCAAAGTTTGCTTTCATTAATCGCGAATAGTTTCCTTCGGGCATATTGCCTGCAAAAGTTACACTCTTGTCCGCTTCGTTTACATTTAAGATTGTCCTTACCACCGAATCTTCATTTTCCATGCGGATGCTTAAAGGAAACAACAAACCCGAACCGGGTAAATCTTTAGCATAGTCACCGAGATATTTTTTGTAAATATCAAGAGCAGGTTGGTTATCGAGTTCGTATAAAACATTTGCTATTGATTTAGTAATTAATCTTTCGGGACCAAAGCTATCCCAACCACCTACGCTGCCGTAAGTAATAGTAAGTTTATCGCCATAGAATCCGATAGCAACTATTCTTCCTTCAATGGGGAATTCATTTAAACCAACAAGTGTTGATTGGAATCGTGCACCGTCACCTGCTAATCCACCTGTGATAATAGTATCCTTTGGCAAGGTATCCTGTAAGCCAAGCACAAGTTCGCTGCCATTTACTTTTTGCCCGTCAGAAATGATAAGTACATTTTTCAGATCAGTAAAGTCAAGTTGTTTTGCTAAAGCGCAACCTGCATCAAAGCTGCTAGCATACGCAGCGATATCAACCGAACCTGTTTTAAGTTGGGTTCTGTCGAATGTGATAGCCGTAAGCGAAATGCTTTCGTCATTTACCTGCGTATCTATAATTTCTCCTGACGTTGAATTTATAATAAGATCGGCAGCAGCATAATTACTGCGAATGGTGTTATATAATGATTCATCTCTGAGTAAAGATGTACTGCCAAATACAATTACGAGGTTGCAATCAGCAGCATTGAAATTTTTATTTCTGATGGTTTCCCATCCTTTTGAATTAGTGAATTTTTTTTGTTCGATTTTCATTTGAGATTTCTAATTTTAATTACAGAAATAATATGATTTAAATTATTCGTGCGGCTTAAAGTCTTGCACAAAGAAGAAATTATTAAGCAGCCATGTCATCAGTGCTCGTTAATGATGCATACAATTCTTTTGTTTCATCTAAGCTTGATTTATTTAGCGGCTTATTAATAAATTTTTTCACTAATGAATTGTTATGAGCGCGTTCATGATCGGCTTCATTAAGTGAGGTGGAAAGCATGATGACAGAAATTTGCAAAAGCGATTTGGGAAGCAGTGCCATTCTTTCTAAAAACTGAAAGCCATCCATCACCGGCATTCGGATATCAAGAAAAATTACATCAGGTAACATTTCGGGATTGTGTTGATTTTCTTCAAGATATTCAATGGCTTTGGTTGCCATGTCAAATTCGATTATCTTATTTGCAAACAGGTGTTTTTTAATAGTATGCGATGCTATGTACCTGTCAATTTTTGTATCGTCAACTATCATTACACGATTGAAGGAAAAGTTTTGTAAATCCATTTTTTTTGATTTTTAATTTTGATTCCGATAGCTATCGGAATGATTAGAATATAAATTGGGAATACTAACACTGAACTTTGTACCTATGCCGCGTTTTGACTGAATATAAATGGCTCCATGAAGCTTTTCAATGGTTTCTTTTACAATATACAATCCCAAACCTGAGCCATTGGAGCTTTCGGAAACCCGGTAGAACATTTCAAAAACCTTTTCCTGGAATTTTTCATCTATGCCAATGCCATTATCTTCTATCTCGATTTTTGTTTTAACCTCATCGGCCACCACATTTATTTTTACAAAAGGCTTATCTGTATATGGATTATGATACCTGATAGCATTAGAAATAAGATTATTTAATACCATACTTATTCTTTTCTTATCTGAAAAAAATATTCCCTTTTCTATAATGTCAGCATGAATCTTAACCTTGCCGTCATAAACGCTTATATATTTAAGGTCGTGCGTTATTTTGCCTACCAATTCTTTGAAATCAATTTTCTCGCTTATTATTTCGCTTCGTGCATTTTGCGAATAATTAAGAATTTCACCGATAAATGTATCGAGCCTGTTGATGCTGCCGCCTAGCATTTTCATGTGATACATGGTAAGTTCTTCGGTTGTTTCTTCGGCTGTTATATCCACCACGCCTTGCATGGAAAGCAGGGGCGCGCGCAAATCGTGCGATACACTGTAAACAAATTTATCCAACTCATCAGTTGTTTTTTGAAGTTCAACATTTTTTCTCAGTATATCTTCCTCAGCTTTTTTTCTTTCTGTAATATCCTCGTGTGCTAATACTACTTTGGGAGTATCGCTTTCAAAATTCATAACACGCAGCAGAAACCATCGTGGCCCGTTAAGCAAATCAGAGGGATATTCAAGTTCGAAAATATTTTTCTCTTTTTTGAGAACTGAATGAATTCCTTCCAATGCTTGCTTTACTAAATTATCACCGGTAGCTATAGCTTTTTTGCAAACATCAAAGTAATTGATTCCGGAAGGTGTACGTTCAAGATTAGTTTCACCGTTGACAATTGCAAAGTCGTTCCATGCTTTGTTTACGGCTATGATCATACCGCTTTCATCTATCACGGCAATATGCGAGCTGAGCGATGCAAGCACGCCCTTGTTGAATGCTTCGCTTTCTTTTAATGCTATTTCTGCTTTTATGCGTTGAGTTACATCGCGGAGGATGCCCTCATGATAAAGAATAACACCATTTTCATCACTAACATATTGACCGCGATCTTCAACCCAAATTTCTGAACCATCTTTTTTCTTCAGGCGAAACACAGCCATTCCTTCCATGCTATCCTGCAGCACAGCGTTATCCCTTTCCGATGTTTCAAAATACAATTGAGATTTAATATCAATGGCTAAAAGCTCTTCTTTGCTATCATATCCAAGCATTTTAACAAATGCAGGATTCACCTCGATAAACTTGCCGGCACTGGTGCTTTTATAAACACCATCTATCATTTTTTCAAATAACGTACGGTATTTTTTTTCACTTTCAGCTATAACTTCTTCGGTTTTTTTTCTTGCGGTAATGTCCTGCACTATTCCAAGTGTTTTGACTATTTCACCTTCTTCATTCAGAACTACCTTACCCTCTGCATGAATTGTTTTTTGAATTCCTTTATGCGTAGTTATCCGGCACTGGTATGCAATAGGCTGATGATCTATTAAATATTTTTTAGCAAGATCTTTAACATATCCCAAATCATCGGGATGAATTATGTCCAGATAAGTCTGATAGGTATAGTTGTAGTTAGCATCAATATCAAATATCCGTAACATTTCATCTGACCATACTATTGTGTTGTTTTTAGGATCTCTCTCCCAGCTTCCCAACTGGGCAATGTGTTGCGCTTCGTTGAATCCTTCGTCACTTAATTTAATATTATCGCGCATGGCGATCAGCGCTTTGCCGAGCGTATCCGCTTCGCTTAAAGGCTTAAAAGGAATGTTGTAGTTATGGTTACCTATCTCGTGTGCAAAGGTTGCAGATTCAAATAATTTTTCTGAAAGATTATTCACAGAGCGAACCATTGCTCCTATTTCGTCACGGCTTTGGGGATGATCTACTTTAAGGATGTTACCTTTGCCGAGGTTATTTAAGATATGAATAATTTTTCGCAGCGGACCGGTAATCACCTTTGCCATATATACCGAAAGCAAAAGACCTATGGCAATCATTACGGCAGTGGAGTAAATGATAAACATCCTCAGGTTGATGGCATCACTTTTCAGGGTATTGCCTTCAATCATTCTCACACCCTGCTCATAAGCTATTATATCCTCAAGCTGTTTGATTAATTGAGCAGTTTGTGGAAGCACTATATTTTCTAACTCCTGCTGCGCTGCAACTTTTTTATCGGCATTATCATAATCCCTGTAGTCATTGAGTGAATGTAAAATGTACTTTTGATGACTTAGTACTTGTTCAAAACCTGTAAAAATATGATTGAGGCTGTCAGCCCAGTTTCTTCTGTTCCATTTTGATGAATAAAGCTGCAATTGCAATTTCAGTTCCTGGTAATCGCTGGCGTGAATTTTAACCAAAGCCATTTTATCAGCTTCATTGGAGCGCAGGAATACCCAATTGGTTGTGTACGTTTTTGAAGCGAGCATCATCTTTTCAAAATCGCTCAAAGCGGTTATTGATGGATCAATCACTTCGCTGGAGTGTATTGCCAATTTCCTGTTTTTCTCTAAGGTATAAATGGCAATAACAGCGTTAATGGTGAGCAGTGAAACACACACTATAAATCCTAAATAAATTCTTTTCTTAAAACTGATATTCATCCTAAGTTTGTTTTTTAAGCTGATGATTAATCGGCTAATGAAGCGAGTGATTTGCCCGGCAAAATACCAGGCAACTAAAACATTCTTTGGGTAAAGAGTTAAATTAATTAGGTGAAGTTAAGTAATATTTAGGTGTAATTCGCAATTGATAAAAAGAACATAGTAGTAAAGGTGCTAACAACATCAATATCAATCATAAAAGACGCAACTATATATTTGTTTACACCAATGGTTTTTACCGATTTGGGCGAAAATTGGATTTTGAGGGGTGACAATGCAACCCTAAAAAGTCATTTTTTGAGTAAAATTTTTCTAAAAATTGGTTTAATAACGTGGTAATATACTTAACCTTTAAATAAAAGTGCATAAGCAACACTGATAGCGCAACATATAACAAAGCCTATCAGAACACTCTTTTGTAGTTTAAAGCAGCCAACGCTTACACGTTCCAATATTTCGCGCTTATTTTCAATAGTTGGTGTTTTTAGCTTTATCGCTTCACTATAATATGTAATTACGCCTAATAAGAATATAGCAATAAAGCACCAGCCTAATATTTCAAAGTATTGCTTAATAATAGAGGCAACCATATTATTTAGACTTTGGTTTCTTGCCCTGCTTAGCTGGTTTAGTATTTAGCGCAAGGTTTAGCAGTTGGTTTAAATCCCCTTTGAGTTTAAGGGGTTGATCTTTCTTAATGGGTTTCTTGTCTTGTTTGTTCATAGGGCAAATATAAAAAAACCTTACATTATTTTATGTGCGCCCTTGCTTGTAATACGATAAACGAATGGGTGTTCATTTTCGTTGCATATTCTCTTTATGTCCCCCCACTTTGTTATTATGCTCACACAAATTTTCCAATAGCCTTCGGGTATGGTGATAATAATGACGGTTATACCTGCATCCCTAAAAAGGTTAAAGGCTTTTAAATGAGTGGTTATTTTTATATCATGGGTGATTAAAATACCCCCGCTTTCACTTAATGTTTTTATAAGTTCAGGGTCTTTTATGCCTTTACTAAAAACTAATTCTGTACTATAAACCCTACAACCCTTTTCACCCTCTAATATATCTAAGGCTTGGGCAATTTTTGAAGGAAGATTTTCGTCTAATAAAAGGTCATGCAGCCATGCTGAAAAACTCTATTGCATCTTTAACGTTATTGTTGGATATATTATAGAGTTCACATATAAGTTCAATGCTATCACCTGCTTTGTAGAAATTATAAATAGTTTCTACTCGGATATTTGTGCCTTCAATTACAGGTTGCCCGAATTGGTTTTCGGGATCAACAACTATACTCTTATTTTTACCTAATGGATAATATTTGTGTGCAAGGTTGGCGTTGCCATATTCAATTTTTTTTGAAAACTGTATAAGTATATCGGCTAACATTTTTTGTTTGGTTTTGTTGGCTATTGTTAAATCTTTATCGTCACCATAATATATTTTTCGCCCCGATACATAAAAATCTTTATTGGCAAATGGATAAGGAGTGTCGAATGTTTTTGAAATTGTTTCGTGAGCTATGATTATATCCGCTATTTTAACGCTTTCCTCTTTGAATGCATAAAAAACATACATTTCAATTAGTGTTAAAAAATTAACCGCAAGAATATCACTCACTTCAAAATAATATCTATAATCCGTTTTAAAGTGCTTGTTTTTTAAGTAATACTTAAACCAATAGTTCGCTTTTGAATACGGTATTTTCAATATACGCGCTGCATCAGCAGCGGTATAAATACCTTCTCCTATTTTAGCTGTAGCCCCTGTGGTTTTCATTTTTTTTATGTGGAAGTCAAACGTAAATATAGTGATTTTACCGTTCCAATAATGGAACGAATGAACACAAATTTTATTTACCACCTACAATTTTACTAAAACTTTTACCCTTTGGAATAGCGCCTGGCCTGTTCTCATTATTAATTAAAGTCTTATAAGTCAATCTACCATTAGCACATTTACTCACAGCTAAATCAAATCTTTGTTGCTCGGTTTGGGTGCGTGTATTGTATCTAAATGCAGATTCATTCAAATATTTTGCAATGTGTTTTGCGCTCACTTGATGATAAGTACCATGTATTGTGCGCTTTAATACACTCCAATAGTTTTCAATGGTGTTTGTATGAACATCGCCAACTACATATTGCTTCTCACTGTGGTTAATAAGTTGGTGTTTCCTGTACTTCTTTTTTAAATCCCTGTAAGCGTGGTGTTCATCTGTAATAAGTCTTGCACTTTTACTCACATACTCAAATATGTAGTCTTGTACGTTTTCTTTTTTCTCACTTGCTACATGTTTAGTAACTACATTGCCCCCACGTTCTACCATACCAAAAACAGCAGTTTTATCAGCAGTAGCCGCATAACCGGAATTGCCCCCAAATTGCCCATCTTTTCTAACTTTCTTATCAGCATGTTTCCACTTTTCTTTGCCTCCTATGAATGTGGCATCGGCCTCTACCATACCTTTCCACAGCATATCCGGTGCATTGGCAACTACTAAAGACCTTATTCTATGTAATACATGCCACGCTGCTTTTTGTGTTATACTTAAATCCCTTGCTAACTGACATGAGCTAATTCCCTTCTTATGTGAGAAACATAGATACATTGCAACAAACCATTTGCTTAATGGTATTTTAGTATTTTCAAAGAATGTACCCTTAGTAACGCTGAAACGTTGTTTGCAATCACCACAGATATATTTACCCGCTTGTTTACATTGGTATGTTTTAACGCTTGCGCAATGTGGACAATAGCGACCATTAGCCCACCTTAATTGTTCTAAGTGTTCAATACATTTCGCCTCACTCTTAAAGTAAGCAGTTAATTCAATAAGGTTTTTAAATTTTGTTGTCATAGCGTGAAAGCGTTACAGATTAATCTTTATTTTATTGTTAGCAATATCATCTAATATCAGGCGCAAGAAGTCGGGCAAATTGCGCCTTGCATCTTCTGCCATCTTTAATAATGCTGCTTTTGTTTTAGGTTCAATTCGTAATGAAATAACCTTTGATTTGTTTTGCTTTGTCATTGTGTGTAATATTTGAATTATTTGACTGTAAATGTAAACATTTATTACATCACTTTTGGATAGTGGTTTAAAATTTTATTTAGTTGAATATCACTTGTTTAAAAAATTAGGTACTGTTATAAAGTCAAGATACCTTCGTGCCTTATTTCAATAGTTATGATAAAAAGCACACACGAAACCCATTACGCAGATGCATTTGATGCCAAAAACGTTTCAAAAGAAATTTGGAAAACTTACTTTTTAGGAATAAATGTTTACACTAAAGAAAGGATAAAAATTACCCCATTTCCATCTGAACACAAATAGTAATATATGATGGAGTGCTTATTCCTAATTCACCCCTTTCTTCTCGTGAATCAGTAACGCTAAATGAGGTAATGTGTTTAATTACCCAACCTTCATTGAGAAGTTCATTGAGTCTGGGAAAAGAAGATTGCCCGCTTCGCGTGTCTGTTGGCATAGGAATACCAATTGTTTCTACAAACACTTTGTCTTGTGGTTTCATAATAAATAAGTTTTTAAGTTAATAATTACCCATGCTCGAAACGTGGGTTTTTTCTTGCTTCAAATCTAATCAAATACTTTTCTACATTTGAACAACTATGAGCAAGAAAACAACTTATGTAATTATTGGTATTGTGGCATTATTAGCCATTACAAACCCAACAACGGACGATTTTAGAAAAAATGTAGGCAATGGCAGGCGAACAGGTTATTTCTTAATCTTTTCTACGTTTCAATATGATAATTCATATTATGATAGGGTTGAAAGAAAGTATATTACAACAAGTACCCATAAATTCATTGGTGTTTTCAAAAACTTTATTGAATACTAAATGAAATTTGGCGAAAATCACACCTAAAAAACATGCCAAAAATATTTTAAAACAGTTTTAACAATCGCTCGAAATGGTTAATTTCATTGGCCTGTGTAAGGTTTGCTGTAATGTAGTATATAATTACCATAAAAGATTATAGGGATTTGGAAAGAGAATTCCCACACGCAGCCCGTAACAGCGAAATTGAGTTTGCCCTAAAACCTGATATGCCTTCATTCTACCTTTTAGGTAGTTTTGTCCCATCTCAAAGGTTGATTAACTGCATATATTCTAAAAGTTATCGGAATGTTTTTTTAACCTTGTCAGGGATAAAAAAAGATTAACAGATGATCAACTGCGGCAAGGCATCCTTAGCCTCTTGATACTAATTGCTTTAAGGTTATAGCGTACGTTAGGCAATGGATTACTGAGTAAAAGATTTTATTGCTGCTTTTCGGAAAATAATCACACCAACAACAGAAAAAGAAGCAATAAACATTAAGAAACAGTTTGTTGCCGTTGAATTACTGCAAGTGTGTGCGCATGGACACATTTGCAAGATCGGGAGCTAAAATCTTACCCCAAATTCCCAAAGTGCGCTTTACTACCCCGCCTCATAACAAGTTAAGTCTGGTAATCGCCATTTAATTACCAAGGTTATAAGGACTTTGAATAGACCTTATCTACTGCCATTCATAACTTTGATTAGCAATAAGCTTGTGCTGACAAATTACCAATACGCTACAAAATAAGTGGCATATTTATTTACTATAGGCTTGTAACAACTCAGTTACAAATTAAATATAAATTAAGATTTTTAAATCGAATGAAGCTTTGCAAAGAGATGTTCAAAACGTCATTATATTCCGAGGATCCACACCTATTTTGTGGACATGGCAGGAACACCAAATGAAAAATAATTTAGAAAATAAACAAGGTGAAAATTTTAGAAAATAAAGTTGCTGTTGTTACCGGGGCAGGTTCGGGTATCAGCAAAGAAATCGCATTGCTTTATGCATCAGAAGGCGCAAAAGTAGTTGTGTTTGACTTCAGTGAAACACATGGCAACGAAACCGTGTTGAAAATTAAAGCAAAGGGTGGAGAAGCTTTTTTTATAAAGGCTGACATTTCAAATCCAACCGACAATCAGGCACTAATTGAGCAAGCCGCTGACCATTATGGCGGCTCACACATTACATGCTGGTAGTTTAAAGAAAATGCGCTTATACTCTTTCTTCCTTTAATCTTTTCAATATAAATGCTTTGCCGGAAAATGTGTGAATGATGTAATCAGTTTCAAAAAATTGTTTAATGCTCATGGAATGCAGTATGCTTAATCTTGTATATATTTTTCTATTTATTGTAGGTAATTAAAATTTTCAAAAAATGACAACAGCAGAATTAAAGAATCCACAGGCGATTCAAAAGAATGAGGAGAAGTCAAGTGGCTTTACCATTGAAAACAAAAAAGAAATTGACAATCGCAAAACAATGAAAGGTCTCGTGTATGGTGGGCCAGGGAAAATCGAATTGAAAGAAATACCGAAACCCGGTATTGAAAAACCAACTGATGCATTAGTTAAAATTTTGAAAACTACTATCTGCGGAACTGACTTAGGTATTTTGCATGGCAAGACACCCTCTGTAAAGCCCGGAACTACATTGGGTCATGGAGGTGTTGGAGTTATTGAAGAAGTTGGAACTGCGGTGAGGAACTTTAAAAAGGGTGACCACGTAATTATTTCGTGCATTACTTCTGATGGCACCTGCGAATATTGCAAAAAGCAAATGTACTCCCATTGCGAAGATGGTGGGTGGATATTAGGTAATATCATTAACGGTACCCAGGCAGAATATGTAAATATTCCTCATGCCGATAATAGTCTTTATCTTATTCCTGCCGGAGCTGACGAGGAGGCATTGGTGATGTTAAGTGATATATTGCCCACAGGCCATGAAATTGGCGTGCAGAGCGGACGAGTAAAACCGGGAGACACAATTGCTATTGTAGGTGCCGGACCAATCGGCATGTCTGTTTTACTTACTTCACAGTTCTATTCCCCGGCAAAAATTTATATGATTGATTTGGATGAGAATCGTTTGACATTGGCTAAAACATTTGGAGCCACCGATACTATCAATTCAGGAACAGAAGATGTTATTAAAAAGATATTGTCAGAAACTAAAGATGGTGTGGATGTAGCAATTGAAGCAGTTGGCACGCCCGCCACTTTTGACATCTGCCAGAATATTGTTCGCCCCGGTGGACATATTGCCAACATTGGTGTGCACGGGCAAAGTGTGGATCTGCAAATTCAAAATCTTTGGATTCGCAACATCACCATTACCATGGGGTTGGTAAATACAAATACAACTCCAATGCTGTTGAAAACAATTTCATCAAAAAAAATAGAGCCGAAAAAATTAATAACCCATCATTTCAAATTGGATGAAATACTCCATGCTTACGAAGTATTCGGCAATGCCTCGAAGGAAAAGGCAATGAAAGTTATTATTGAGCCTTGATGCCCTGTTAACGGAGGGCATCAAGGCTTCATGTCCTTATGTAATGCAATAATACCTCATGCTAATTGCTTTAAGGTTATGTTATACGTTAGGAAATGAATTACAGAGCAAAAAATTTCATAGCGATTTTCGGAGGCTAAACCCGATAGTTAAAAAAAGAAGTTGAACAAGCACAAACATTTGGTTGCTGTAGGACACGCATGTTAAGGTAGGTTTGATGGTTTATCACATCTTAGCTTTCCTTAATCATAGGTGCATTTTTCATTTCCCATGTTGTCCAGATTATTCCGGCAAACCAAATTCCGCTTATTATCACTACTGCTGTCATTTTGCTTAAATTAAATTTTTAATGAAACATTTTCTGGGGAGCATGAACCATGCTTTGAAAAAAATGTTAACGATATAAGCTTTAAAATAAATATGCCATTGACAATAAAAACAGTAATGCAATTGTAATTTTTACAAATTGAAATTATAACCGTTAAGTAATTTGTATTGGGCTATTAAACTTTTGCTCAAAAAGTAAAGACAGGTTGCACTTTGAAAAATAGTGAATCATGCAAATTATTCCTCAAATTATATAGCGCTTTCTTTTATTAAGACACCCGCTCCTGTGGCATAATTATTTAACAAAATACAATGTGCGTGCTCAAACTAAAAACATATCAGATCAACAAGTGCTTTCCGTGATTGCAGAAAACAATCCAGAAGCATTGGCGCATGTATATGTCCACTATGCATTTGGTGCATATTTATTCAGACATACACACAGTTTTGGAAAGCAACAGGTAAAAGGGCGCGGAATAACTTGCTCAAAAGACCCCATAAGGGAAATCGCACTTATTAATGAAAAGAAAAGAGGGAAAATAAATTATAACTCAAAGAATATTACGCAATGTTAAGTGCGAAATCTTAACAATAATTTTAATAATTTAAATAAATAAACAAATGAAAGAAAATCAAAAAGACCCCAAGGAACAAAAAACTCCAACAGGTCAACAACAGCATCAGGGTAGCCAAAAAAATCAAGGCAACTTAAGAAAAGAAGGCAGTCATTCTGAAAAGGTAATTACTGCTGAAGAAGAAGATGAAACAGAAGATTCTCCGGTGCAAAAATCAAAAACTCCTTCTGACCAGCAAAACCGTCAGGGAAGTAATTTAGGCAACAACAGCCAGAACAAAAACCAGGGTTCAAACCAGGGTGGAAATCATGGCTCAAAGCAAGCTCGTTAATCATTTAACGATTGAAAATTAAGGTGAGGCACTTAAAAAATCTTGTAAGATTTTCTCACCTTAATTTTTTATACAAAAAAAATCAATCAAACAAACATTACCATCAGATACATTATTTAAATAAAAAAATTTACCTCATAAAACCACTGAGATTAAAATATAAGCAGTTGGTAATATTTGCTTACTATGGGATTAAAAGAGAAAAAAACACGTAAAGGGTGGAAAAAATTATTGATCATATTCTCGCTTGTCGTGGTAGGGTTTATTGTAGTAGTGATAATTTTTATTTCACCCATTACCAAATACCTGGTTGAAAAAAACGATGTAAAATATTTCGGGCGCGAAATCACAATGGATTGGGCTTATGTAAATCCGTTTACCGGCTACATTCATTTCAGTAATCTTAAAATTTATGAGCATAACAGCGATAGTGTTTTCTTTTCGGCAAGCGGGCTAAGTGTAAATTTTGCAATGTCGAAGCTGCTTTCTAAAACTTATGAAATAAGCTCGCTTGCACTTGACCAACCTTATGGAATTATCGTGCAGAATAAAAAGCATTTTAATTTTTCAGACCTCATCGAAAAATTTACTTCAAAGGAAAAACAGGATACAACTAAAGCGCCTGTTCATTTTAATATTCTTGATTTGGAAATTAAAGAGGGAGAATTTCAATTTATTGACGAGGTTACTCCAATCAATTATTCAATTAAGAAAGTAAATTTCAAGAGTACAGGCAAATACTGGAATGTAGATTCTATAAACGGAAAATTTTCTTTCATACCCGGCACAGGCAGCGGTGACGTTAGCGGAAATTTTATGCTTAACGCAAACAACATGGATTACCATATTGCTACCGTGATTCATAAACTTGACCTTAACCTTATTGAGCAATATATGAAAGACCTTACAAATTATGGAAGCTTCTCTGCCAATTTAGATGCAGACCTTAAAGCAAAAGGAAATTTAAATAATGCCCAGGATATAAATCTGAACGGCAATTTAGCGCTCAACGATTTTCATTTCGGAAAAACTCCTACTGACGATTTTGCATCTTTTGAAAAACTTTCAGTTGGCATTAAAGAGCTTGCTCCAGAAATTAAAAAGTATTTTTTCGATTCGGTAACGCTTGCGCATCCTTATTTCAAATTTGAGCAGTACGATTACCTGGATAATATTCAACGCATGTTTGGTAAGGAAGGATCGAACGTAAAAGCAGTAAATGAAAATCCCGCAAAGTTTAACCTGATTATTGAAATTGCTGATTATGTAAAAGTTGTTTTTGAAAATTTTCTCGAAAGCGATTATAAAATAAATAATGTTGACTTAAACAATGGCGATATTCATTTCAATGATTATTCAATCAATGAAAAATTTGCGGCAGAGATTGAACCTTTAAGTATAAAAGCAGATTCGGTTTACAGCACAAAAAAATGGGTAAATCTTTTTCTTAAAAGCGGCATAAAACCATTCGGAACTCTTGACATAACTGCAAGCATGAACCCAAAGGACAATAAAGATTTTAATCTCACTTATAAATTAGAAAAAATTCCTGCTGCTGCTTTTAATCCATACCTGGTTAGTTTCACTTCGTTTCCGTTAGACAGAGGTGTTTTGGAATTGAATGGAAACTGGAATGTGCGCAATGATGTTATTGAAAGCACCAATCATTTTGTGGTGGTTGATGCGCGCGTCACAAAAAGAATCAGGAAAAAAGATTCAAAATGGATTCCTATGCCGCTTATCCTGGCGTTTATTCGCGAGCGAGGCAATGTGACTGATTACGAAATTCCGGTAACGGGCGATTTAAGCCATCCGGATTTTCATCTTAAAGATGTGATATTTGATTTGCTGAAAAATATTTTTGTTAAGCCGGTTACAACTCCGTATAGAATGGAAGTTAAGAATATTGAAAATGAAATTGAAAAGTCACTTTTGTTAACCTGGGCCATGCGGCAAAGCAAACTACATCATACCCAGGAAACATTCATGAACAAGATGGCTGATTTTCTAAAAGCTAATCATGAGGCAAATCTTACAGTTCATCCATATCAATATGCAGAAAAGGAAAAGGAATATATTTTGCTTTTTGAAGCAAAGAAGAATTATTTTTTTTCAGGTAAGAATAAAAATGAAGGCACTATGACGGAAGATGATTCAACATACATTGAGAAAATGTCTTCAAAGGATTCAGGGTTTATTAAATACCTGGATGCTCATGTAAAGGATTCCATGTTATTTACAGTGCAGGAAAAATGTTATCGCTTAGTGGGAGCAACTTTGGTAAATAAAAAATTTGAGCAACTGATTAAAGAAAGAGAACGCGTGTTCATGAATTATTTCAAAAATAGCGGAACAGAAAAACAGGTAAAACTTTCTGCAAGCGAAAACACAATTCCCTTTAATGGATTTTCCTTTTTCAAAATAAATTACAAAGGCGATGTTCCTAAATCACTGATGAGCGCTTATGAAAAACTTAAAGAAATGAATTCGGAAGCACCACGGAAAAAATATTTGAATTATCGTGAAGGAAAGGGATGACTTGATGAGTAGCTGATTGAGAAATTGCAATAAAAATTCTCATGAAAATTAAATTCTTCGTTAGCAGTTCAGCGGTTAAAAAATTATAATCCCGATAGCTATCGGGAGCAACAATTTATCTCGTTTTTTGTATAGCAAGCATATCATCCGTGAATTAAACGGGCGCCTGGTTAAGCAATACCCAATACAAGCCAACATCTGAAACGGCTTTTGCAAATCCTTCAAATTCTACCGGCTTTACTATGTAGCTGTTGGCACCAAGCGCATAACACTTTTCTATGTCAGGATCTTCTTTAGATGAGGTCAATATCACTACAGGAATTTTTTTAGTGATCTCATTTAATTTTATTCTTGTGAGCACCTCAATACCATTCACCTTTGGCATTTTTAAATCGAGCAGTATTACTTTCGGTTTATTATTGATGTTACGGCCTTCAAAACTTCCTGTTCCGAAAAGAAAATCAATTGCCTCTGCACCATCTTTCAAGTGAACGAGGTTGTTAACGATGTTCTTTTTCCGGAGTGCACGGATAGTCAATTCCGCATCGTTCATATTGTCTTCTACTAATAGAATTTCAACTTCTGAATTATTCATAAGATATGGGTTTTAATTTTGATTAGCTTCAGGCATGGAGAAAGAAAAAACTGCACCCTCGTTCAGTTTTCCTTCAGCCCATACGCTGCCGCCATGTTTATTAATGATTCGTTGAACTATAGCAAGGCCAACACCTGTACCCGGAAATTCTTCGGCAGAATGTAAGCGCTGAAAAACTCCGAAGAGCTTGTGAACATATTCCATTTCAAAACCGACACCGTTATCGCTCACAGAAAATATTAATTCACTATTTTCTTTTCTTGAGCTTACGATTATAAGCGGTTTTTCTTTTTTCGCTGAATATTTAACGGCATTGGAAAGCAGGTTGGTCATTACATGACTCATCAGGGCATAATCGCCAATTACCGGCTGAAGCTTTTCAATTTTGATGTTCGCATTGTTCACAGTACTTTGATTTATTTCTGCAAGTACATTTGCAGTGAGTACATTCATATCAATGAATGATTTCGTTATTCCCTTTCTTCCGAGTTGTGAAAACTCAAGGAGATCATCAATAAGGAAACCCATCTTGCTCGCATTCTCATGTACTTTATCAAGCAACCTTTTTCCTTCTGCATCAAACAGGACATTATAATCTTCTTCCAGTATTCTTGCGTATCCGTTTACCGCTCTTAGCGGAGCACGCAAATCATGCGCCACTGAATAAGTAAATGCTTCTAATTCTTTATTGGCTGCCATCAATTGTTCTTCCGCTTTTTTTCGCAGGGTGATGTCATAGCAAATGGTGATGGCGTATTCATCATCACCGATAGCAAACTGATCTAACGACAGCAGAACAGGAATTTTTTCACCCGATTTTTTTGTTATAAAAATTTCTTTGTTTCTAACCTGGCCAACCTGTTTTAATTCTTCACCGATTTTTGCACGCTCAACATCATCAATCATATTTAATTGCAACGAGGTATGTCCCGTTACTTCTTCGCGCCCTAAGCCTGTCATTTGCAAAAAGTTTTTATTTACATCTATGATAATGCCTGATTGAAGTGCTCCGATACATATCCCTACCGGGCTTGTTTCAAAGATTTTAGAAAACTTTTCTTCGCTTTGTTTTATTTTTTGCAAGTGCAATTGCAATTCTTTATTAGCTGTTGCTAACTGGCTTGTTCGTTCTTTCACTTTTTCTTCGAGGTTCTGATTAAGTTCTATAATTTCTTTTTCAGCTTTTACTCTTTCAGTTATATCATTTGAAAGAATTAAACGTGCTTTCTTACCGTCATGCATTAATGCATGCCCTATAATTTCCACATCTATAATAGTCCCGTCTTTCTTTTTGTGCTTCCACATTCCCGAGTTATAAGTTGGAAGATTTTCGGATTGAATTA
The DNA here is from genome assembly GCA_039931675.1 of Bacteroidia bacterium. GTDB lineage: Bacteria > Bacteroidota > Bacteroidia > AKYH767-A > OLB10 > JAEUTH01. The sequence continues at coordinate 5,696 of JBDTRM010000002.1, read as the reverse complement.
CCTGCGCGAAGTGTTCTTTTTCTTCTTCAGGCCTGATTTCAAGCGCACTCATTGACAGAAATTCTTCCCTGCTATATCCATAGCGTTCGATGGCCGCATCATTCACATCTAAAAATTTTAATGAGGCAAAATCAATAACCCACATGGACAAAGGATTATTCTCAAAAATATCACGATATTTTTTTTCGCTGCTGTTCAATTCGGCAGTTCGCATTTCAACACGATGTTCGAGATCGGCATTTAAATTTTTAATCTGTTCTTCTGCTTTTTTCCTTTGAGCAAAATTATAACGGATAACAAAAAAGATAATCACTAATAAAATTATTATGCTCGCAAGAAGCGTATAGAAAACACGATCAAATGCAACTGTGATTTTATCATTTTCCTGTTGTCGCCTGACGAGCAAATTATTTTCTTCCTCCTCTATTGCCGCTGTTAAATTTTTGATTTTATCAGTGTAGAACATTCCTTCGCGTGTAGCCATCAGTTTTCGGGTTGCATCAATTCCCTTTCCATTTCGCAATTGAATTATCTGTAATGAAAAGTCAATTCGCTTATCAATGAATGAGGACAGGTAAACAATTCTTACCTGCTGCGAAGGATTATCCGCTGTAAGTTCTTTAAGTTTTTGGATATGTGAATAGATACTTTCTTTTGCAATAAAAAATGATTTGAGATAATCTGAGTCTGCGGTAAGGGCGTAACCGCGTCCCCCGCTTTCAATATCTTTGGTAAGCGATAAAGTTTTTTCGGATTCGTTCAACACATCCTTAGTGTGTTCAATCAACCTGGATGTGGTGATAAGTTTATCCGTATAATAAGAATATAATGTACTGATGACTAACATAAGAATAATGGTTGCCATAAAGCCTGTCATCATCTTGCGCATGAAGAAGATTTTTTTTCGAAGGATGGGCTGGGCCAAATAAACAGCGCCTGAAAGTGTGATAAAACCAATTGAAACATGAAGGGCTAAACGGAAAAAAGTTGGAATATCTGTGATAAAATTGAACACAATCATCATAAGCAAAGAAAAGAATGTAACCACGGTCAGATAAAAGAACTGGTAAGTTGATGCTTTTTCATTGTTTAATAAAAGCAAGCCAATACCAAAGAATATAAAATTCAGTGCTGTTAAAGGAGACATTCTGCCTGCATAATAAATAGAATTTACCGGAAGACTTTCGCGAACAAAAAACTCATCAATACCGAGATTAAATCCGAAGACATATTCTATGAGGCTGAGTAATCCTGTGAGGAAAATAATCAGACACAGTGCTACAGAAACACGATTCCGGATTTTATTTTTTCCGGGAAAATGATAAAACAGCACTACAAGTGAACCCAATACAAAACATAATGCTACATTAAATTTCATCGTTACCTGGCCGGGAATAATTGACAACAGGAACTCATCATGAAGCATCCAGCCGCTCATTACAAAAATGCCGATAAGGGCAGTAACAATGGCTGCCATGATGGAAATAATTCTATCGGAAATTTTTTTCATGATAGTGATTAATTTACTTTGATGAATAAGCATGTTCTTTCTTCATGGAGATATTAAATAAAAAACTGAGGGCTTATTAATTTCCGATTTATAATAAAGCGTTTATGAAATGATAATGGGGGAAGCAAAAATCATTGCATTGACTGAACGTTGTTTTATGAAACAACGTGATTTTGGTAAAATACAATTATTACACCAGAGAAGGACAAATGAATGATTATAATTCTTTTCTTAATCACTCAAGGCTTGATATCCATTGCAACAATCTTATCCTTGCTTACAAATAATTATCCAACAATTAGGTTAGTAAACAAATATTATATTAATTACACCATAATAATTCCCCCTATAACCACGATGCCGAATTTAAATTAACCATTGAGGTCTCCATAAAAGGAGGCCTTAATTTATTTCCTGCCAACAGAATTCGTCCTGTTCCCTTTACAAAAGCAATAATCCCCAAACACTAATTGCTTTAAGACTAGAGTGTGAGTCATGCAATAGATTGCTTTTTCCAGAACGCAAGTCACCACCCTATAATAATTTCTCAAGTTCCGTCATCAGAGATTTATGTTTTATTATTCTGAACTTTTTGAATGACGATAAATCAAAATAACAAGCGCAATCATTAACACGTTCCATGCAAAATAAGATCAGGGTTGAAGCATGTGTTTATTATTTTAACTTGCGCCTCATTAGTTTTACAACCGCACCGAATATTCCAATTAAAATAAGTCATGAAAATTTTCCGCTCCAATTATTTTTATGTTACAGCAATGCTTGTTGTTTTTTATGGATGCATGGTAACTTCTCATGATGATAATTACCAGCAATTATTAAACAGCAATTTAAAGGATGCTGAACTGGGCAAGGCAAAATTTCTTTATGGCGATATGGGTGGCATTTATCCGCACACACTTAAAACAAATACTTTCGTTTACAAAATTGCCATCATTGCTTTCAATGCTTACGATACTGTGCATAACACCGATGCAAATTCTATCTTTTCAAAATACGGATTTGTTTTTCCAAAGAAAATATGGAACTGGCAAAATGCCCCTGCAATAAATTCTAATGTGCCAATGGGTTTGATCTTCGGAAAAATAAGCGGAACGCATCCATTAAAAGGAAAATACTTAATTGAAACTGCCGACCTTGGCTGCGGAAGCTGTCATGGCGGACCGCTTTACGGCAAAGACGGCAACCCTACCAGTGAATTTGTGCTGGGCATGCCTAATACTTCGCTAAACCTGAAAGCATTTGCTGGTGATCTTTTTGAAGGATATAAAATTATCACCGGCTGGAATAATGAAAAGTTTGAGCAAAAAATCCGCGAGAAGTTTCCGGATGTTTCAGGAAAAGAACTTACAGGTTTGAAAATTATTTTTTCGGGATTGAAAAAGGAAGTGAAAAAAATAATGACAACAAGAGTACAGGTTTCGCCATACAAAATTGGCGGGCCAGGAACCATGAATGGAATTGGCGCCATTAAAAGAGGACTCGGTTTAATTGACAATTATGTTTATCACAAAGATGAAATTGCAATTGTTTCAATACCGGGATATGCTGACAGGAGTTTCAGATCAAGTTTTTTAGTGTGCGGAAATTATGCACCAAAGAACCAGGCATTTTTTTATGAAATATCAAAAGATAAGATTAGTGAAAAACACGACCAGGAAATGGCCTGCATCATTTCACTTTTTACAATCGGCACAATGGGCTATGATGATGATATGGCTGCAAAAGCGATTCCTGATGTTAAAGATGTGATGAAATTTATTTCCGCATTCGAACCACCTCCATTTCCTGCCGACATTGATTTAGCAAAAGCCGATGAAGGGAAAATACTTTTTAAAAACAATTGCAGTTCATGTCATGGAAAATATGAAGGCACTTCATCGCATAATAAATTAGTAAGTTATCCCAACCGCTTTATTCCACTTGATATTATACAAACAGATTCAGTGCGTGCAGTTGCCATTACCGAACGCAATTTTGATTTGATTGATAAAATTAAAATCGGAAAATACTTTAGCGCACAGGTTAACAAGGGTTATGTTGCACCTATACTTTCAGGTGTTTGGGCAACTGCACCTTACCTGCATAATGGTTCCGTTCCGACAATATATGATATAATGCATCCCGAAACCAGGCCTGCGCAATTTTATGTTGGCGGTCATCAGCTTGATTATAAAAAAATGGGAATAAAAGGAGAAATGCATAATGGCGTTTACATGTATCCTAAAGGTTACCAGGCATGGTCGGAATTTGAAATTTATGATACATCGCAACCCGGAATGTCGAACAGCGGCCACACAGAGCAATTCCGTAACCTGGGTGAAAAAGAAAAGGATTGCATTCTTGAATTTTTAAAAACACTTTGATATGATAAAGATTTTAGAAAAAGATTTCGAAAGTTTCTTTCGCGTTCCATTCGAAGTGCGTGGCCAAAAAAGTTTGTATGCCGCTCCCTTCAAACCCGATTTGAAAAAAATGCTGAGTACTAAAAATCCGATTTTCAAATCTGAAAGCGATTTTACTTTTTATACCGCAGTAAAAGATAATGTTCCTGTTGGGAGAATAACAGCCCATGTTCATCACGCTTTTAATAAGCGCTTCAATACCAACAAATGTTATTTCGGTTTTTTTGAATGTATAAACGATCAGTCGGTTGCTGATGAATTGTTTCGTCTTGCCGACAAATTTGCAATTGAAAAAGGTTACGATACGTTAAGCGGAAATTTTAACCTTACAGCCATGCAGGAAATGGGTGTGATGATAAGCGGTTTCGAAAATGAACCCTACATTGCTCAATCGTACGGCATGCCCTGGTATCCCGAACTGATGACTAACGCAGGGTATGTACCAACATTTCCTATGACAACCTTTGAGATAGATCTGCTTACTGTAAATCCTGAAGAAGTGGCAAGCGAAAAACACCGGAAACTTTTGACCGATTCAGAATATGAAATCATACCCATTACAAAAAGCGCTTATGCAAAATACCGTCCTGTTATTTTAGAAATTTTTAATAAAGGATTTGATCAAAATCCTTTGTTTGTTCCGATATCCACAGAAGAATTTGATTTCCAGGCAAAGGACTTAGTTTATTTTATGGACAGTCATATTTCATTTGTTGCTGCACACAATGGAGTGCCTGTTGCAATAAGCATTTCCATACCAGACATTAATCCACTACTTCGCGCCACAGGAAGCAAACTGAATTTCGCAACCCTTTATCATTTCATAAAATGCAAATTGAAACGCGAACGCACCCTTTGTATTTTTGCAGCCGTGCTGCCTGAGTATCAGAATAAGGGAATGCTTGGCGCTATTATTTATCAAACATTAAACTCCATGAAAAAAAGAGGTTACAAAAAGTTCGGAATAACGTCGGTTGCCGATGGCAACAAAGGAAGCTTAAGAAAAATGGAAGCAACAAATGCACGCAAACTCCATGAACTCCGCATTTTCGAAAAACAATTTATCGCAAAATAATGCTGAACGCAACCATCCCATTTCCTGCACTTGTTAATTTACTCTTTGGTTTTTTCGCCATTGCCACAGGAGTGGTTGTGTTGTTTTACAGAAAAAATTTCGTGTTCTCTACCGGCATTGTCGTTTTGCTTTTTGCAGAAGGCATTGTAGCATTTGCAACGGGATTATTGAGCATATATGAAGCACACATAATTTATAAATTATATTTTTTCGCATATTCAATCATTCCGTTGTTACTGCTCCAGTTTTCAGAATACACGCTAAGGATAAATTACCGCATCAGGATAAAATTTTTTACACTCACCGGCACAATCGTACTGGCCTTTGTTTCATTGTTTCAAAACGATATGAGCCATAGTTATTTTGTAATGACGGGTGATATATTTTTTGTAACAAGCTTGCTTATCATCATCATTCATTTATTAAAGCCTGTTTTATCAGCACAGGACAAGCTGCTTTACAGCTTTCAATTTATATACTTAATTACCATTTCAGCTTTGCTTGTTATCGAAGCATTGAAAAATTTTTCTGACACAAATTTTAATCAATTTGCTACGGGTATTTCAGCAATATTGCTCACTCATGGAATGATTTTAATTTTTACTTCGGGAGGCACCAGCCGCCTGGTGCAGAAACTTCCCAAGATCATTTACATTTTTGTGATGAGTTTTATTTTAGTTTTTTCTTT
>JBDTRM010000001.1:0-5511 GCA_039931675.1 Bacteroidia bacterium | reverse complement strand
AATTTGGCGAATGCACAAACTTCAGGAGGCCCCGATACTTATGGCTACACCTGGTATGACAGCAACGACCCTAATGGCCCTGTGTATAACTGGATAGACATTATACCATTGCCCGATGCACAGGAAGTTAAATTATTGAGTGATGATAATACGCGCGGTCCGTTTGCAATGAATGGCTCATTTCATTTTTACTGGTATGATGTAACTACCTTCTATGTAGGGTCAAACGGATACGTGGCTTTTGATAATGCCCAATTGTCATCACCTTTTAAAATAATACCAGACACATCATTACCGCAAAATTTTATTGCAGCCATGGAGAGCGATCTTAATTTTGACGGTGCTGGCAATACTGCAGCCTGCTGGTACTGGCGCAATGCAAACAATGATACATTGATAATATCATGGATCGGAGTTCCTTTCTGGGATCCTAATCCTCCGTCATGGGTGGGGTCCAATACTTTTCAGATCATATTATCAAATGTTGATAGCTCCATCACCATGCAATACATGGAACAATCAGGTGTAACCAACGTTGGCCCCGGTGACTGGATGAGTATTGGCATTGAAAACAATTCAGGGGCGATAGGATTGCAGCATTCGCATAATGTTTATCCTCCTATTAATTATGCTATCAAATATTATTATCCATCAAACAGTACCTTCCAGGTTAATGATGCATCAACGGCATTTAATGATAATGAAACCACAGGTGGTTTGTTTATATCAAAAAGCAACACAGATACTTTTCACCTTAACACCGGAATTAAAAATGTGGGTAACACCATTTTAAATCCTTTTAACGTACAAAGCGATGTGAAATCATTTGCAGGTGTAACGATAGTAAGCAATGGATTAACAACTGATACGCTGCAACCGGGACAAACACAAAACGTACAGTTTACGCAAGGCTTTATTCCTGTTATTGCCGGGACATTCAGATACCGCACCACAACAAATTTAAGTGGTGATGCCACACCTTCCAATAATTCGAAAACCCAGGAGTTAGTGGTGGTTGACACAACAACTGCTAATCAATGGCTTAGTTTTGATAATGGAGTAAACTCTGTAGCTGCGGGGATTAGCTGGCAAGGCGGCAATGGCGGTGTAGGTATGCATTTTATTCCACCATACTATCCCTGCCGCATTAATTCTGTTCGCTGCTATATTGTTACCGATCCTACCGCTGTAGGTTATTCTACTCTTATTTATGATGATGACGGACTAAACGGGGCGCCATTAACACTTCTTGATTCGCAATTTGTTGCCGCACCGGCAACAGGAACATGGGTTACTAATATTTTACCCACTCCATTGGTTGTTAATTCAGGTGGCGTATATGTAGCGTGGTATATGGGCGGTGCAGGTATTGCAATGGGCTTAAACACCGTAGCTCCTATCAGTAACCGTACTTATGAAATCCTTGGCCAGGCTTGGGCTATTTACCGTAACCGCGAAATTGAAGATGTGATGATTAATATCAATATTTCTAAAACAACTTTCCCGGGTATTGATGAAAATGATGCTTCAAGATATGTGAGCGATGTGTATCCTAACCCCGCTACAGATTTTGTAAGTGTTGATTATAAACTGAATGAAACAGTTAAGAATGTTAGCTATGCCATCTATGATTTACAGGGAAAGAAAGTAGCAGAAAAAATAATCAATCAAACGTTAACTGACAATGGCATAATAAATATTGATGTACATAACCTCAGTAACGGTTTGTATATAGGTAAACTGAAATTAAACGATCATGAGTTTAGCCGCAGGATAAATGTGGTGAGATAAACAGCATTTCTTATTATCAGAAAAAAAACCTTCATCAGTTTAATTGATGAAGGTTTTTTTATTGGGGTTTTGAACACGCGATACAATCGTGAGCAAGTGATTCAAACCCGCAAGATTTTTAAAACTTGTGGGTTTTATGAGAACTATTTTCTTTCACTTAGAAGGACTCTCCATTATCAATAGTTTTAAATCATCCCTGCGAAAGGTTATTAATATCCAGATGGCAACTACTAAGAATAAAGTTGGTGGCAGTGTGCTTACATAATTTGAGTAAATAAAATCAATCGTTTTTTTTTGCCCTTCGCTTAAATTATAAAGCATCAGCCAGGGATTGTGTCCGCAGAGATATAGAATGTGTAGCCATTGCTTCAGCATAACAATCAATGTAACAGCCACTGCTCCTATCAATAAACCATAAGCTTTTCTTTTACCTGCAACAGGCGATGCAAGTACCAGTGCAATCAATAATACAAGAGGCAGGTAACCACGATACCTGATATTAACATCGTCATATACGGTATCGGTGGTTTTATCAGGCTTGACTAATGCATCATTGCCTAAATTAAAGTGCGTGATATAATTTTCGCGGCCTTCGCTGAATAAAACAAAACCAGTATGATTGATTTTATCAAAAAACACTTTGGCTGTGGCGCGATAAAATACTCCATATAAAGTATTGTAAAATGAAAACGGAGCAGCGAGCAATGCATAAATTACTGTGGCTTTTATAAGAAACAACAAAACGGGTTTAGCTTTGAGCATGTGTTTTTTGTTTTAAAGACATGCGTATCCAGAATATCCAAAGCGCAAGTGCAATAAAAATGAACACTACCTGCCATACTTCTACATGCATTATTTCAAAAGCACGTGGTGCATATACCCCGGTAAGAAATAAGCTAATGATGCGTACAAGGTTAAGCACGAAAAGGACTATGATTCCGATAAACAAACCTGTTAGTTTTTTTGTCCATTTGAAAGGAAAGGCCAGCATGGCTGCTCCGAAAAGCGCCATGGCTTCAATGGCATCGCAGCCACGGCTAACGCTTATTGAAAACCGGGGTGAAACAACTACCTGGTTGCTCGCTAAAGTTTGCTGACCGAGCAGGTTGAGAAAAAAACTTGATATAGATGCATTGGCCGACACAATTTTAGGATGAATGTTTAACTCAAAAAAATCAGAAAGCCAGAAGGTATAGAACAATATCATCAGTACACAAAAGCCAAGAACAAAAAACAGGACGGGGCGCTTTTGCATCCATCCCGCCTTGAATTTTTCTGTTATTGTTGGCGCTTCTTTCTGCTTTCGCTTATCTTTTTTACGATTCATCATGGTTATGTTTACTGACAAGACTACAACATAAACAAAACCTCGCCTGTCAATTAGGGGTAATTCCTGCTCTTTAACTTTACGCTGATTGGTGATGGAGTGAAACAGAATTTAAAAAAATAATGTCACCACGATCGGCTTTTGATTATGCAAAGGATATGAAAAAAATACTTTACATCGCCTTTTAAGACAGAAAAGTTTTCAACATGAGTGATTATGCTTCATCTGAATTGCAATCGGGCAACGCTGATTTTAATTGATTCATAAAAAAGATTGCTGATTGGTTCAACAAAAAAATCCCTCTTCCCCCTTTCCCGGCAAGCATCTCTATGTCGCTTACGCAAGGCGTCTTCGCGAGTCCTGTAATTATTAATTCCCAAAAAGTAATAATAAAATTATTTAATCAGCTGTACATAGACTAACACACATCGCTCCGACATAGTGCGGACAAAGCTGGCGCAAGCATCTTGCTTGGTGCGAGCCATTGCTGTGATGAAATGGAAACGAATTGTTTGTACTTGTTCAATTCTTTTCTGATAGTGGAAGTTATTATTTTCAGTCCCGATACCTATCGGGATAATTATAAAATGATTGATCAAAAAAAAGCCTATAGGTTTGAACTACTCCTTTATAAACTTACCTGCCACCTGCTCCTTATTTGTTGTAAGAGTTATAATATACATACCGCTACTAAAGCTGCTGCAATCCAAATCCTTAGTAAAGTAAGGCGGGCGCAGCGCGCCCCTTTCTTTGAATACCTGCCTGCCCATTATATCAGTAACAGTAAGCGTATAGGTATTGCCTTTTAGGTGCTGTGCATTAATGAATGCTTTTTGCCATGCAGTTATGTACGACACCAATAACTCACCTTTATCAATTTGAATATTTTCTATTGCAGTTAACGTATCGCATATACTTCCAGTTAAGGGACCTAAATCGTAATCGGGATTGTTAGGTAATCCGTAATAGGTGCGTTTACCTCCAAGATAAAAACTATAAGGCTGGAAGTTACACGCTGCCCCTAAGCTATCGGGTGAGTTAATTACGCCAAGATTCATATTGTACATATTGTAAACTGAATCAGCGTAGGGATATGGGAAATTTATACCATCATAATATTGATTGCTGAAATAAATTTTGTTATCCAATCCTCTTTTGAGTGCCCCTCCGCAATACTGTGGAAATCCATTTGAAGACCATAATGTATCACAACTTGCAGCAATGTTTGCTGCATTCAAATCAAATTGAAGCAAATATGAAGTATCTGTTTCAACACTTACGTAAAGCAAATTACTCAATGGGGAAAATTCACAAAAAAAATAATTTGGATATGGTGCAGAAGGAGGCTCATTTGAGACATTAACGGCTTGAGATATTATCCCAGTGCACCGATCAAAATTGTACAACTCTAACACCCCCCTCTTATTAATGTAAGCCAAACGTTCAGCATTTTGATTAAATTGCATTTTGCCAAGACCTGTTGTTTGCATAGCTCCTATATTTTGAATTTGATAATTGGTAATGCCAGCAGGTGTTATTAAGTAAGAATAGAACTCATTGTTTGGAATTAAATTATTAGGATCCCATTTTCGGAAAAACAACCACCAATCCCTGCCATTGCCGTGCTTAACAGGTGTAAGGCAGTCCACCTGAGCAAAGTATTTTAGCTTAATGTTTTTTAAGATTACATCACCTAATCCATTATTCGCCTTCATATTAATTACGGAATAATACAAACCTAATGGTCCTAATACGCTCGCAGAAAATAAATAATACAGAGAATCATTATTTGGAAAAGGGATTATTGCTAACTCGTTATACCAATCCTCACCGACAATAGTATCCCCATTGGGCATTATACTATGAGTTGAATCATAAACAAATGTTGTATAATCTCCAGAGGTGTTAGTACGATCATTTGAATAAAAAAGTAAATGACCAGAAGTATCACAAATAGAGGCACAACTACCACGGGTTCTCAATCCTGTTTCTATTGGAACAGGATTATTTATGTTATTAAAATTAATACCCGCACTATCGCCAAAACACCAAACATTCCCACGATTTTGGGCAAAAGAAAATAATGGAAGCAATAGTATTGCTGCCATTATTAATACAGACATAATAATCTTATTTACCCCCCCCACTGTCGCAAGTCTTCCAAGGCCTTCGTGCTGCTGCCCGACTTGTGACGCAACAAGACCCACCATCCAATTTTCTTTTACTCTGCAATATAACATAAGCCATAAGATTTCATTATTGAATTATGGTTATTGGCACTAATCCCTTTACTCCCGTGTAATCTCTTGCACTGCTATATAAATATTCTTCGGGCTTTTCTGTAAAGCCTGCTTCAACAGGGTTGTTATGGGTATAGTTCAATCGTTCATCCA